>NZ_JWHL01000003.1 GCF_018132105.1 Methanocalculus chunghsingensis | reverse complement strand
ATGAAAGAGAATAGAAAAGGAACAATATCACATTTCAGAAGTCTTTTTGAAGAAATCATGAAGTGCCACTTCAAGTTCCCGAAGTGAGACCGGTTTCTGGAGAATCTGAATGATATCTTTCTTATATGGAGCTATCTCTTCATCACGAATATATTTTGCAGTAAAGAGCATCACAGGAAGTTTCGATAATCCTTCTTTCTTCAGTTCATCAAGAAACTGCCACCCGTCAATTGGTGTCATCATAAGATCGAGAAGAATGAGATCAGGTTTCTTCTCTTTGATGGCGGCGAGCGCATCCCAGCCATTATGTATAGTAATTGCACTATACCCAATTTTTTTTAAAAGGAGTCCCATTACCGTAAGGTTTGGGATATCGTCATCAACCACCATCACCGTCTTCGTCATATCTCTATCTCCATAGGTATCCGAACTGTAAATATACTTCCCTCTCCAGGGGTACTTTCAACTATGATCTCACCGCCGTGAAGATGAACATACCGTTGGGCTATCGGAAGGCCGAGACCCAGCCTGTCATATTTCCTGTTGTTTTTATCGAGATCAGCAATGTTGAAGGGCCTGAAGATCTGATCCAGTACAGATCCATCTATACCCACTCCATTATCAATTATTCGGATAAGATGGTTATTCGCTTCGGTCTCATATACCACCCTGACGATCCTTGGAGATTCATTATATTGAATTGCATTTGAGATAAGACTGTGAAAAACCTGATAGAGCAGATTTGCATCAGCATGGATGATAACCGATGATGAAACCGCATTAATAATATCTCCTTTCGTTCGATATCCAAAACCCTCAATCAAATCCTCCAGAAGGGAATGTAATAGTATCTCCTCACACACCGGTGTTATCTTTCCGGAATCGACAACAGATAATTCTATCATACGATCGATTATCCGCCGTTCCTGATCAACATTCTTCTGAATGAGCCCAAGGAGATGGATCACCTCTTCAGTGAGACCAAATCCATCCGGATCGGAGAGGAGAAGACCGATATATCCCACAACCGGCTGAAGCGGGGTTCGGAGTTCATGGGAAGCAACAGTTACAAAGTCAGATCTCCGTTCGATTTCACTTCTGAGAGCATCTTCAAGGATTTTATGCTGTGAAATATCAATCAGTATCCCAAGTTCCTCATGGCCTTCCCCACAGAGTAACCCCCGGAAATACATCTCTCCCAGGCGATCTGAACCATCTTTGTTTGTATATACAATTTCTTCCGGAGATTGGGCAGAGTGCAGGCCTGAAGAGAGAGAGAAGATATCAGTTACCTCTCTTCCAACCAGCTCCTCTTCGGAATGTCCGGTCATTCGGCAGAATGAGGGGTTAACATAACCGAAAAGACCATCTTTGCAGGTAAAGATACCAACGGGCATCTGGCTGACGAGCTGACGATAGTTCGTCTCCTGCTCTTGTATCAATTCTATCATCCTCCTCTCATCGGTAATGTCAAGTACTGAGAGGAGACGATGGCTATTACCAGGAAGAACCGACGTCAGAAGGATACAATCGCGTTCCTCTCCCATCGAATCAAGGATCTTCACCTCATACTCTTCATGTGAAGAATCTGAATCTCTCTTACAAAGACAATCCATCATAATTGTCCGATCCCTCTCTGGAAAGATCATCTCAAAGATTGATCCTCCCAAAAGATCCTCCTTCTGATATCCCGTTAGTACGCAGAATTCATCATTCACTGACGTGATGATGCTGTCTTCATCAAGGATGAGGATGCCTGATCCGGCATTCTCAAAGACAACCCGGTGAAATGCCTCTGATTCCCTCCAGATCTGCTCTGCATGTCTCCTCTCAGTGATATCATGTATGATGACTGTTGCAGTCCCTGAATTCTGTACTGTCTTAATCGGATTTATCGAAATATCGTACCAGTACGTAAGACCGGAGATTTCATACGAGATCTCTTTTCGTATTGCTTTCTTCTCAACGAAGATTTCCTGATGATTATGAAGATCAGAGAGGAATGAGATAAAGGGATAGATCACCTCGATCTTCTTACCGATTACATCAAAAGAAACACCATCTATCCTGAGTTTCTGCTCTGCAACAGAGTTGGCAAGGAGGAGATGGTGTTCACGATCGATGACAAGCACCGGATCATCCATCGCATTAAGTGTCTCCTTATATGCCACTTCTGCATGCTTTCTCATCGCTTCAGCCTGTTTGAGCGGCGTGATGTCAACTGATGAGATAACGATAGACTCATCATCCAGAACAGACCCGGAGAGGCGAACATGTCGCTTTGTACCATCCCTGTGAATCAGAATCTCTTCGCGATCCGAGACTTTCCGCGTTGCCTCGATCTCGTCGATGAGAGCATCCGCGGCCAACTGATCCTGCCAGAGGGAGCGCATCGGCCGCCCATTGAGAGAGTGGGGGATGTAATCCAAAAGAGAGACACAGAGGGGATTGATATCAACAATCTTTCTCGAACGTCTGTCCACGATCCAGTTGCAGGATTCGGCATGTTCGATGACCCCTGCATACAGACCGGCCCTCTTCCGGACCTGTTCTGAAACTGTGGCTGCTACAAGGCCGAAAGCAACAAAGAGAATAAAATTTACTGTTGATGCATAGATGATCGCAACATCATCCCGGGCAAGCGAATAGACGAGTCCAAAGTATCCAAGGGCAAGAGCAACAGCAACAATTGTCTCCCGCCTTGGAAAGAACAGGGTCGCATAGAGGATGGGGATAAAGAAAAGAGCAGGATAGACATCAGTGATCCCATGCTGCACCCCATGATAGGTAATGAGATATGCAGTTATGGTAAGTGCAGAAAAGACCCAGATCCTTATAAAAAGGGTTGAACGTTCACCCTTTCCATAGAAGGAAAGGAGTCTCTGCTCTGCCATCATTAATTAATACTTCCTCCTGCAATAAATAAATTATCTTTTGCAATTTCAGAAGATTTATCGCTCTTTTGAAATTTGATGAAGAATGAGAGAACCGATGATACGGAGTTTCCCCCCTTCAAGATAATGGAGAACCAGACGATCGCCTGGAAGATACACGAGTTGTTTATCCAGACTGATACGGAGATGTGGACGCCGGAAGTCATCTCCATTTATGACCGATGTCACCTTACCGGAGACGAACTGCATCCAGTGCCCTGAATAGACGACCATACCTTCTCGGAGAGCAGATGGCCAGTACTTCACAAGCTCGGCATCACTCTCGATCTCATCAGTAACCTGGATACCGGGATCTGTTGTCAGAACAAAACCCCGATCCAGATCATCAGAATCGATGTTTTTCAATGCAAGCCCGACACGATCCCCACGTACAGCATATGTATAATCATCATCATGCTTCTGGATTGAACGGAGGAGGGCAGTCTTCTCTTCAGGCAGAACCTTCAGCTGATCATGTTTCCGGATACAGCCTTCAACAACAGCACCAAGAACAACGGTCCCGATACCTTTTACATTGAAGTGATGATCAATCGTCATCGTTCCATAAGGCATAGACCCTGCCGGAGGCTCCTCTGATACAACCCGGGCAGCCTGCTCAAGAAGAGCCTCTTTGAGATCAATCCAGTTCTCCTCCATAAAACGATAGTTTTCAAGAACAGTCCCTTTGAGAAGGGGCATCACCTGATCCTGACCGAGATAATTTCTCAGAATAATATAACCATCCCGGATACCGGCTGAATCGAGCATCAGAATACACTCCCCAAGGGCAGGAGTTATCTCATCAATAACAACAAGAGCAGCACCCGCCATTGAGACAGAGAAGTAGAGTGATGCAAGACGTTCAGGGTATCGCGTCGGTTCAATAAACGTGACCGTATCAGAACCGCGTTTAAGATTATAAAATGTTATATCCGAGGAAGTACCCGGCTTCCCGATTTCACGCAGGATATCAGGGGGGGCGATTGCAGCAACGGTCAGATTACCCATACCCTCATATATCAACCGCAAGGCACTAAAAACCCTGCTCGACTGGGATCAAAACGAGAGGATATAAGACTACAAACCTCCAGACGGTTCTATCATGCGACCATACATCATCATTAACGCCGCAATGAGCGCAGACGGAAAGCTCTCTACACGGGAGCGGCGGCAGGTCCGCATCTCAGGATCCGATGACTTCGCCCGCGTGGACCGGATGCGTGCAGAGAGTGATGCAATCCTCGTCGGTATCGGAACAGTACATGCCGATGACCCGTCTCTGACCGTCAAGTCACCCGAACTGAGATCTGCCCGGCGAAGAGAAGGGAGACCGGAGAACCCGATTCGCATCGTCCTTGATTCGCATGCGGAGACACCCCTCAGCGCCGATATTCTGGTGAAAGGAGAGGGAGAGAGGATCATTGTTGTTGCAGAAGATGCTGACCTGAGGAAGATCAGGGCTCTTGGAGAGCATGCAATGATCATCAGCTGCGGAAAGGGCCGGGTTGATCTGCCATGCCTGCTGCAGAAACTATCAGAGTCGGGAATAGAGAGACTGATGATCGAAGGCGGTGGGACCGTGATATGGTCGTTTCTCAGTGAAGGGCTCTTTGATGAGCTGAACACCTATATCGGTTCATGCGTCATTGGTGGGGCTATGGCGCCGACCCTTGCAGATGGCGAGGGGTTCATTGATGAGTCACAATTTCCAAGACTTCTTCTTCAGGAGGTTCAGAGAATCGATGACGGACTTCTTATCCGTTGGAAGAGAAAGATGGAGGAATGATTGTCCACCACCTCATAAAAGGGAGGATCACAACCGGCTTCTATACTCAAAGAGACCGTCGTTGATGACAACAACCTCCCCTGTATTATAGAGAGCGGTCACTTTGACCCGATCTGTACCCCGTGTCCCGGTAAATGTGACAGAATCGCCCATTCTTGGCCGAGACATCGATTTTTCCTCAATCCGGCCATCTGAGGCGTACATTGTTGCATCAATACGAACAATAGCGCTCATCCCCCTCCCTCCATTGAATGTTACATAGATATCAGTCTTGAGGGGGTCCCGGGATACCGTGGCCTCCACCTCCTGGCCTGGTGGCATCGTTCCAAGAGGACCCGGAGTCAGCATATCTTCAGAGGGATCGGGCTCAGTTGAAACAGGTGTTGTATCAGGAGTCGGAGTGATGCCTCCGTTTGAATCCGGAGATTCCACACAACCTGCGGTCAGGAGTGTGGCGGTGATGATCGCGATGATCATCAGGGAGAGTATCTGCTTCATATGCCATCATTGGAAGATCGCCTATATTATCCTTTCGCTTTATCAATATATTTTTGAAAGTATACTACACAGCAATACAGATCAATCCCGTCTCCTTCATTACCAAAATGATCCAATAACAAAGCACGGACATCTCGGTTATCATCCTTATTCTCGTGCTGGGGGGGATTGCATGTCGCCAGATCGGGGGGATGCGGCTTCCTATCTGGGGTATGATGCTAGCCGGAGCGGGAGCGGTACTTATCACCGGGAGTATCACTCTCACCGAAGCAATCCATGCAGTCAATATCGAGATCATCATCTTTCTCTTCTCTGTCTTCCTCATCGGATCAGCCATGGAAGGGAGCGGATATCTTGGGTATCTCGCACGAATCATCTTCTCCAGGGCAGGAACACCAGGCCAGCTCATCTCCCTCTTTATCCTGACGATGGGGGGCTTCTCTGCTCTCCTGATGAATGACACACTTGCTATCATCGGCACCCCCATCGCTCTTGCCCTTGCACGAACCTGTGAAATACCGGATAGGATATTCCTCCTCGCACTTGCAGGAGCTATAACAACAGGGAGTATTATAAGCCCGATCGGCAACCCACAGAATCTTCTTATCGCGATTGGATCAGGAATGGAGAACCCCTTTCTGACCTTTATAGAAGTACTCCTTGTTCCGACAGTACTCTCAGGAATCATCCTTTACGCGATAATAAGAAGAATGACCCCACCTCTTCCCTCTGTACTGCCACCGGTTCTTCCTGAGGCAGGGATCAGGGATCAGAGACTTGCTCTTCTCTGCAGAGCATCCCTGGGCATTCTTATCGGATTGATCATACTCCGGATCATATGCATGGCAACAGGCTACCCGCCAATGCTCACCCTCTCGACGATTGCGGCAATTTCAGCGGCCCCGATTCTCCCCTCTCCGAACCGCTTCGCCATCATCAGGAGTGTTGATTACCGGACACTCCTCTTCTTCGTGGGCCTCTTCATCCTGATGGAGGCGGTATGGATTGGGGGCACATTCCCCGGACTCATCCCTTCCCAGCTGATTTTATCGATCCCATGGCTGATCGGTGGTGGCATCCTCCTCAGCCAGATCATCTCAAATGTGCCTTTTGTTGCACTCCTTATCCCCTCCCTGATAGAAGCGGGCTCTTCCGAAACGGTCTTTCTTGCCCTCGCCGCCGGAAGCACCATCGGAGGCAACCTGACACTACTCGGTGCGGCAAGCAACATCATCATCATCCAGAACGCTGAGCGGCGTGGAGCAACGATCAGCTTCGTCGAATTTCTCAGGTTCGGAGTACCGGTGACAATCCTGCAAGGCGCTGTATTCATCGGATGGTTCGCTCTTATCGCCTAACCCAAGCCTTTTCACGGAAAAGATCCTTCAATTGTTATCGGAGAGAAATAATGAAACTCAAATGGGAGACAAAACTTGGTATCGTGCTCATATCCATCACCATCATCATCTATGGAACCAAGTTCCTCATAATCGGTGATGCAGGGGAGAGTAATACCCTCACCTACATCTTCAATGCACTTGGATTTCTTCCAATTAATGTCCTTCTGGTTACGATAATACTCAACCAGCTCCTTGCAGTTCGATCACGAAGAGAACGCCTCCAGAAGATGAATATGGTTATCGGAGTCTTTTTCTCTGAGATCGGATCACATCTCCTGAAGATCCTCTCAGATGCTGATCCCGACCTTGATACTATCCGGGGAGATCTTCTTATTCGTGACTCATGGACAGACCGGGAGTTTGATACGATCATCGCAACCCTGAAAGGATTCCGGCAGACCATTCAGATTGGGAGGATCAACCTCATCGAACTGCATACCATGTTAGCAGGACACCGGGATTTCCTCCTCCGTCTTTTGGAAAACCCGGTTCTTCTCGAACATGCCACGTTCACCGAGAGCCTCAGGGCGGTATTTCATCTCTCCGAGGAACTGGAGAGCCGGGGAGATCTGAGTGCTCTCCCGGATTCTGACCTCGCCCATCTTGCTACCGATCTCCGTCGGGTATACGATCTTCTCACCCCGGAATGGGTCGAGTACATGCGATATCAGAAAACCCATTATCCCTACCTCTTCTCACTGGCAATGCGGAAAAATCCCTTCGATGATAATGCCAGCCCGATTATCCAACAGGAGAAAGGTATATAGCCTTGAAAATATAATTGCGGGTATCGGGAGTACCCCGACGATGAGAGGTGAAAAAAATGTCTGAAATATATAAAAAAATGATAAATGAGGCGATGGGCGCCCAGCGTGCAGATGTCGAGACGATAAAAAAGAAGAGGGGGACGCAGTTCACCCTGACCGATGCACAGCCATATGTGGATGCAGTAAAAAAGATGACGGTCGCATCCGGCCAGAGTGCGGCAGTCATTGACCTGCACAAGACCTCAGTCACATCACATTTCGATGCACTGAACAAACTCACAAAGACGATCCGGCCTGAGGATGATCCCTTCGTTGAACATTATCAGACACCGGTCGTCCTTGAGATCCTCTGTGATCAGGACAAGAAGTTCGAAAAGAGCCTTGATACATTCGTCAAACAGATCGGAAAGTCCGAGGCACTTATCGGACGGGAGTCTGCCCGAAGGTATGCAGGCTTCTATGGACCAACCTGTGTCGTCGACTTCGCCCTTATCCCGGGCAGTACAAGCAATGTTGTCAACCAGATTCTGAAAACAACAGATATTCCAACAGATCACAAACAGACGATCCTTGCTGCGAAATCCTGGGGAATGAACACCAGCTATGGTGTTGGTGAGGTCTTTGCAACAAGGATTGAAGCAGGCGACACCCTGACTGAAGCCGCCGAGAAAGAGGTGAAACAACTTCAGGCGATCTATGAGAGCCCGGTCAAAGCCCAGGCTGAGCTGATGGACGGGGCAGGCCACACCTCATTTGATGTCAGGAAGTACATGGAGGATTATCGCCGCATGATTGAGCCTGCGGTAAAAGCAGCTATCGATGATGGTGTTCATTACGGAAACATAGCAACCATCCCTGCCTATTGTGTCGGAGATATCGCCCATCACATCGCCCAGTCGACCTTCAACATGTGTAAGGACGATGTCATCATGGCGACGATTGAGGCGGTCACCGAGGTGATGCAGAAGACTCTGGATGCAAATGTCGATAAAATGAAGAGCGAGTATGATATCCTCTCTGTTGTGACCGGGGCATCAGCCTCTGCAACAGAATATATCCTTGAGCTTGACGGATTCAACGCCCCGATGATCGTGGATCTTCTGACGAAGCGGTTCCACAACCTGGTTCAGCTCAACCCCACACGGGGGGCAGCTGCAGAGCTGCACAACTGTGACTTCATGGATATGATCTACCGCGGATGGAAGATCATCGACAGGGCACGGAGGGCAAAAGCAGGATCGAGTGGACAGCTCGCCCCGAAGGTCGCAGGATGTACAATCGATCTCTCTCCAATCCATGAGAATGAGGTGCTGATGAATCCGCAATGGTATGCATACCCGGCATGTGCCATCACCGTCAGGGCATCTGCCCTGATGCGCCTCTCCGACTATCCATGCCTCCTGACGAGCGAGCCGGTCACAGCGACGATGATGACAAACATTATCGCTCTTCACAAGGAGACGGCGGCAGCTCCGGTTCGTGCATGCAAGGACTGTGCAGCCGCATGCCTCGTCGACTTCAGGCACCAGTACTGTGAGTACAAGGATGCAGTATAAAGGAGGTGAACGGATATGAAATGCTATATCTGCGCAGAAGAGGGGAAAGATAGTGATGCAGTAGCAATCTGCATCGTCTGCGGGATGGGGGTCTGCAAACACCATGCTATCAGGGAGGAGATTGAGAAGTGGGAAGGGGGATATCCCTTCCCCGCAAAGAAGGTGAAGACAAACATCCCGAGAATTCTCTGCCCACCCTGCCATAACGCACTCACATCCTGAGGAGATGATGCTATGATCTCATTAGCCAAACGATGTGTCGCTGAGATCGTCGGGACCTTCCTCCTTGTCTTTTTTGGAGCGGGAGCAGCTGCCATAACCCTGATGCTCGCAAAAGGGGAGGCACCCCTCAACGATTTCAATATCGGGATAGGATACCTCGGAGGTCTGGGAGACTGGCTCGCCATCGGTCTTGCCTTCGGTCTTGCCATCGCCGCTGCCATCTATGCGCTTGGGAGGGTATCCGGAGCCCATATCAATCCGGCGGTGACGATCGCACTCTGGGCATCAAAACGGTTCCCGACTGCTGAAGTTGTGCCCTATATTATCGCCCAGTTGATCGGAGCAGCCCTTGCAAGTACCCTCTTCTTCGCATGTGCCGGCCCTGATGCCGTCCTCGTTGGAGGGCTCGGCGCAACCGCTCCATTCCCTGGTATCTCCTATGGCCAGGCTATTCTCGTTGAGGCGATTGGAACATTCCTCCTGATGCTCGCCATCATGGGGGTTGCCGTTGACAAACTGGCACCCGAAGGATTTGCCGGTCTTATCATCGGGCTGACGGTCGCCGGTATCATCACCACCACCGGTAATATCGCTGGTTCATCCCTCAATCCGGCCCGTACATTCGGTCCATATATTGGTAATACCCTCTTTGGTGGAGGGAATCTCTGGGAGTTCTTCCCGATCTATATCATAGGTCCAATCGTGGGGGCACTGGTCGCAGTCTTCCTCTACGACTGGCTGACCTCTGAATAATCCCTTTTTTTCCGAACCAACATCCTTTTTGATTCTGCGATCAACCATGAAGCGATAGACCATGGCAGATGTTATTCTGATCAATGCAAGCCCCCGTTCAGGGGGGAATACTGAACAGGTACTCGAAGAATGCAGCAAAGCTCTCCATGCCGGAGGATGCAGCACCCGGGTGATCAGCCTCCGTGGAAAGCAGATACAGTCCTGCATCGCCTGCTATACCTGTAAGAAGACCGGCAAATGTGCTATCGATGACGGAGTGAATGAGATGATCGATGAGATCCGGCAGGCTGACGGACTGATCATCGGATCCCCCGTCTACTTCGGAACCGCACGCGGAGATCTGATGTCGGCAATCCAGAGGATAGGGATGGTATCACGGGGATCCGATCAGTTCCTCTCGCGGATGGTCGGCGGACCAGTCGCGGTGGCACGGAGAGGGGGACACACCGCCACCATCCAGGAACTACTGATGTTCTATCTCATCAACGATATGATCGTCTGTGGCTCAACCTACTGGAATATTGTCTTTGGAAAGGAGCCTGGTGAAGTGCAGCAGGATACAGAAGGTCTCGATACTATCCGGCGATTTGGAGAGAATGTCGCGTATTGTATCAATCAAGTAAAAAAGTGAGAAGTTTTCAGACCGCATGGAAACAGGTGCATTTCACCACATCCGCATAGTAGGCCTTGCAACAGGAGAGTGCCCCACTCTCTTTTACAATTGAGGTTCCACAATATTTCAGCTGAACACGCGCTGATGTCCGTTCACGTTCCTCAAAGTGATGACCATGAGAGTACTCTATCACCCGTTTCATCGAAATCGAAACTGCCTGGACCGTAAGAATGAGCCCTGAGTCTCCGGGAGAGAGGTCTTCTGCGGCGATACTTGTCAGAAAGATATGATCACCCGGATTCACTTCCGAGAGGGTAATAATATTATGGGCACTCTGAAGTTCTATGGTACGTGGTTTGCCAAGTTTGAGATCCGCGATTACCTGAGGGGATATCCCTGTTAATGCTGCTACCATCATGATGATTCACCCATACATTGGAAGATTTTCTTTCTTCTGCGGTCCAGCCTCAGCACTCTGAACCTCCTCTGCAAGCCGTTGCATCGTCGCTTCAATCTCTTCTGCCTGTTCAAGGAGAGGTGACGTATCGATTCCAAATGAATAGAGTTGGTTAAGAACTTCAATTGCTGAGATGGCGGCCCGGGGATCAGGGTTGTTCACCGTCTCACCAAGAAGACCCATGCAGGGGATCTTTCGAAGTTTACACTCTGTCAGAAGGCTAGATGCAATCCCTGAGATGCTTCCCATCGGAAGAATAATCGTATGGTCTTCAAGACGATCAACCGAATCCTGATCACTCGCCACGCCAAATACCCTCTTCTCCGGTTCGTTTGTGATAATACCAGCTACAGTAACGATCTCTTTGACATCATAGTCTCCAAGCCAGTCAAGGATGCCGTTTGCGACCTCATAACAGATCATCGGATGGATCGGAATATCTGCAACAAAGGCAACAAAGGTATCTTTCTCATAGATCCGAACCGCGGCATTGACGACCCCTTTATGCATCATCGACATCGGGGGAAAGAAACGACTTGTTATATCACCGATATGGGTAAAATCCATCTGCTCGACGAGGTATTGAAGGGCAATACTCCCGACAAGACCAGATCCTGGAAAGCCCATCATCACAACAGATCCCTTCTCACTGAGATCCTGTGATATGATCTTCAAATCACTCGTATCTCTGGACATTAAAATTACATACAACCCCACCCTATAATAATACTATGCAAGAATACCCGGTCAAAAGAGGCCAGACGAAAGACCTCGAAGAGCGACTGATCAAAGGCTTTGTTGATATCTTCGGAGTTGAGGCAGAAGAGAAGGACGGACACTATTCTATCGCCTATGGCGCAATCAAGCGGCTCGAGGTATGGCCTGGTGAAAAGGGGAAGACGGTATTTGTCGATACAGAATCGGACATTAACGCATCAGATGATCTGATCCTCGATTCAAATAAGAAATTCAGAGTGTACCTGGACCTCATCACAGGCTTTTCAACAAAGGAGCGGGTGAAGAGGGCAAAGCCAAAAGAATGAAAAAATTTATTCAATTATAATAGCCGGTTTGAAGGGAAGCGCCATTCCTGCTTTTGCATGCGTGCTCTCTTCTGCCGGAACAATCTCAAATGCAACCTTAAACTCTTCCTCAAGGAACGAAAGGGCCTGAGTAAAGATAGCCAGCTCATCCGGGGGATTTGATACAATCTCTGTAACGAGCTGGGGTGGAAGGCTGTGGATCAGCTTCGTCACCTGATTGACGGCATTGACCGCCTCTTTTCCAAGGCTTCGCATCGATTCATCCTTCATCAGCTCTTTTGTCACCACACGGCGGTCTTCAGCAGTCGCAACCACATTGAAGACATCATACTTCCATGAAGGGGCGAGACAGAGAGTCACCTTTGATGGCGTCATCGGGATGATCCGGATGATCGATTCAATATCCTCGACCGTCCGCATGATCAGATCCTCCGCCTGCTCAACGGCCGGGTTCAGAAGAGCTGCATCAGGCAGAGGCCATTCTGCATACGATACAAGTCCTTCATGACCGAGATCACCCCATAATTTCTCACAGGTGAAAGGAATGATTGGAGCAAGGAGCCTTACCCATGCATCAGCCACCTGCCGCATCACCGCACCTCCATCGGATCCGGCAGGCAGCCTCCTCCGATACCACTTTAAGTCAGACTCGATCCCGAAGTACGCTTCCTGGAGAGCCTGACGGGTCTGGAAGAGTTCAAGAGCCGTGGTCGTCTGTACAATTCGCCGCTGAAGACGTGATGCAAGCCAGGAGTCAACCCCTGTCTCTCCTGCTGATAGTACACCATCCTGTACATAGGAGGTGAGCCGCTCAATCTGTTTCCGGGTCGATGAGACGAGTTCATTTCTCCAGTCGAAGTCCTGCCATGGTTCTGCTGAGCCGACGAGGAACATACGGACGGTATCTGCCCCAAACTCATCGGCCGCATCCTCAAGGAGGAAGACATTGCCTTTGCTGGAGGACATCTTTGCTCCATTGAGGAGCCCCATTCCAAAGACAACCATCCCCTCTGGTTGAAGATCATCAGGGAAGATGGCACGGTGATGGAAGAGCTGGAAAGTGAGGTGATTTGAGATGAGATCCTTTGCCGAGAAACGGTAGTTGTAGGGGTACCAGTACAGGAACTCGGATCTGAGCGAGTCAAGGAGCTGACGATCAACCCCCTTCGGATCACCCTTGCCAAGGAAGATATAATCAAAGACATCGGGGGTGAGAGACTCCGGAGGAATATCACTGATACGGTGTGCGATGGTGTAGTATGCCATATAGACCGTCGAGTCCGAAAGGGGCTCAAAGAGCCAGTTTGAGTCCCAGGGAACTCGCGTTCCCAGCCCGACACGACGGGTGCATGCCCAGTCCTTCAGCCAGTCGACGGTACGGTCAAATTCGGCACGCACCTCCGGGGGAACAAGGGAGAGCGAACTGATCTGATCATGAACCTGTTGCTTCCATATTGGATCGCTGTAGGTCAGGAACCATTGATCATCAAGGATTCTGACATATGCCCTGCTTCCGCAACGGCAGATAACCGGTTGGGTATCAAAGTCAAAGAACCGGATCGATCCATAGTCCCGTTCCATAACGTCCCCAAGATCATCACGGGCAACACGAACCGGCTTACCTTCATGCTCTCCGCAGAGGGGGAGGAGTTTGCCGCGTGTAAACTCTGCCCCATACACCTCCTGCGTCACTTCATCCATCTTCGGATCAAGCTGATCATGGATTCCTGCTCGTTCAACCGCTTCCTGTGCAGGAACTGCACCATATCCATCCACCGAAATAAGAGGGATCGGAACAATATCCGTATACTCCCCTTTCTGCTGGAGATCACGAAGAGCGATGTAATCGTAGGGTGCATGCGCAGGAACACTCATCACAACCCCGGACCCCATATCGGGATCAACGAAGGGCGCAGGGAGGATTTGTACCTTCCCTGAGAGCGGGTGGGAGACCATCGATCCAACAAGATCCGCCCCATTGATCTCATCAATAATTGAGACGGTATGCTTCTGCATCGAGAGTTTTTCAGCAGCCTCACGGGAGACGAGCCAGACAACACCATCGATCTCAGCCTTCACGTACCGGACATCCGGGTTAATCCAGAGGTTTGTCACACCAAAGATCGTCTCCGGACGGAGTGTGGCGCATGGGATCAAAAAACCGTCAGCTTGGAAGTTGACAAAGATAAATTTCACAACTTCCGCCCGATCACCTTCGAGAAGGTCATGGTCCCCGACGGGGTTTTCACACTGTGGACAATATTTGACAGGATGAGCGCCCCTGACGACACGCTCCTGAGCATAGAGATGGCTATACTGCCATTCGATAAATTTAGAATATTGGGGAATGATTGTCGTAAACCGTCGTCGCCAGTCGATCGAGAGGCCAAGACGCCGCATCACCCGTTCATATTCATCAGAGAAATGCTCAACAATCGCAAGCGGATCTGAGAATCTGGCAAGAACATCCTCCGGAACTTTATAGAGATCACGATACAGGGTTATTGTCTTCTCATCCCCCCGTGCAATCCGTTTTGAGATCCCGATGACCGGAGATCCCGTAACATGAAACGCCATCGGATAAAGGACCTGTTTCCCCCGCATCCTCCAGAAGCGTGCGATAACGTCTGGGACAATATACGTCCTTCCATGGCCGACATGCATCGCGCCACTTGGATACGGGTATGCAACGGTGATATAGTACTTCTCCTTCTCAGATGGATCGGATTCAAACGCCCTCTTCCATGCTCCGGCCACTTCTGCCTCGGCCATTTGTATTGTATCTTCAGTCACGATAAGCTCCCCTTCACAATTAATCAACAGGACGAACCTTGATATCTTCTCCCTCCTCAAACCGCCTGATCATCTCCTGGGCGATTGAGTTATTTCGTGCAAGGAGGATCTCTCCACTCTCCTCAACAGTTCCGGTAAAGAGATACTCCTTCCCGGAGAAGACATCGACAATTTTGCCTCCATGTTCGGGACAGAGCAGGGCAAGCTGTTTTTTATCCGTCCGGATCTGAATACTCCGTTCAGATGATGCACTTTTCAACGGCATCTCTTCAACAATATCTTCATCAGCATGGCCAAGTTCTGATCGGGATCTGATGTCGATGCCAACACCGACTTTATTGACAATCCCGGAGATGTTCTTGCCACCTTTGCCGATCGCAGCAGGAATATCCTGATCATCGATGAAGACGGTCGCTTTGGTATCCGAGATCATCCGGACATCGACGAATCCTTCGGTGAACCTGCCGATCTCTTTCTGAATCTCTTTTTCAATCACTTTCCAGTGAGGAGGGATCTGCGGTTGTGATGGTGCTATATTATTCTCCGGTTCTTCCAGTGCTGGTTCCTCAGAATTCGTTGGTCCTGCAGAGATGACGATCGTCTCCCCGGAAAAGCGGAAGATCTCAACGACCGGGGTTCCGTCTGCACTATTGCTGATCGTCACGAGAGGCGATGGAGGCATCTCAACACCGAGATCGGTAAGGCCTGTTGGGCGATCGATTGAAAAATCAATGGTAAATACCTGTTCAATCTCTCCATCTGAGACAAAGATGATCGATGAGATGACCTGGGGGAGGAGGCAGTAGTCTATCCTTCCGATGAGACGCTGGACGGCATCCTGTACCCTCTGCGCATGTATCACACCGACCATACCAATCCCGGAGAGCTGAAGATCGGCAAAGATAGAGAAGTCCTCAGCCTTCCTGATCTCATCAAAAACCACGAAGTCCGGACGGACGAGCATCAGAAGGTCTGCTGTTGCCTCCATACTCCCTTCCAGGGAGGTATACTGGGTGATATGATCAGGAACCTGGAGATCACGGGGAGCTTCCATCGTCTTGACGACAAAATCACGATCCGCAAGGAAGATTGCAATACTTTGCGCGAGGGTTGACTTCCCTGAACCCGGTGGACCGATGATGAGTGTGCCGCATCGATCACTCACCAGGCCCTGCTTGATCTCTTCTGCGCGGTCATAATCGTCGAGAGAGACATGGGCGATGGGTCTGACCGCCGATATCTCCATTCCATCTGAGAAGGGGCGGCGTGTGATGGAGATTCTGAGGGAGCCGATCTGAACCACGGTAACGCCACGCTTCTCTATCTCGATAAAACCATCCGGATCGCGTTTTGCGCGTTCCAGAATCTCCTGTGCAAGTCGGCGCAACTCATATTCGCTCATCGGGGCATCGCGTATTGGCACCAGACGCATCTCCTTGAGACGGCCTTTCTTGGCATATGGAGAGACCCGCTCTTTGAGATAGACTGCGATGGTATTCTCATCAAAGAAGTTATCAATCAGAAGAGGGGTGAAGTTCTCCTGCTGTGGTTTGAGATAAATGACCTCAAGTCCTCGTGCCCGTGCGACTTCGGCCTGAACAACATCGGAGGTGACAAAGGTGGCATCATATTCTATTGCGGCGTTTCGTATCATTGCATCAATCTCACCACCACTGGAGAGCTTCACCTGATCGAGACGGGGGCGTTCTCCGACAAATTTTAACTCAAGGAGTCCTTCATCGCGCATCCTACAGAGTTCCTGAATCTCTGTGAGACCTGAAAAGCCAATTTCACGGCCATGATTTGCCTGCGCCTCAAGTTCTGCAAATACCGCTTCAGGGATGATTATTGTAGGGTTTTTGCATTCTCCGTTGTGTATCATTGTAGTTATGCGTCCATCGATGACGACGCTTGTATCGGGTACCAGTTTCATAAAAAATCTACCATAAGGTACGTGTCATTCATCGTTATTATTTGTACACTTTTTCAGGGTCAACGATCCTCTCGAGGAGGAGATCCCCATTAATAGATCGATAAAAACATGACCGATATCCCATATGGCACGCAGCACCGGACTGTGTGACAATATAGAGGAGGGTATCAGCATCACAATCAACCCGGATCTCATGAACCTGCTGAAGATGGCCACTCTCCTCACCTTTTTTCCAGATCTTCCGCCTGCTCCGGCTGTAATAGTGGGCAGATCCGGTGCTACGAGTCAGCTCTACAGCCTCCTCATTCGCCCATGCAACCATCAGAACTACCTGCGTCTCCTTATCCTGGACAATCACCGGAATGAGGCCATTTTCATAGTGTAAATCGATCATCACCCTACACTCCAATAAGAAGGGTGATCAAAGTAAAGAGGATATCCCCGATGAAGAACGAGACAAAGAGTCCTGCGGTGATCGGGATGAAGAAAGGGACACCATATGATATCCAGACAGATCCTGCCTTCGCATAGAGCTTTCGTTCACGTAAGAACGCCTCGGGATGCTCTCTGAGATCACGCGTGTACACCCGATCATCGCCTGCCATGCGACGGACTGCTTCTGAAAACGGCATGAATCGTCGCCTGATCCCATCCTCAGTCTCCTCAAAATCCTCAATCACAAAGCCAAAAACAGTCGTGAGCTTCTCTGCGGGAACCGGGTATCCGATGAAACGGTGCAGCAGGGGCGCCCGATTGCCCCGGAGCGTATTGTAGAGAAAGATGACGGGCGGAATGCAGAGGTTGAGAATCAGAGCGTTTGCAAGCACGCTGAAGACGAAGAGAGGTATCGGGGAATAGCCAAGAAGTGGTTCGATGGGAAATATCGGGATGAGAAGTGCGATGAAGATGAGACCCCAGGCGTCTGCACCACCAAAGAGTCCGAAGTATGCGATTGCATACATCATGGTGCAGAAAATGAGCGTTGTGATAAAAAGCATCAGAAACCAGGCCGGATCTCCCATGAGGAGGAGATAGTACACCCATGCTGCGAACGGGGCAGAGACAAGAATCATCGGGTACCATGTCCGGAAAGGCACCCTCCGATCACGGATATCAAGGACCGAGCCATAGACAAAGGTTGCTGCAACTGCGATGAACGCAATGATCAGGGGAGGGATCATGGAGAATGATATCTGACTAATACATTATATATAGCATGGCATTGTATCCCTTCTAAATTATAAGGACGATCAAGAAAGGGAAAGCATATTGAATTTTGGAGAACCTATGGATAAAGAGGAGGAGAGAGCTATTACCATCGGGAAATTGCAGGAGAATATGAAAAGAACCCTCCAGTATTGCTTACAAGAGGCATTCGATAACAAATTGACCGCAGATATCCGTTGTGAGGAGGGCGGGATGAGCGCCTCTGTCATCACCATCTCCGGAGAACCGGGTGGAGCAGAATATACCGATGCAGCGGGTACAATATTTGGCGATACTGCGATACTGCGATTCCCGGCAGATGGCATCTTCACCTGCAATCCCCTTACTCTTCAGCAGGCAGAAGAACGCTCCGGAAGAGCAAGAATCTTTAACCCTGCACGCCTCTCCGTTCATACAAAGACTGATTTAGAGACAGATATCAAGACAGAGGCCAATGCCGGTATCGGAAGACTGACGATACAGATGAAGACAACGGGATCACTCCCCCAGGATCTTCGTATCGAACTTTGGAACAATAGCCGGATCTGTGCAACGGACACAACAGATCAAAGAGGAGAAGCAACCTTCAAACTCCTTTCTGGAAGATATGAATGCCGGGTACGTGACGGTATAAAGCTCATCTCCCGATCCATCATAGACTTCCCGGGTGGAGATCTCAAATCAATAGTATTGATTCCGGGAGATGGGCAATGAGTGATGAAGGGAGGGGATGGAGATCTCTTTTCAGAAAGAGAACAAAAGATCCAGTCGTTTCCAAGGATCCCCTTGATACAATGGACGAACTTGAAGGGCTTCTTGACGAACTTGTTGCATCCACCCACATTGAGAAAGAAAAGAATATAGACGAAAGAGCGGGTTCTGATCGGTATCCGGAAGCCGGATTTCAGGATACTGCAAATAATAAAGATCTCCCGGTGAAGAAAAAAACCCTTACCGCACATCCACTCCCTCTGGAAGAGGTGATAATTGAGAATGCATCACCTCACACTCCATCAGCATCTCCGGAGCAGCGGGCGCCAGAAAAGATAGAGGAAACCGCGATAAAAACGAATGAAAAAAAGAGAAAGTTCCTTGATCTCTTCTCGATCCGCCACTCTGAGCATGAGGAGTACTCCCCTGAGAAACATGGTCCACTGGTCGATTTATCCTATAAACCATCTCCTGGAATTGAAGAGGTGGAACTATACCCGGTTCAGCCTCCCTATGCCTACATACGGATACTGTACGATATCGTCTCGCATGAGTACACCTATCAGGTTATTGAGCCAATCCTGACAGAGGGTGAAGAGGATTTTTATAACGAGATAAAAAGCAGGCTCTTTGAGACGCTTGATATCAGTACCCGGGGTCTTTCAAGAAGTGAGACGAGGGATATCCTTCGACAAGCCTGTCGGGGGATCATTGCAGATTATGAGATCCGTCTTGATCCTGCAGAGGAGGAGAAGATCCTCTACAGAATGGATCGTGAGTTCCTCGGGGATGCCCTCATCGATCCGGTCATGCATGACCCGTTCATCGAGGATATCTCCTGTGACGGGTTAATGACACCGATATTTGTCTATCACACACGCTACGAATCGATGAAGACGACCCTCACATATAAGGATTCAACAGAGCTCGACTCTTTTGTGACAAAGCTTGCCCAGAGAGCAGGGAAGTATATCTCCATCGCTGAGCCGATCCTGGATGCAACGATGTCCGACGGATCACGCATCCAGATGACCCTTGGAACAGAAGTGACTGCACATGGATCCACATTTACCATCAGAAAGTTCCGGGAAGAGCCGATCACTCCGACCGATCTCATCGAGTGGAAGACATTCTCATCTCTTTCCATTGCATTCCTCTGGCTTGCCGTCGAGAGCGGGAAGTCATGCCTCTTCGCCGGAGGTACTGCATCAGGGAAGACAACCTCGCTCAATGCAATATCACTCTTCATGCCCCCGCTTGCCAAGATCATCACCCTCGAAGATACCCGGGAGCTGAAACTACCACACCCTAACTGGATCCCAAGTATTACACGGGACTCCTTCGATACCGGAGGACGGGGTGAGATCGACCTCTATGAGCTTCTCAGAGCAGCACTGAGGCAGAGGCCCGAGTATCTCCTCGTCGGAGAGGTACGGGGACGGGAGGCACTCACCCTCTTTCAGGCGATGAGTACAGGGCATATCACGTACTCAACTGTCCATGCCGATTCTGTTGCCAGTGTCGTCCACCGCCTTGAGAACCCACCGATGAATGTTCCACGAAATATGCTCTCCGCACTCAACCTTGTATCTGTCCAGGTGCAGGCACGGGTAGGAGGTCAGAGGATCAGAAGAAACAAACAGATCATTGAAGTTCTTGATATTGATCCACGAACAAATGAGCTGATTACAAATGAGGTCTTCAGATGGAAACCCTCAAGCGATGAGATTACCTATCTTGGAAAATCCTTCATCCTTGAGGATATCATGGAGGAGCGTGGATGGAACGATGAAAGGATGCAGGAGGAGCTGAAAAGGCGGCAGGAAGTGCTTGAATGGATGCGGGTGCGCAAGATCCGGCATTATCGTGATGTCTCTGCCATCCTTATGGATTACTTCCGCAATCCGGAGGACGTTATCAGACGAGTGAGAAGAGATCTCTATGAACAGCTATGAGAGATTCTGTTTCAATCTCCTTGGCGCGAGGATGAAGGAGAAACGTTTAAGCCATGGCGAACTCCTTGGAAGCCTTATATCAGCACGGCACAGGGTGCCATTTGAGGTGTATCTCTCAACCGCAACCATCACCTCTATTCTTGCCGGCCTTGCTGGCGCCATCATTGCAGGTATCTGCACCTATCTCTTCAGACTGCCCGACCTGATCAGGTACCAGGGAACACTTCCGGGATTCTTCTATGAGTATGCAGAATATCGCTTAATCGCAGGCACGATCATCATCACGATCCTCTCTCTCATCATCATCGGGGGATTCACCTACCTCTTCTTCCTCCTCTATCCATCCATTATTGCAGGAGAGAGGAGGCGAAAGATCGATACAACCCTCCCGCATGCTATTAATTATATCACTGCAATGTCAACGGCGGGAATTACCCCGGCAGAAATCTTCCGTCTCCTTGGAGAATCCCCGGTCTATGGAGAGAGTTCAACCGAAGCCAGGCATATCGCACGTGAGATAGATCTCTTTGGCCGCGATCTCATCGATGCGCTCAGAGTTGTCTCGACGACAACACCGAGTGAACGGTTAAAAGAGTTCCTTCAGGGTGCAATGGGTGCAATAACCAGCGGAAGTAATCTGACGGATTATTTTAAACAGAAAGCGAATCAGTATGCAATTGAAAACCGCCATGAACAGAAAGCATTTCTTGAGACACTCGGACTCATCTCCGAGTCCTATGTAACAGCCCTCGTTGCCGGAACGCTCTTCCTTGTCATCCTCCAGTCCGTCATGTCGATGCTCTCCGGGACGAGTAACCCGCTTTTCCTCTATGTGATCATCTACCTGATCATGCCATTTGGCAGTGTGATGTTCCTTGTGATGATAAGTTCGATGACACCGGAGGTCTGAGATGAGGGATCTTCTTCGAAGGAACAGGAACCAGACAGAAGATTCGCCCGATATCGTGATCAGAAAGAGAATCGAAGAGAGACGCGCACGGGAACAGGGATTTTCGGGATTCATCCGCCATCCTCTCCGTTCACTCATTGAACACCCGCTCCACAGTCTCTACCTTACTGTCCCGGTTGCAGTGGCATTATCCTTCATCTGGGTCCTGATCAGTATCCAGCGATATGGAACAGAGATAGTATTTGGAACCACAATCATTGATGACGTTCTTATCGTCGCACTTCTCCTCATCATCACGCCCCTCTCCATCCTTGACTTCTTTGAAGACAGACGTCAGAGAAACCTCGAAGCAGCTCTTCCAAACTTCTTCCGGGATCTTGCAGGAATGAACGAATCAGGGATGACGCTCCCTGGTGCCGTTAATCTCGTCGCTCAGGCAGAATATGGGGCTCTGACCAGGCATATACGGAGGCTTGATCAGGAGATGTCATGGAATGTTCCATTCGTCGAGGCAATATTCCGGTTTGGTGAGCAGATACGAACCCCGCTTGCAACACGTAGTGTCGATCTCATCGCAAAAGCAAGTAAGGCGGGGGGAGACATCTCAAATGTCCTTCGTGCCGCGGCTATCGACACCTATGAGTTTGTCAGCCTCAAGACAGAACGGCTCAATAATATGTTCATCTATATCGTCATCATCATCATCTCATTCTTCGTCTATATGTTCGTCATCGGCGTCCTGACAAGTACGTTCCTTGAGACGATGGCGGCAGCGGGTGAGTCAGCCCAGGCATCAGGTGCAGGCGCAGGCTTCATGGCAGCGATTGATATCGACTTTTACAAACGTATATTCTCCCATGCCGTCATCCTGCAGGGATTCTTCTCCGGTCTTGTCGCAGGGCAGATGGGTGAAGGAAGAGCGCTTGCCGGATTAAAGTTCTCCGCAGTTATGGTCTTTATCGGCTGGATGGTCTTCCGGTTTCTCATCTAGAGAGTTAATACCCGGAATAGGTTAAAAAAAGCGGTAGCAGGTTAATTTATATTATCAATCTTATACCCCTTCTGCGAGAGGAGAGCCTTCACCCTGTCACGGTGATTTCCCTGCAACTCGATGGTATTCCCTTTAACAGTTCCTCCACAGGCAAGTTTGCCTTTCAGGAACTTGGAGAGATCTTCAAGATCAATCTCATATGGATCAAGTCCATCAACGACGGTTACTTCCTTACCGTACCGACGCCGGTTGATCTTGACGAGGATCCTCTGCTGTTCCTTCGCAACCTCTTCACAGATACACAGTTCCTTTGGAAGTCCACATTTTGGGCATATGCCACTGTTCATTAACCATTACTGGACGTTCATCTCTATTTAGTGTATCCGGTAAATCAGAGATCCCGGGCCTCAATAATGACTCCTCTTTTTATCTTCATAGAAAGAGTACGTATGGAAATATGTCGCTTCTCGTGCTTGGAACCGCTTCCCACGTCGGAAAGAGTATAACGGTTGCTGGTATATGCCGTGCGCTCTCTGACCGTGGATATACAGTCACGCCCTTTAAAGCGCAGAATATGAGCCTAAACTCATACGTCACCGGAGATGGGGCAGAGATCGGAATCGCACAGGCGATGCAGGCGACCGCAGCACGGCGTGAGCCCTCGGCAGATATGAATCCGATCCTCCTTAAGCCCAAGGGCGAAAGCATTTCACAGGTGATTGTCCTTGGAAAGCCCTTTAAGGATCTGCCCATCAGGGAATATTATCGGGAGACCGATGCGCTCCTTGAGATAGCCGTATCTGCGTATGAGCGACTCTATGACGAGACAGGCTCTGTCATATGTGAAGGGGCAGGGGGTGCGGCAGAGCTGAACCTCTATGACAGGGATATCGCCAATATACGGCTTGCAGATCGTCTGAAAATCCCAATTATCCTCGTTGCCGATATCGAGAGGGGAGGGGTCTTTGCCCAGCTCTATGGAACGATGGAACTCCTGCCACCGAATATCCGGAGACTCGTCGCTGGCGTGATTATAAATAAATTCAGAGGTGATCCCGGGATATTCGAATCCGGCATCGGGATGATTGAAGATATATGCGGAGTTCCGGTCCTTGGTCTTGTCCCGTATACAGATCTCCAGCTTCCAAGCGAGGATTCCCTCTCATTGAATGATAAACGCGCGTCATCTTCACCGATAAGGATTGCAATCATCCACCTTCCGAGAATTTCAAATTTCACAGACTTTGAGTCACTTGAGCGAGGCGCATCCGTTGAATATGTCAGGCCGGGGAAGTCACTTGAGCCATATGACTGCGTCATCATTCCGGGTACAAAAAATTCTGTTGAGGATCTGGAGATCCTCAGAGAGAAGGGAACTATTCAGGAGATAAAGAGAGCACATGAACGAGGCATTCCGGTGATTGGAATCTGTGGAGGATACCAGATGCTTGGAGAGCTTATCATCGATGATGCAATAGAGTCAGACAATGCAAGAGTTTATAATGGAATTGGCCTTCTACCTGTTGAGACAAGATTTTCTGAATACAAAAAGACAACGATTCAGGTTACCCGGCGGGCAGAACCCATTGGCCCTATCCTCTCCGGCATCGGAGAAGTGAGAGGGTATGAGATCCATATGGGTGAAACCAGGCGAAAAGGTGGAAATGAAGCCTTTTTTGGAGAAGGGGCATCCAGTGATGACGGAATGGTCTTTGGGACATATCTTCATGGTCTCTTCCAGAACAGGAGTGCGGTTCTCGCCCTTCTCACATATCTGTATGAGAGAAAGGGATTATCATATTCCGAAGAGATACACATCGATCCCTACGAACAGCTCGCCCGCCATTTTGAGAAGCACCTCGATATGGAAGCGATCATCGCACTGAACAACGGGGATGGTGGTATGCAATGACAACACGGATGTCATTTACACTGGAGAGTAAACTGTCAGATCAGATCGAACAGTTTGCACAGGAGATGAGGGTCGATCGAAATGAAGCGATTCTCAGGCTTATTGAAGCAGGGATCATAAAATATTCCGAAGAGAAGGGATTCATTCCGATACAGCAGGAGAGAGATTTTCAGGAGGTGAAAGTGATCAAAGGCTCCATTGATGACCTGACAGCGACGGTTAGCGACCTGAAGAAAGAGATCAGGGTTATTCACCATATCCTTGATCTCAAGCATCAGAAGGAGAGCAGACCTATTCAGAAGGAAACCCGCCGCTGGTGGGAGTTCTGGAAAGGTATTTGATCAGTCAGCTGATGATCGACAT
Source organism: Methanocalculus chunghsingensis (assembly GCF_018132105.1). Classification (GTDB taxonomy): domain Archaea; phylum Halobacteriota; class Methanomicrobia; order Methanomicrobiales; family Methanocorpusculaceae; genus Methanocalculus; species Methanocalculus chunghsingensis. The sequence goes on along the minus strand of NZ_JWHL01000003.1, from coordinate 198,321 downwards.
AATACTCCGAAAGCCTTCTCCCTGTGTATCGTCACACCAGACCCTTGTCACAGATCTGAGGTCAACCTCATCTGAAGCCTCACTCCTCGAACAGTACGCACGGGCGGGCGAAACCACCTTCTTCCCACCTGTCTCGAAATGTGTTGAGTGAACACAGAAGCGGCATCGATCAAGTGTCACAGACTTCTCCGGCAGGCAGGCAACCAGGCCGTTCTCAACGACCAGAACCCTCACATGGAGATCATGCATAATAAACGACCTCATACCCATCTTTTTGTAATGCTTCCTGAACCTGCTGCTTCCAGACTGCGTCATCAGACCCCCCGTACAAGGCAACGAGCTCTGACCACCGTCTCAACAGATCCGGATCATCAGTTCTGATATCCCGTCGCCCCTTCATCTCACCACATATGACAGAATCACGCCCGATTCTTCCGGTACAGCAGACATAGTCGCGGCAGAACCGGGGGCGTGATCCATGGATAGTACAAATAATCCTCTCTTCATCTTCCTTTCTCAAAAAAGGGCATGCATGTGGATGATCTCTGAAATATGACCGATCCTTCAGAAGATCAGATCTCCCGGGATCCGGAATGGCACGGAATGTCTCCTTCGTCAGGGTCAGCGTGCACCGGTAGGTATTGCCAGTCTGTTGATCGATTCTGATATATCTTCCAAATCCGTTGCAGCATCGCCCGCAGAGGGTGCAGGAAAACTCCGACTCCATACCATTCCTCTCTGGCTCTGGCAAGATAAGAGTATGGCAGGTCAAAACACTACCTATTAACTGGAAATGATGACTATCTCATTATCATGAAAGTCTGTATCATGTGCGGGGGGGAGGGGACCCGTCTCCGCCCATTGACCTTTGAGAGGCCTAAACCGACGATCCCTATCGGAGGCGTTCCCTCTATCCAGCATCTGGTCATTCATCTCGCCAACCTTGGGTTTACTGATATCGTCATCACTCTTGGTTATCTTGGGGACCGGATCCGGGAGGCCCTGGGTGATGGATCGCTCTACTCTGCAGAGATCACCTATGTCGAGGAGGAGACGAAACTCGGAACAGCCGGATCGGTAAAAAATGCACAGGAGTACCTTGAAGGAACGCCCTTTCTTGTCGTCGGAGGAGATCATGTTACTGACATTAACCTCCTTGAGTTTTATCGTGAGCACAAAAAAAACGGAGCTATCACCTCAATTGGGCTGATAAGCATCGATGATCCGAGTGAATATGGGATTGCAGAGCTTGATGCAACCTTCACCATCCGCAGGTTCAAAGAGAAACCGGCGCCCGGCGAGATCTTCTCCAACCTCGCAAGCACAGGAATGTATGTCTGCAATTCTGAAGTCTTTGATTACATTCCCACAGGCAGAAAGTTTGATTTTGCACGGGATCTCTTCCCTGCCCTGATGAATGATGGGAAGACCATCAAAGGCTGGCTTGCCAGAGGAAACTGGACCGATGTCGGATCTCCATCCATGCTCAGGCAGGCGGAACGCTGGAAACTGGCTGATGTGGGTGTGACAACAATCAAGGGGACCCTCTCTGTCAGGGATGCACAGATCACAGGACCGGTCCGGTTCGGCGATGCCATCTCTCTTGGTGCACGATCACGCATCATAGGGCCCGTCTCTATCGGGGAGGGAGCAAAGATTGGAGAGGATGTCATCATCGGCCCCTATACATCCATCGGGGATCACTGTGAGATCTCGAATGGTTCGAAGATCTTCTCTTCATCAATATACTCAGGAGTGACAATCGGGACAGGGTCAACCATCAGCGGGAGTATCATCGATAATAGTGTCGTCATCGGAGAGGATTGTTCGATTGAGAATGACACCGTTATCGGTCCCCGTGCCGTTATAGGGGAGGGTGTCGTTATTCATTCACGAACCCGGCTCTGGCCGGAGGTGACAATTCAACCAGGGACAGTGGTAAAAGAGTACGTATTAAATGATGCATATGACACCCGGCATGAGGGGTCATAAACCCCTGCGTTCAGCTATGTGGCACGAGCCGGTGCGTGATAGCAACGAGTGGGTGCCGGGCATAGTCCAGAACCGCGATATCATCGAGTGAGTGGAGCTTCATGTTGTTTGCGGTCCTTTCCAGGCCAAGCTCGATATCCTCGGTTATATCAATGATATATGCCTCCAGATGTCTGATGCCGAGACGCTTGGCAGCAACTGCCCGGTGGTGACCATCCACCATAATCAGCTTCCCCGGCTGCCTGACGACAATGACCGGTTCGGCAAGACCTTTTCTGATCTCGTACATCCTTCCCTCAAGCTCATCCTGATAGATCTTCGCCTGGGTCGGACGGAGTTTTTCGACAGGGATCAACCCGCGATCAAGGGTTGGTTCGATCCCGTACAGCTTGGTGAGGGTCTTCATAAAGTTGAAGACCTTCTCCGGGGATACGTGCTCGATCTGGGAGCGGATAACATCAGCATTTGAGATGATCCCGACGAGTTCGTCGTTCTCGTCGATCACCGGGAGTTTCTGAATCCCTGAGCGGAAGATAACCCGTGCCGCATCGGTGATGCACATCTCGGGATCGGCAACGATCAGGTGGCGAGACATGATCTGGTCGATCCGGGTTGAAGGATGGACCCCGATGATATCCCGTGCGGAGATATATCCGACAACCTTCTTCCCCCGGACGACAGGAAAGCCGTCATGATGGGTTGATCTGATATGGGCTATGACATCCTTTACCGTCCCAGCCGCCTCGACCGTCACGACGTCGTAGGTCATATAGTCACTGACCTTCTTCTTCTCCATTACTATTGATATTCCCACAAAACACCATCAAAGCATCGGTCTTCAAAAAAGGTGTCAGTTGACAGGGATTGTCCTTCCTGTCTCCTTCTCGGTCAAACGTAACCGTATCTCGAGAACCCCGTTTTTAAAGGATGCCTGTGCACTCTCCTCATCAACATCGCCTGGGAGGCGGACGAGACGGCGCATCGACCCATACACACGCTCCCTCATAAAGTAGTTCTCCTCTTCTTCCTTCTTCTCTTCACGTCGTTCTGTTGAGATCTCAAGTGTCCGTGGATCATGCAGCCGGACGTTGACGTTCTCCTTCTCAATCCCCGGGAGATCGGCGACGACAACAACGTCACCCTCATGCTCGCAGACATCAACCCGGAACTCGCCTTTGACAGCCGGGAGAAGGCGATCTGCCGCTCCCCCCTCAGGGAGCAGCGTCCTGCCTCCGGAGAAGAGATCCTGGAAACGGGTCTCCATCTCTCCCATCATCTCATCTATCTCATGGCCAAGTGAGCCAAATGGATATCTTCGCCTACGCCATACCATAGTGTTTACCTCCAATACCACACAGAGGGTGTGGTTAACCTCCGGTTAGGATATAAAAACATATATATTTTATTATCATTCGTGAGTAACTGCTTTCTTTGCTATCGGGTACCCGGTCCTGATCCTCTCCTCCATCCTCAGGATATACCCCACATGAACCCCCCGCGAATTTCTTCGTGCCTTAACGGTGAGATGAACCGGGCGCTTCCGCCCACCAGAACTGCATACGAGAATATCGTGGCTTGTTCCAATAGCAATACTCTCCCTGATGAGATCCCAGAGGGGCGGGATCCGGGCGCGTGAAACAGACGGTTCATAATCGAGTACGTCATGAATATGCCGATAGAATACCTCCCTGTGAGAGAGATGAATTAAATGTTCCGTATAAGGATTGATGAAGAGGCACCGACCATTCGTATCGAGGAAGATGATACCTTCATCAAGATGAAGAAGTTCCCTGAGACGGCGCTTCTTCAGACCAATACGGTCTGAGAGCATTTCAAAGGAGTTCAGGGCAATCTCAATTGTACTATAAAGCTCACAGTCACTGAAGGGCTTTGTGAGGTACCCAAATGGCTGGGCATGTTTGGCCCGTTGAATGAAATCACCCCCTGAATGACCGGTGCTGAAGATAACAGGTATCGAAAAGAACTGGAAGATATACATAGCAGCGGCGATACCATCACACTCGCCATCAAGCCCGATATCCATCAGGACGAGATCCGGATGCTTCTCAACCACCTGCATTATCGCCTCCTCTCCGCTTCGGGCAGTGCCGCAGATTGAATAGCCATGTTTCACAAGCATGATACTGAGCACTTCTGTGATCAGCGGATCATCTTCAACGACCAGTATGTTTGTTTTGTCACCTGTCATTTACATCACCAGTTCATCAATCTCATTCATGGAGAAGTAGCCTATTTCATTAAAATACCGCCTGGCATCAGAGGATCTGGCAAAATCTATGAATGCCATGACCTCATCGTCAGGATTTTGTTCAGTCACATATGCAAGAGGACGTGTCAACCCAGGGACGTACCTCAGGGTTTCATCTCTCATCTCGCCAGAGCGAAATTCATTGAGGATAGCCTTCCGAACCAGAGAGAGATCACGGGGTACTGCCTCCTGACTTCCCTTATCAACGATCCTGAGAATCTTCACCCCGGGATCATGTTCGGCATAGCCAAAGTCAACAAAACCTATGGCTCCGATATGCTCTTTCACAACCCTCAGAACCCCGGCGTTTCCATCCATAGCCATCTGGATGACAGGGCCGGAAGCGCTTGTGTCATGGGCATATAAGGCCGAGTCCACATCCTTGGACCCTGGAAAGAGCCATTCTGCAAATACCTCTTCTGTTCCTGAATGATCCTTTCTCTGGACAACAACCCTGATATTTCGTATATTGCCCATATTCGAGATATGATCATCCTGATCGTTATAGAGGAGGAGAAGGTCTTCGAAGGTGATCATAGAACCCGGATAGTCAAGGCTGGCAATGACGACAATGCCGGATCCTCCAATCTGATGAACACGGAGATCGGGATAGAGGAGAAACTCTTCGTCCTTAACAGAGCGTGATGTCGCACCGATCTCAATCTCTCCGGTTCCTGCCCTTCGAATACCTGCCCCTGATCCTCCCCCTTCAACGATAATCTGATGATTCTGGTGCGATCTCATGTATACTGAGGCAAGAATTTCGGAGACAGGTTGCACGGTCGTCGATCCTGCAATGACGATTGGCAATCTCCCCCTGCCATCCTGAAGAGATGATGACGGTATATCATCATCCTGATTCAACCAGAGGAGAAAACCTGCAAAAATTATACAAGCACCGGCCAGCAGTGCAACCATGATGACTATCCATACCCCATTGCCACCCCGAAAGACCATTACATCATCCCCCCTCATGTAACCAGATTCCTGGTCAACAGATACCATTCAATTAAGATAGCATATCTTCTCCCTCATGAGAATACGCTCATATCAGAGGGAGCTATAGCAGATAGAGCAGTATAGAGAGGAGAGAGATCTCGTATGCATGTATACATCCTATAACGAAAATTGAAGCATTTTTAACCGGAAATATGGATAATGGTTCACCAGACGGCTAATAGTAAAAGAACTCCTTTCTCAAAGAGCCTCAGTTTAGAATTCGGCAAAATGCAGAATGGTCTCAATCGACTCCTGCCATCCTCACTACGGATGAGGACGCTCCTATCCACGGGAGTCTCCTTTCTTGCGATGACAGTCCTCCTCTTCATCTCTTCACAGATTATCGTCATGGAAGGGTTCACCACCCTTGAATCAGATGCCACCATTCAAAATATTGAGCGTGCAGAGAACGCCATACATGGAGAGGTAAGGAAACTGGAGGCTATCGCTTTCTCCTGGGCGAGTGCTGAGGAGACAAATACATTCATGGAGACAAGAGATTATGGCTATTTCCAATCAGCATTTCCCGATGAGAAATTTACGGGATCGAATATTAATATTATCCTTTTTGTTAATACAGAAGGCGACATATTAAATCATAAATATATCAATCTCGACTATGGCCATGTGATGCCAACACCACGAAGTCTCCTTAACCAGATAACGGAGCAGGATCTGAATGGATATAATGGCATTATCGTCCTCGAATCAGGCCCGATGCTGATCGCATCACGCAAGGCGACACGATATTCCGGAGAAGATGCCAATGGCCATATTCTTGTTGGACGGTACCTCGATACCGGGCTGATGAATACCCTCTCGCAACAGACAGAACTCATAATCTCAGCCTACGAAAACCATGATCCCTACATTCCATCGGATATTCGGGAAGTCCAAAGGGATCTCTCGGAGACAGGTATGAGACTGGTCAGGCCGTTGAGTGAGGATGTGGTAGCCGGATATACCCTCATTCCGGATATTAACGGAAACCCGGCACTCCTGCTGAAGGCTGAAATGCCACGGGATATATTCAAGAATGGTCAGGCCGCTATCCAGTACTCACTCCTCTCATTGATCCTCCTTGGGATACTCTGCGGCGCAGTCACAATGGGAATTATGGAGAAGACCGTACTCTCCCGCCTGAGCCTTCTGAATGCAAAGATTACTTCAATACACGAGAAAGATTCTCTCAATACGAGGATAGACTTTGATGGAGAGGATGAAATTGCTCAGGTTGCTGGATCGGTCAACAGAATGCTTGATTCTCTCGAGATGTCACAGAGTATGTTACGACAGAGTGAAGAACGCTTTCGTCAACTCTTTAATGACGCTCATGATATCTTCTTCACTACAGACAGGAAGGGTATCATCACAAGTGCCAATCGTATGACAGAAATATTAACCGGATACTCCAAAGAAGAGATCATCGGCCTATCTCTTCAGTCTCTCATAGGGGGAAATGCACTCAGGGATAATCATTCATCCGGGGAAATATACGGGATGCAGCAAGGGGAGTACAGCCATTCTTTTGAGACAACTATTGTAAATCTCAATGGAGAGGAATGCGTTATCGACATCCATATCCAGCCTCGATTCATCGAAGGGAAGGTAATCGGACTCTTTGGAATTGCCCGCGATATCACTGAGAAGAGGAGAGCTGAACTGGAATTACAGAGGTATAAGAACCACCTTGAAGAGCTTGTAACAGAACGGACCGCGGAACTTTCAAAAATGAATGACCACCTCCTCACTGAAATAGATCTCCGCAGAACAGCTGAGAAAGCTGAAGGAGTCCTTAAAGAACGTCTCGCCGTCACATTATCCTCAATTACCGATGCAGTCATCACAATTGACAATAATGGAACAATACTCCTCGTAAATAAGCCAGCTACCGATCTCATCAGACGACCGGAAGAAGAGATTGTCGGATCCTTCATCAGTACTGTTTTTGTTCTATCAGGGGATGCGGCGGTTATATCAGCTGATCTCCTTGCCAGAAGAGCAATGGATGAGAATAAACCAATCAAGGTATCCAAAGGGGTATACCTGGAAGAGTCCGGTACACCTGGAAGGCCAATAGAGATCTCTGCTTCACCAATTCGGAATCAGAATGGCAGAGCAACCGGAAGTGTGATTGTTATCAGTGATATTACCGATCGAAAGCGGTATGAAGAGGAGTCGATCCGGATGGAGAAGCTGGAGTCGATCGGGCTTCTCGCTGGGGGAATCGCACATGATTTTAATAATATCCTCACCGCCATCACCGGAAACCTGATGATTGCCCGAATGGGGCTGCCGGATGATGCACCTGCATCCGAGCGGATTGAGCGTGCCGAGGAGGCGACGCTCCGGGCACGTGATATGACACGGCAGTTGATCACATTCGCAAAAGGCGGCGCCCCGGTGAAGGAAACAGCAGATATCTCTGAGCTTATCAGAGAGACAGCAGATTTTGTGCTGAGGGGGACAGGAGCCAGACCGGAGATTCAGATCGATCAGGATCTCTGGTCCGTCGATGTTGATTGCGGCCAGATCTCTCAGGTGATCAGTAACCTTGTTATCAATGCAAATCAGGCAATGGAGAAAGGAGGCGTTATAACCATTCGAGCAATGAATAAAACCTTTTCTGAAGATTTCTCATCTTCGGACGGGAGTGACAGCATACTCATCACCATAACAGATCAGGGAACAGGGATCAGCCAGGAGAACCTTACGAAGATCTTTGATCCCTACTTCACCACAAAGAAGGTTGGCAACGGTCTTGGTCTGGCATCATGCCTCTCAATCATTCAACGGCATGGAGGAACAATAACGGTTGATTCTGAAGTAGGCGTCGGAACAACCTTCACAATCTCCCTTCCTGCCTCTAAAAAAGTTGTGCCCTCAAATACATGCGAATATATTGATGAAGATACATCGGGTGGATTGATTCTTGTGATGGATGATGATGAAGCGATCCTTGATATTACAGAAACAATTCTGACGAAACAAGGCTATACGGTCATCACCGCCCGTGACGGTAATGAGGCGGTACAGCTGTATCGGGATTCCACCGGAAATGGTCAGGTATATGATGCAGTGATCATGGATCTCACGATTCCCGGTGGAATGGGAGGGAAAGAGACCATAGAGATACTTAAAAAAGAATTTCCGGATATCTGTGCAGTTGTCTCCTCAGGATATTCCGATGATCCTGTTATGTCCTCATATCAGGAGTATGGATTCTCGGCGGTCCTTCCAAAACCATACAGAGGCCGTGATCTCCTCTGTCTTTTGCAGAGAGTACTTGAGGAGAAACGAGAGGGAAAGAGAAAAGCAGGCAGCCTCAGCATGCCGGAGATGCTCACCGACGATGATATTTTTTTTTAGTTTCAGAGCACAAGAGATACTATCAGGAGAGCAGAGATGGAAATTACTACAACAGAGATAGAAAATATCCAAATCATCAAAATATCGGGCAGAATCGACTCTTCAACCGCCCCGGATGCTGAAGAGACACTCCGGGGATATGCTCAGAGTGAGGAGGGGCCGGTTATCATCGATGGGAGTGAACTGAAGTACATCAGCAGCGGTGGCCTTCGCGTCCTGCTCACAATCGAAAAAGAGATAGCAAAGGAGGGGCGACATATCATCCTCTGCTCACTCCGCCCGGATGTGGAGAAGATCTTCAGGCTGACCGGCTTTTCATCCATCTTTTCCATCCACCCCTCCATCGATGCGGCTGTAGCCCATCTCCGGGGATAGTATGGAGTCACACCGCTGGAACAGGATTCCCGGATGTGACAATATATCCATCTATCCTATTATCCGGAAGATCGATACAGTCTCATCAAATTCTTTTCTACTCGCATCAGACACAGAGTGTATCCTCCTTGACCCTGGTGGCCTGGCAACCCAGACAGACGAGATCCTCTCCGTCATCAGAGGGAAGAAGGAAGAGGGATGTATGCTGGAGAGAATTCTTCTGACACACACCCATATTGATCACTCCTTCTCCCTCCTCCATAACGATGAGCTGAGGGGATATGCAGACAGGGTATGTACGCATATATCCGGTGCCGAGGTCCTCCGGACCGGCGACACGGGCATCAGCCAGGCAGCACTCCTGGGACGGGAGATGCATCCCTGCACCATCGGCATGCCCCTCTTCCTTGAAGAGGGAGATACGGCAGGATGCGGCCTGAAGGAAGAGGAGATCTCGTTTACCGATGAGATGTCGATCCTCGCCTACCATACCCCGGGACATAGCCCTGACAGTATATGCTACCGTCTCGGCAACAACCTCTTCATCGGAGATACGCTCTTCATCGGGGCGCCGGGTGTGGCAGGTTCCGTTGGCTGGTCAAAAAATGACTGTATTTCGTCACTTCATGGTTTGATGAGGCTGATAAAAAATGAAGGGATCACCTCCTGCCTCTCCGGCCATGGAGATCCCATCCCTGCATCTTCAGCAATGACCAGTATCGCAAGGATCGTGGATGATGTCGAAAAAATCGATAATATCGCCACGATCACCCCTGAATGGGCACGCACCACCGCAACCTTCGGCAATGATCTGATGGCGGAGATGGACAAAACCCTGACCATCATCTCAGGACGGATCACCTTCATCTCCCATATGCTTGAGGAGCTCGAGGAGGAGGATGAAGCAGACAGGATCGATCGAATCATCGAGATATCAGCAATCGATGATCTCCTCACCCGGTACCATGACTTCTCGGAGGCATATAGAAAGGGCGAACACAGGGATATCCAGCTTGCCCAGAAAGCAGCTCAGATCGCAGGCAAGCTGAACCGGATGGTCGATCGGGGAAACCTCGGAACGATCATCGATCCCATTCTCCTTGAGCATCTGACAAGCCTCATCAATGATTACATGACCGTCTTTCGTGGATACCAGCCGGTTGCTACCCTCTCCACATGCAATCCAAACGCTATCTACGCAGAAGTGATGCGTTCCTTCACAGGAGAGAGAGATCCCGGAAACCTCCTTGCAGCCGAATCGGGGGAGGAGTTTCTGGCGGCGATGATCCGCGAGATGGGAACGATCCGTGTTGTACAACAGGGCTATCTCACCATACAATCGGAGGAAGCATCCCTTGATGTCGTGATGGACAAAAGACGGTTCAGAAGGGCGATGCAGAGGCTCATTGAGGAGACGGCGGCATCCGGGTGCGACGGTATGGAGATCGCCATCACCTCACCTGATCGCAGCCAGGTGACCATAACCTGTACACCGGATCGCCCGGTTCTCGATGAACAGACGATCCGGTACTTCATCCAGGCATTCTTACTGACAGGAGGCAGCATCAGAGAGACGAAGGACAGGATCACCATCACCTATCCTTCCCAACGAAGCATTATTTAGATCAATACCATTACAGAACGTATGCACATCAATACGTCCATCCTGATCGCGGCAGTTCTGGTCTCTCTCCTCCTCTTTATCTCACCCGCCCATGCAGCAGATACGGGATCGATTGAGATCATCTCAGACCCTGACAACGTCGAGGTCTATATCACGAACCAGTTTCGTGGCTATACACCCATTACGATCAGCGATCTCAGGCCTGGATTGACCAGGATCTCCCTGAAAAAGCCAAATTACCAGAACTGGGACGGGGTCGCCTACATAATACCGGGTTCAACCGCCCGGCTTGAACCAACACTTGTACCTATGGGAACTCTTTTCCGAAATACCGGGAACATCGTCATCACCACGCACCCGGAAGCAGTAGTGTTGCAGAATCAGAACTATGCCGGAGTGGCAGATGAAAAAGGAAGCCTCATTATTGCACAGACAGACCTCGGCCTCCACCTGATAACGATAGAAAAAGAGGGATATTACAGTTATCAGGAGTACGCTATCGTTACCTCAGGGCAGACGACCGGTGTGGTAATAGAACTCACACCACTCACCACTCCGGTACCTGCCGCACCAGTCCCGACTCCTGATATGCGGGTATCACCTCTTCCGACACCACCGGAGCAGAGTGCGCCGACCCCTGCGATCATCATCGCAGGGATCATCGCAGCCTCTCTGACAGCAGGATTTATGCGCCGGTTCTGATCTGTTTTGCAATCCAGTCGCCGACACTGCTCGTCGACTGGCTTCCACCCATATCTTTTGTGACATGGCCGGCAAGAATCGATGATTCGATTCCTTTGAGGACGGCATCAGCAGCTTCTTTCTCCCCGATATTCTCAAGCAGGAGTGCGCCAGCCCAGATCGTCGCAAGCGGATTGGCAATATTCATCCCTTTGTACTTCGGAGCAGAGCCATGAATCGGTTCAAACATTGAGATTCCATCAGGATTGATGTTTCCACCGGGTGCGAGACCAAGACCGCCCTGGATCATCGCTCCAAGGTCAGTGATGATATCTCCAAACATATTCGGCGTGACGACAACATCGAACCATTCAGGATTCTTCACAAACCACATCGTCACCGCATCAACGAAGGTGAAATCGGTTTTGACATCAGGATATCTGCCCGCAACCGAGGTGAAGACCTCACGCCAGAGACCGTAGATATCGGATAGGACATTGGCCTTATCCACCGACGTGCAGCTCTTATCCCTCTCCTGGGCCCGGTCAAAGGCATAATTGATGACCCGTTCCGCACCCTCCCGGGTAATAAGGCCAATCTGATAGGCGACCTCCGTCGCATCACTCTCAACATCGATGCCGAACTTGATCGAGTAGAGGTTGCGGATCACCTCAAGGCTCGTCTTCTCAGATCCCGTAAACCGTGATCCGATGCCGACATAGAAGTCCTCAGTATTCTCCCTGACAACAAGGAAATCAATATCCTCCGGCTTCTTGTTGGCAAGAGGTGTTGTGACGCCATCCAGAAGCTTGATCGGACGGAGGTTGATATACTGGTCAAAATGGAACCGGAGGGCAAGAAGGATACCCTTCTCAATAATTCCAGGTTTGACACGATCATCACCTAATGCACCAAAATAGATCGAATCACAGGTTTCAAGACCGGTGATATCTTCCTCAGTCAGAAGTTCCCCGGTCCTGAGATACCGCTCCGATCCAATATCAAAATTGACCCAGTCGATATCAAAGTTGAACCGTTCCCCTGCGGCATCCAGTACTGTTACTCCTGCATCAATGATCTCAGGCCCGATTCCATCTCCATCTATACGTGCTACTCTGTGCATGTCTTCACCTCCGGGTGCGCCCGTGCATAGGCAACGAGGCCCCCCGCCTGAATAATTTCAAGAAGGAATTCCGGAACAGGATCGATCGGGTATCGCTTCCCGGCCGACTCAATGTATCCTTCATCCGTATGTACAATCAGTTCTGCGCCATCTTTAATAGCCCCGGCATCTTCACAAACAAGAGGAAGAAGTCCGGTATTGATAGCGTTTCGATAAAATATCCTTGCAAACGACTCTGCGACGATCACCCGGACCCCGGCACCACGGATAGCAAGCGGGGCATGCTCGCGGGATGATCCGCAGCCAAAGTTCCGTCCGCCGACGATGATATCCCCATCATCTGCCTCCTTTGAAAATTCATCGCGGGTTCCCTCAAACGCATATGATGCAAGCTCTTTTTCATCATAGATTGTCAGAAAACGACCCGGTATGATTGCATCCGTATCGATATCGTTGCCAAATTTCCAGACACGCATCGCCATTACACCCCCCTTGGATCGGTTATCTCCCCATACAGAGCACTTGCCGCCGCCGTCGCCGGGGACGAGAGGTAGACTTCTGCCTCCGTACTTCCCTGCCGTCCCCGGAAGTTCCGGTTGGATGTCGAGAGGGACACCTCCCCCGGTGCAAGGAGACCGAATGCCCCACCCATGCACGGACCACAGCAGGGTGCCTCGACAAGGGCACCTGCCTCGACGAACCGTTCAATGAGCCCTGCACGGAGGGTCTTGAGATACTCGTCACGGGATGCCGGGATGATGATCACCCGCACCTTATCAGAGAAGGTCTCATTACCAAGAACCTCGGCAGCCTCCTGCATATCCTCAAACCTTCCGTTTGTGCAGGAGCCGATGAAGACCTGATCGACCTTCCGCCCTGCAACCTCCTCAACGGAGACGACATTATCTACATTATGGGGAACGGCAACCTGTGGTGAGAGATCAGACACATCATATGACCGCTGATCAAGATACACTGCATCCGAATCAGGGGAGAGCTCGACAGGATCAAATGACCTCCGCTCCTTCAGATATGCTCGAGTCACCTCATCAGGGGGGACTATCCCGGCCTTCCCACCCATCTCAATTGCCATATTACAGCAGGTCATCCTGCCCGGCATATCCATCTCTTCAAAGGCTGAGCCACCAAACTCAAGCGCACAATAGGTGGCACCATCTGCCCCGATATCACCGGTAAGCCTGAGGATAAGATCCTTGGGACCGACCCGGGATGCAAACCGGCCTTCTGCTCCGACCCTGATACTCTCGGGAACCCGGAAGTACAGGGCACCGAACTTCAGGGCAAATCCCATATCGGTCGAGCCGATACCGGTTGCGAATGCCCCGACAGCTCCATACATGCAGGTGTGTGAGTCACTCCCGACAACGATATCACCAGGTGCAACCCTCCCCTTCTCAAGAGCAACCTGGTGGCAGACACCTTCCCGAAGATCATAATTGACGATCCCCTGCTCCTCGGCAAATGCCCGCATCATCACATGATTTTTTGCAGCCGGAATGGAATCGGCAGGGATCTGGTGATCGAAAAGGAGAATGATCTTCTCGGGATCAAAGACGCGTTCTCCCCCCATCTCCCAAAACTGGGTGATAGCAAGGGGTCCGGTGATATCATGGATCATTGCGGCATCTATTGGCGCCATAACGACATCACCAGCCTTCTTCTCCCTGTGACATCTTCGTGAGAATATCTTCTCAGCAACAGTCAATCCTCTGGCCATCGGTGTACTTATCCTCCTTCAAGCTATACTATGCTTTGGATGATAAGAGATCAATTCCCGGATACAGGAAGTGTTGATCGATGAGATGATTTCTCCGGAACAGGCGGTGAAGAATAGTGCACATGCGTAGTAGCAGACTCAAACTGAAAGGAGAGCGAGTCAGAGAGGAGATCGAATCAGTCACAGCACGCCTCATGAAGGCAGAGATGCAATCTGACCTGGGTGATTTGATCGCAGAGGAGCTGCATCATTACACACCCTATGACCTGATGCAGATTGCAGCTGCCCTGAAGCAGGAGATCAGAAATCTGCCCCCGGAATATCGGGAAAGACTCTCTGATCATACATCAGAACAGATATTTGGGACATACCACAGGATTCTTCTGATGAAGAGGGAAGGGAAGATCAAAGCTTTACAGGATCCTCTCCACAATAAGGTGCTTTTTCTGACATACTGCCATATGATACAAGAAGCATGCCTCTCACCTGATCATGCGGGGGGTGCACATATGACCCCGATGGGGAGACTCCTCTACTTCCTCCTCTCGGCCTTTCGAATCTTCGTCCTTCATGAATCAGTCCATCCGGTCGGAACCCCTTTTCCCGGAGGATTACAGGTGAAAAAGAAGGGGGGGGTGATCTATTGTCCTGTCCGGGATCGGGCGGACGAGGTTGTGTACGCACTTTGCCGGTTCTGCCCGGCGGAACAGGGATAAGAACTTATACCCGGCAGAGATCCCGCATACCAAGGAGAACTACGAGATTTTCACCTTCACATACTTCTTCTGCAACAGTAAAGGCGATCATTCCCGCTTTGCTGAAGAGGGATGAGACTTCTGAAATGCCTGTAAGAGAAGAGACAAGGAGAAGAATCCTGCCCTGCAGGGTCAGGTGATCAGGAGCGACCTCAAGGAAGCGTTGAATTGTCCTTCTTCCATCCTCTCCCCCATCAAGTGCATATTCCAGCCAGTCATCTATCCGCTCCTCTTCAACAGTCGGGAGATACGGGGGATTGAAGATAATGAGATCAAACCGCCCCGAGAGGCCTGAGAAGAGATCAGTCCTGATGACCGGTACCCCACGTGAAAAAGCCATCTCTGCGGCATGAGGATTGATATCTGTTGCCACAATCCGATCAGCCATCTGAAGGAGACCTGCAGCGATCTCGCCGCTTCCCGTCCCTATCTCAAGCACCTGATCTCCCGGGCGGAGAACCCGGCGTGCCGCTTCAAGGAGGAGATGCGTATCCTCTGCAGGGAAATAAACCTCGGAATGATAGAGAGACATAGAAGATGATTACTCTGCATCTGCAAGGATGTTGGCCATCTCTGCAAACGCCAGAAGAGGCAGCCTCTCCGGCCGCAAAGCAAGGGTTGTATCATCAAGGCTGCCAATGAGATGATCAATCCGCTCAGATCCAAAGATGCCCCGGGCAGATTTTAGGCAGTTCCTGACGGTCTTTCTCCGGTGTGAAAAGAGCATCCGGACAAGATCCGCATAGACTGTATTATCCTGGATAGGGATCGGGGGATCAGCCGGGGTGATGCGGACGACCATGGACCAGACCTCGGGAGGCGGGGAGAAAGCCTCTGGAGGAAGTTCAAGGAGAGGTTTTACCTTCGCATAGGTCTGAACCATCACCGAAAGGCGGCTCGTATCAGGCATACCTGCCGGGGTGAGCATGCGCCTCGCAAACTCCCACTGGTACATCAGGACAGCAACCTCAAAACCGATCGAAAGAAGGCGGAATGTGATAGGAGAAGAGGCTGAGTAAGGAAGGTTGGCAACGACGATATCAAATGCAGGGAGAGGACATCGGGTCGCATCTCCATGAACAAGGATAAGGCGGCCGGCAGCAATCTCTTCTCTGAAAAGTATCTTCAGATCGGATACAAGAGAACTATCGATCTCAACTGCGATGACGGTCGCCCCCCGTTCAAGGAGGGCGCGTGTCAGAATGCCGCCGCCGGGACCGATCTCAAGTACCCGGCGACCGTTCACCGGAACTGCGCCTGCGATCCGCTCTACTGCGGAAGGATCTGCAAGAAAGTGCTGGTCCAGTCGGGCTCTCATCGTGATGTGAAGAGATGGTGTTTGACGCTCGGATCCATTATCTCCTCAAGAATGCGCTCAGCGATCATCCTCTCAGGATGTTGCATCGCCTTAATCCGGCTCCGGATATCATCAAAGCTTGTGAACGGTGCCTTCTGGCGTGCCTCGAGAACCTCAGAGAGAAGTTTCTTCCCAATTCCGGGAAGGAGGTGGAGCATATGGAGCTTCAGACTTATTGGAACGGATTTGTTAAAGAATTCAACAAAACGTGCCTCATTCTGAGAGACGATCTTCTCTATTGCAAAGGGAAGTTCAAGACGTGCGGTTGATGTCAGCTCCTCATATTTCAGCCTTCTTTTCACACGTTCAACCTTCGGACGTTCACCATCACCGATGTAGAGTATCTCATGAATATCCACATTAACAGTCTTTGGGATGATCTCAAGAAGTTTGAACTGATCAACACCAACTGCAATTACCACAGGTTCGCGCTTTATAATCGGACGGGGATCATCAGCATACCCGTGTTGCAGTACATCAATCGCTAACGCTTGACTCTCTTTCTTCTCTGCCCTCATGCTCAAATCACCTCACCGTTTTGATGAAACGAGATCAAGGATCGAATCAAGCTCTTCAGTAGTCAGCGTAAAGCGTTCCTTTGCATAAATAGCACGGAGCTCATCTCTGTTGACGGGCATGAGATTTGTGATCCGGTATGCAATATCCGGTTTCATCTTCTCAAGACCCAGCAGTTCAGAGACAAGCTCTTTTGAAGCTTCCGACGAGATTTTTGCGAGGTGATTGACATGTTCGATGCTCTTCTTCAGCTCGTAGGACATCTCTTTACCGGACTCCAGGCGTGTAGCCTCAATCCTGAGAAGTTCTTCACGGATCTCCGGAAGGGTAACCCTCTCCTCGCTAATAAGTGCCTTAACTTTCATGACAATCACCAGATTACGTCTAATTAATATTTTTGAGCTTTTAGATGTTGTGGTCGTGCAATGACGGTCTTCGTTGCGTTTCCGTCTTTGATCTCAAGGACCCATGCCTGACCCCGCTGACCGATAACCGTTCCGGTCTTACCATGGAACCTTCGGTGAGGCATCCCTTTGTGGATACTTGGTTCCACAACAATGTGAACCTTCTGCCCCTCGTCAAACTGCTGAATGACAGAGGTCACCGGTGGGAGACCACGTGCTCTGAGTGCTTTCTTGAACTTATATCGCGTCTTCTTCCGTGGACCGTTATGTAGTGCCATGATTATTCGTCTCCATTCTCAGGCATACCCTCCACCGAGGTGACATCAAGTGTCACCACCAGTGCAGGTATACCGAGGATCTCTGAGAGGCTGGGGGTTGTCCTCCCGCCATCTCCTGATATGAGCTCTTTGATGTAAAGACCAGCCTCCCCGACCACTTCGATCAGGTACCGGCCATTCTCTACACCCAGACACTCGATCTGAACGACCATGCGCTCCCTGACAAGGTCCGCCCTCCGATGTGCAACACGGCGGGGGGTGCGTTGATGGATAACTGCCCCATTCAGGGCATCCAGGGCTTTTCTGACCTCATCCAGAGATGTATGGCCGTCAATATCGACCAGAATCCTGTATGTCTTATGCGCTTTGTGCGATTTAAGAGTTTCCACCTCCCGCCGTGCACTCCATCGCTCAATCGATACCTCAACCCTGCCATTCGCTGAATGATTGATAGCTGACTCAAGGGCCTTGAGATCAACGCCGCGATGGGTTGGAGAGAGTACCTCCATGATGAAAGGACGCCCGGATCCGACCATCAGCGCATCGATATCTTCCCGGCCAGCTCCATGCAGGAGAGCCCCCTCTGCCCTGAAGAGTTCTACAGCCGGCCTCCCGATGAGCTCTTCGACGGAATCGGGATACTGCTTCCCCGAGCCCCCGCAGAGATCACAGCCGGAACCACGGCATGCGCGACAGTCCCAGTGAGTCTGTGGGATACCACGCTCAAGTTTTCTATATCTCCCATAAAAGAAGACCGGAGCGATCTGAACCTCAACAATCTCTTCAGGGATATTGAGGATGATGGTCACCTCAGGATTCTTCGTCTCTCCCCGCTTTCCGGTTATCCTGGCAACCGCTTTTCCGACCTCCCGGTTCATCTCCGATTTGAGAGGTTCGGGATCAGGTAAGGAGAAATCACTCCAGAGCATCTCCTCGGATTCCGCGATCATGGGAGGGACACGCGTCCCGATGACGAAGGTCTCATGATCGATACCCGCAAGAGCAGCCGCAACACGCTCAGCCCATACATCAATCTCAGTGAAGAGATCCATACAGACGCTACAGGTGCCGCGTTCATAGGGTGAGAAACGTTGATTCTCTGCAAGTGCATGGCTCAACCTGAGGGCATGCCCCCGTTCATCATTTGAGATGCCAAATGATCGCTTTGCAAAGAGGCGGCCGAGACAGTGATCACAGATCGGTCCATACTCAAGAATACGGCCGGTTAAAGAGAGGAGATCCATTACAATCCCCTCCGATCCACTTCATTGAGGACAACGGTGATCGTATGATCGGCATGGAGGACCTTTGGCCCGACAGAGATGCGCGGAAGATCCGCAACCAGTATATCCTCCTCTTCGGTGAAGTTCTGATGATCAGAGAGGAGGAGGTTTTCAGGAATCATACCTGCAGAACGGATATCGGCACCCCCTTCATCGAGTATGGCAAAGGAGTATTCTGTAAGGAGCTTTCGAAGGCCGCCACGCCGTATCGATACACCGGGAGATGATTCGGTAAACTCTTCGCCACAAGGCTTTGCAAGGGCCTTTTTGATGAGGGCTCCACTACTCCGTTCATCAGGATTAAGTGATCTGACCCTCTCTCCGGAGAAACGGACAGTCATCTCCTCTCCGCCTTTGAGAATGAGGTAACACTCAACATCCCGTCTCAGATCATGGGAGAGGAAGAAGGAGGCATTCACACAGCGGCAGAGGACATCCATCCTCCCTGCACTTCCGGGCATATCATTGAGCGAAAAGCCCGGATCCGTGACGGCACGGTGGCCGATAATTGCAAACCGTCGCATAATTTGTTCCACACTGGACTCCTGAAGGGTGTTTGTGCCACAAAACAGGAATGTATAGCCTAATTATATTGATGGACAGGCGCTTAATGATATGGAGAGGTATGGATGCAGAGATCCATACAGGAGAGACAATGGGAACCTATAATCCACGTGATGTCGTCATAGCACCATTTCCGTTCCATGATGGGAGGGGAAGCAAAAACAGGCCGGCGATCGTCCTCTCGGCCGCCGATAACCAGCTCCTCCTTGTGCCCTGTACAAGCAGGCCTGCAGACAGGATCCCGTCGATCAGGATCGATCTCGATGATTTTAAGGAGGGGGGTCTTGACCTATTCGATGAGAGCTATATCCTCACCACACATCAGACATGGGTACCAATACGAAAGATACTCTCAAAGAAGGGAAGGCTGACTGATGAAGCCTTTATGGATATTAAAAGACTGTGCCGGTGCTGAGGCTATCCAAGCTTGTCACCGCCAAACTGCTTCATCATCCGGTTCATAGAGAAGCGCCCTCCTCCCTTGAAGCCTTTCAACGCTTTCTGCATCATCTTATAATATTTTATCAGCTCCCGGACCTGGTCAACTGACGATCCGGAACCATAGGCAATCCGGTGAATACGGGATGTTCCAAGAACAGACGGATCATCAAGCTCTGCATCCGTCATGGAGTCCATCATCACCCGGTACCGCTGCATCTTCACCGAGGTGACATCATAGACCTCCCCGGGGAGATTCATATTACCAAGGGGCAGCATTGAGAGGACCTGTTTGAGAGGACCCATCTTATTGAGGGCTTCAAGCTGTTTGTACATATCACGAAGGGTAAACTTCCCCTTCATCATTGCATTGACATCGAGATCATCACTCTCGATCACTTCTTCAGCCCGTTCAACCAGAGCACGGAGATCCCCCATCCCGAGCAGCCGTGAGATGAATCCATCAGGATCGAACCGTTCGAGATCATCGATCGTCTCGCCTGAACCAATGAAGACAATACCCGATCCCGTCTCAGCAACAGCCGAGAGGGCGCCGCCACCTTTGGCTGTTCCATCCATCTTTGTGATGATGACCCCATCAATACCAATGGCCTCATGGAACCTCTTCGCCTGATCACGCGCTCCCTGACCAAGGGCCGCATCGATGACAAGCCACCGATGCGTCGGCTTAACCGCGTCGTTGATCTGCATGATTTCATCGATGAGATCATCTTCAAGGGCATGGCGGCCGGCAGTATCGACGATGATAACCTCGACATCACGAAGTGCTGAGAGACCATTTCTGACAATCGTCAGGGCATCCTTCTCGTTTGGATCACCATAGATTGGGACATTAATCTTTTTGCAGAGTGTCTGAAGCTGAACAAAGGCACCAGGCCGGAAGTTGTCACAGCAGATTGCTCCAACCTTCATCCCTTTCCGCTGAAGATACCGGCATAGTTTGCCTGTCGTTGTCGTCTTGCCGGACCCCTGCAGACCCGCCATCAGGATCTTCTGGGGCTTGAGCTCCAGCTCGGTCTCAGGACCCATCAGGGAGACGAGTTCCTGGTAGACGATTCGAAGGACATGATCCTTCACTCCCATCCCTTTTGGAAGCTCCTCTTCAAGGGCACGCTTCTTGATTGACTGGGAGAGCTGCATCACAAGTTTGACATTGACATCAGACTGGATGAGCGCCCGCTGGAGATCACGTATCAGCTCTTCGACAGCTGCCCTGTCAACAACAGCCTTGCCTGCAAGCTTTTTAACGGCATCTTTGAGAGATGTGGAGAGAGAATCAAGCATCGGTTAATCAGTCCCCCAGGATCTCATTGAGGATGAGATCAGGTGTAAATGGTTGTATATCTGAGTATTCCTGGCCAACCCCGAGGAAGACGAGTGGTTTTCCGATAGTATAGGCGATGGATATGGCAGCTCCACCCTTGGGATCCATATCTGCCTTTGTCAGTATCACACCATCAGCTCCGACGGTCCGGTCAAATTCGGCCGCTCGCACAACAGCGTCATTTCCTGCCGTCGCCTCATCGACATACAGGATGAGATCCGGTTTTATAACCCGCCTGATCTTCTCAAGCTGACTCATAAGGTTTGCCCGGTTATGAAACCTGCCTGCGGTATCGGCAAGGACAACATCCATCTGATGCGCCCGTGCGTACTCAACCGTATCAAAGAGGACGGCAGATGGATCGGCACCCTCCTGATGGTGGATGAGCCGCACGCCAATGCGATCAGCATGAACCTGTATCTGTTCGATTGCCCCGGCCCGATAGGTATCTCCGGCTCCAATGACGACGGAAAAGCCCTCTCTTTTAAGGAGATCGGCAACCTTTGCAATAGAGGTCGTCTTTCCGGTTCCATTAACACCCGTGAAGAGGATCTTCACCGGCCGCTCATGTGACCGGATATATGCCGAGATATCAAGGCCTTCACCGAGAACCTCACGGAGAGCGTCTCTGAGTGCATCGCTGACAATCTTACCGGGATCCTGGCGGATTTTCCGGTTCGTACCGACAAGAGACGCCTTCATATGAGCGATAATCGCATCGGTCACCGGGAGTGCAACATCAGATTCGAGCAGAACCATCTCAAGATCAAAGAGCGGGTCAGCAACATCCTTCTCGGTCAGAATAAACTCGCGTTCGGTAACAAGGGTTTTGAACTTCTGAAAAAAGCCGGCCTTTTGTACGGGTTGTTCCGTCTCTTCAGACCATCGCTGCTTTGCAGATGCACCACCCTTTTCAGGAGCGGGTGCAGGAGGAATATCATCAGATATCGCTTCATGCAACAGGGTATCAGCAGGTGCAGAATCTTCCGCAGGTGCAGGAGCGATTATTTCATCAGATGCGGTTACTGACGGGGAATCGTCAAGAGGCCGGGCATGCTCCTCGATGGAAGCACCAAGCCTGTTTCGGACATCCCTCAGTTTATTCCTGAGACCTTCAAACATACTCCCCGATCAGCTCCGGCCCTGGGACTGGACCTGACCTGCCTGATACAGCTGGTCAAGGCGTCTTCCAACCTCTGCTGCCTGACTCTGAAGTTTCCCTATTGTCTCAGCAAGGCGTCTCCCCTGTGCCTCCATTTCACTGATCCGATCAGAGAGGTAGGTGACCGCTTCATCATTAGATTTTTTCACGGAAACCCCCGACCCGATGCTGACGATGACAGCATCAGGATCGATGACACGGGCATGAATGGCTGCACCGGAACCTATTGGAAGGAGAGTGATTGCATCAGTCGTCCCTTTCAGCCCCTTCAGGCTCTCAATGGCGGCAGCAGATTCCATCCGTGCCTGTTCAACCATCTGGAGCTGCTGGGAAAAGAGCTCGATCTGCTGGTTAAACTCACTGAGATACATCTGGAGTGTCTGGAACTCCTGCTCAGGTGTCGGAGTACGGGTATTACTCTGCATTGACACTCTTTATGCTTTCAATTTTGATTAATCTTCGCTCGAGGCGGTGTTTGCTACCGATCAGCGTATAAATGCGCTCTCTCGCCTGTACCTCGTTTGGTGCACCGATGACCTTGGTATATGGTTTCCAGGAATCACCGATCTTAACAGCACCACTCACTTCAAACTCTGTTAACTCCATTCATCTCACCGTAGTAATCCTAAGACATCTTCCATCCGTCCAAGCTCAAATCCTGTCGTTGCACCACCGGCGATGAAACCTTTTGAGTTTGCAATCACCCCGGTGCCCACAAGAATTGAACCCATATTGACAGATCCACATCCGACCGGAAGCGAGGTGAGTGCCTCGACCCGGTCAATCTCATGTTGTGTCGCTCGTGGAGAGAGGAGAACACCTTTGTTCGTCACAACCGATGCCATTCCTACAGTAGGTATCCCGGCGATCTGCATTCGCTCAACAGGAACCTTGAGGAATTCACTGATCCGATCCATCAGCTTTACCGGCATCTCAGGGTGAACGAGGGCAAATTCATCATTGACAAGGATGACATTCCCCGCGGCATTCATCGTCTCATCCAGAAGCATGACCTCCCCGTACTCCTCGAGCCGACTGCGCTCCTCCGGGCTGATCATCCCGGAGACCACCATTCCATGGCTGTTTCCAGTAATGAGAGATCCGATGATGGATGTACCTTGCAGAAACATCCGGACAACCTCAACATCAAGGGCTTCTGCTACTGCTTCAGCAAAGCTGTCAGGGACGGTCTCAGGGAGGATGACAAACTCTTCAAATGCGCGGGCATAGACCCCGATATTTGGATCGCCATCGAGGGACAGGGTATATTTCATGTTACTCTCCGGCAAGTTCTGCCTGTACCTGGCCGTCAGAAAACTTCATTGCACGAACGCGAATCATGCGTGGGGGTTTCTGGCTTCCGCGCTCCCAGACCTTCTCGTTGATATTCCGATCCAGTTTGACGTCCTCTGCCTTCATATGCTTCTCAAGGAATGTTCTGATATCCTTGATGGCAACTTTTGAACGCTTCCACTTTGGGGCACGCTTTGCATCCCTGAGCGGAATATTATATATCTGTTCCTTTACTGCCTCAACCATTGCCTACACCTTCAGAGTACTGCGTCTCCAGTTGCGTCGCTTTGGATGTGATACAACCGCACGCTTCGTCTTGATCATGACCCATGACGGAACTCTCCGGTTCTGCTGGGCGGCTTTCGCCATTCGAATCTTTCGGCCTTTTGTCAGCTTACTCATTGGTATTCACCAACCTGATCTGTTAGTTCTATTCTCCCGGTGACGAGAGACTGCTGATGATTCTTCGGAAAGATCCCCGACCAGTCGATGCCACGCAGGGTCATCTCATCGCGGATCTCACGTTCGTAATCACCATTCTGTATCTGTGACGTCTCACCATAGACGACGGCGAACATACGATTCACCAGTCGTTCAATCTCACGCCTGCCAAATCCAAGAAGGGGGCGTATATATGAGACCCCCGTCCTGTCTTCGAAGCTCTGCACTTCCGCTGGTGTCAGCATAGGGACCCGGTCCAGAAACCGGGTACCATCGGCGACCACCTCATATTCCTGTGCAAGAACACAGAGGGACCGTCGGTGGATCTCATTGATAGCCTCGTTTGGATACCCACACCGATTCAGTATCCCGATGATCTCATCAATGAAACCTGGCGCAAAGGTCATTTTTCTCCAGGGTAATCCCAGAGCCTCTGCCGCCGCCGCGACCTGTGAAACCTCCCGCATCGGATCAAAGACAAACGTCGCAAGCTCTACTGAATAATCCCGTGATAACAGGATTGCGGCAAGGCTACTATCCTTACCACCACTGTAGAGCATTCCAACCTTCATCCTACCCTTCGGATTTTGAAGTCTTTCTTCTGCGGCACCAGTTGTGCAAGGAGCTGTTTAAGCTGTGCATCAGTGATCTTCTGTTTACTGGAGAGGCGACCCTGTTGGGCCAGCATGACAAGCTGCTGCTCTACAGCACGTGCAAAGTCGGGTTTTGTCAGCTTGATGGTATTAAGCCGCTCACGTGCTTCAGGTTCAAGAACCTGCATGAGCACCATCTGAACCTGCTGTTCGACCTGACGCTGGCGTTCGGCCTCATGCTCCTCACTCTGCTGTTGTTGCTGAAGCTGTGCAAGCCTGCGCTGCCGGAGTTCGGCTAACTCATCGTCTCCCATGGAATCGTCACCTCAGTACTTTGCAAGGCCAGGGGCCTTCTCGACAGTCTCTGTTTTAAGACTGTATGCAGCCCGGTCAAGGAATGAGCGGCCTGCGGGTGATACCTTCCGGCCACCGGTTGCCTTCTCGAGAAGACCTGCAGCCTCAAGCTGCTGGAAGATCTTCCGGGCGATTGATCCGCTCCCTTTTCTGAAGCGGGAGGGTCTGGAACCCCGGTTCTGGGCTCCGCCATAGACACTCCGAAGTCTCTCAACGCCGACAGGGCCGTCGACATATACACGGCGCAGAACTGCTGCTGCGCGGAAATACCACCAGTCGGTGTTCTCTGGGGGCATCTCTTTATGAACTCCCGTCTTCACATACTCCGCCCATTCAGGTGCCTGGATCTCGGGTTTCTCCTTAAGATCCAGAGCAACCTTCCTGATGAGGAGATCGGCCGGGACATCAAATACTGTAGTCATGGTCTTTTCCTCACTGCTGTGTTTCACTAACAGTCTTTACTTATAAGCTGGCTCTATTGATATAAATTTCGAGGTTCCGGATGAGAAGGAGTTATCCTCTCTTCCTTGCAATTACCATCATCCGGCCACGGGTGGCAACAATAATCCCACCAGTCCCTTCAACGATCGCCTCGGGATCGATTGAGGCATTCTTCAGCCACTTCACTTTAATGATCTTTCTGACTTCAAGCTGTGAGCGGATCTCCTGAGTAACCTCAGGTGTGATCCCCTGTTTTCCCACCCAGATTGTCGGTTTTAACGTCTGGATGGCTGATGTATCATACTTTTCCGTTATACTCCCTCACCACCGGATAGCGTCTCTGATCACGACAGAGGAGGCAGGTTACAATCACCTTTCCATGCTGAATCCTTATCCGGGCAGTCCGGCCCGGTACCAGGTATCCATAGCATGTGCGACAGAACTGCCTCCTGTATCGTTTCGGCATTCTCAATCTCTGTTTCATAGCAATGCGTCGTGCCAGAGCAATGCACCGTTCTGCACGGCCAGTATCCTCATGCACCCATCTGGATGCCTCTGCAAAGAGAATATCTATACGTTCTCGTGCGATCCGTTTCCCATTTCCCGGACGAACTTTCTCTGCCATACCATCCACACCGGAAAAGCCGTTTTTATTCTGCTTCTTCAGAGATAAAGACCCGCCTTCCATCGATCTTCAGGCGCCCCTCACAGAAGAGGGAGACAGCCTCGGGCAGAGCCTCATGCTCAAGCGCGAGGATTCGATCAGAGAGGGTTGATTCGTCATCATCTTCATTAACAGCACAACAGCGCTGAAGGATGATCGGACCGGTATCCGTACCCTCATCCACAAAATGCACCGTGCAGCCGGATACCCGGACACCATACTCAATTGCCTGACGATGTGCATTCAGTCCGGCAAATGAAGGAAGGAGGGAGGGATGGATGTTTATGATCCTTCCCGCGTTCTCCCTGATGATGGAAAAGCCCAGAATCCTCATGTAACCCGCAAGTACGATCAGATCAGGATTCATTGATCTGAGAGCTGCAGAAAGTGCAGCCTCATATTCATCCCTCGACTGGAAATCCTGATAGTTGATTGTGGTAACCGGGATCTTCTGGCTCTCTGCCCTCACAGCGGCAGGTGTTCCGGTTCGATCGACGATGAGCCCGACACACCGTCCGGCAATCTTCCCCTCTGCAATTGCAGAGGCGACTGCCAGGAAGTTGGATCCCCTTCCGGATGCAAGCATGACGATGCGTTTCATACCGTAGTATGGGTTGCTCATATCGTTAAGGATTCGCTATCATCAGGTTTCTTTTTAAAGATGAGTTTCACCTTCAGAATCTGCCGTCCCCGCATCTGTGTAACGATGAGACGGGCAGATATTTCAGGTATCTCAAAGGATTCGCCAAGATGGGGGATATGGCCGAGATGGGTGAAGACAAGTCCCCCGACCGTCTCATAGGAGTCAGGCTCAAGGGGAAGGGGAGCTTCAAGGACCTCATTAACATCCTCAACCCAGGCCTGGGCATCGATCATATAGATGCCATCGCCAAGATTCTGAATCTCCTCTTCTTCGGTATCGAACTCATCAAGGATATCACCGACGAGTTCCTCAAGGATATCCTCTATCGTGACAACGCCTGCAAAGCTCCCATATTCATCAAGGATGATCGCAATATGGGTCTGTTTAAACTGAAGCTCCCTGAGCAGATCATCGATCTTTTTGGATTCCGGGACAAAGTACGCCTCATGAATGATATCAGGGATTTCTGTATCGGATTCTCCGGAGTGAACTGCCCTGAATACATCTTTCACATTAAGAATACCGATAATATTCTCTTTCTGTTTATGATAGACAGGAATCCGGGAAAATCCAGTCTCATGAAAGATATCCAGCGTCTCCTCAAGATTTTTAGTGTCATCAATCATGACCACATCCAACCGTGGGGTCATCACAACACGTGCAGTCGTATCCCCGAATCGGAAGACCGAGAAGAGCATCTCGCGTTCATTTTCTTCTATTGCCCCTGTCTCTTCACCGACATCGATCCATTCCTTAATCTCCTCTTCTGTAACCTCCTGATGATATGAACCATCATCCGCGGCATGGATCTTGCGAATAACATCATTCAGCCAGAGAACCGGAGTTAGGATCTTTTCAAGAAATAAAATCGGACGGGCGACCAGGAGGGCAAAGGAGTCAACACGCTTTGAAGCGTAGGTCTTTGGCCCGATCTCCCCGATGACGAGCATCAGGATGACGACGACACCGGTTGCGATGCCAACTCCTGCATCACCGAAGTAATCAATAGCAATCGCCGTTGCCAGGGTTGCTGCTGAGACGTTGACAACATTATTTCCTATCAGGATCGTTATCAGAAGATGATCGGTATTCTCCTTGAGTTTGGCAAGTGCAAGAGCACTCCTGTTCCCTTCAATAAGAAGTGTCCGTACTTTTGCCCTGTTGATTGCTATCAGGGCAACCTCGGATCCGGAGAAGAAACCAGATAAGAAGAGGCAGATAAAAAAGAGGATGAAATGAAGTGCATCAGCCGCCATCAACTATCACCCCTGTCTAACACCTTATGTGGATTATCGTTCATGGTTGCTTCGTGTAATCATTCTCTGGAGTTAAGAAATGATAAATATACCTGTTTGTGCCATGCTTCCCGAAAATAATTCGCTTCCCTGGAGAGGATGGCAATCTTTTCATCATACCCCGGTGCCTCAGGGAAGCTGAGATCTTCTATTTCAAAAATTACTGGTCCGTCGTATCCGTATCTCCCTAATAACCCGGCAAGATCATTCATGCCACCTGTCCGACCAAGGGGGTGATGCATGGATGATGCCGATCCGTCACTTGCATGAACATTGACGAGGCGATCCCCACAGAGTGAGAGAAAATCATCAGGAAAGGAGTGTCCGCTCATCAGGGCATGAGCATAATCGAA
Organism: Methanocalculus chunghsingensis; assembly: GCF_018132105.1. Classification (GTDB taxonomy): domain Archaea; phylum Halobacteriota; class Methanomicrobia; order Methanomicrobiales; family Methanocorpusculaceae; genus Methanocalculus; species Methanocalculus chunghsingensis. Next base: position 169,972 of record NZ_JWHL01000003.1, on the reverse strand, counting down.
AGTAAAGGAGAGGCGTGGATACTCATCCAGCACGCTCCGGACAGACTCAGGGGTTGTCAGAAGAGCGTTGATTTTTTGCTCCATATTCTCTACCGCAACAGCGACAGAGAGACCCCCGGAAACCCGCTCGACAGCCTCCATATAAAGTTCAAACCGATCCATATCGGCCCTGCTGGGAGGTCGCTTCGCCGTTCTCCTGCCCGGGTGGATGGTAATGACCGTGGCCCCCAGATGCTCCGCAATCCGGATGGCGGAGCAGGCAGACTCAACCGATACAGTGGCGACTTCAGGGTTGATCGAGACCGGATTCAGATCAAGGACAGGGGCATGAACGGTGATCGGGGAGAGTGATGGATAGTCTGCGATCACCACCTCAAGGTTCTCCAGCCTCCGGCCGGTCGTCCAGAACGAGGGAGTTTCAAGCCAGAATTCAATCGTATCAAGACCTGATGCAACAATAGCTGAAAAGACATGTTCAAGTGCATACTCATGAAAGAACATGCTTGAAGCACCAAGCCGGACCATACGCAGATTCTTCACATCCCGGCACAAATAGATTCCTATGCCCGGTGGCGAACAGGCGACCCTTGTATCGGAAGAACCCGAGATCCTCTCCGTCATCGATCTATCCCGCATCATCAGAGAGAGGCTTGACACACCAGACCTTCGGGGAGTGCGTGTCAGAGGTGAGGTGACCAATTACCGCCTCCACTCATCAGGCCATATGTACTTTTCACTTTCTGACAGAGGAGAGAATGGGGATGCAGCAATTGACTGCGTGATTTGGCGGCGGGCAGCACAGCAGGTCAAGCCCCCTCCTGAGAACGGAATGGATGTTATCGTCACCGGTTACATCGATCACTATCCCCCCTACGGAAAGACACAGTTTATCGGTGATGGGCTCATCCATGCAGGAGCCGGGGAAAAATACCTCCTTCTTGAACGATGGAGACAGGAACTTGCGAAGGAAGGATGTTTCCTTGAATCCAAAAAATTGCCTCTCCCCCCCTACCCTTCCCGGATCGGGGTCGTCACCTCCAGAACCGGGGCAGTCCTCCAGGATATCAGAAATATTCTTTCACGAAGGTTCCCGGTCGATCTGATCCTTTCACCGACACAGGTCCAGGGTGAGTACGCTCATATCGATATCTCCGCTGCGATTACCCGTCTCGACGGGGGTGTGGATGTGATCATCATTGCACGTGGCGGAGGAAGTTTTGAAGATCTCTTCTGCTTTAATCACCCGGATGTCATCCATGCAATTGCTGCCTGCCACACGCCGATCATCTCAGCCATCGGCCATGAGGTGGATGTTACCCTCTCGGACCTTGCAAGCGATGTAAGAGCCCCGACACCATCTGCCGCTGCCGAGCTCGTCGTCACTGACCGGGCACAGCTCCTTATCGAGCTTCAGGATAAGAAGGGAGCCATGCAGACGCTCCTTCTTGATCGGATAGAGAGGTATAGAAACGATCTTGAGGATCTCAGGCTGCGGATCATCAGCAGGAGAATCGAGCGGCGGCTCAGTGATATGAAACAGACCTCCTCAGACCTGCTTGAACGACTTCAACGTGGGATAGCCATCCGTCTTCAGACTGAGAAGAAGGAGCTTAAGCATCTTACAGCACAAATCCGTGCCGCAGACAGCCGGGCACCTCTCAGACGGGGGTATACACTCCTCTTTGCCGAAGGCGAATTGATCAGATCAGCTGCTGAACTGAAGAGGGGCGATGCTGTGACAATCTACTTCTCAGATGGAGAGGCAGAAGCAACGATTACCGAGGTAGAAGATGACAGAGACGTATGAAGAGATGGTAAAACGACTCCGTGAGATTGCACGAAAGCTTGAAGATCCTGATACACCCCTTGACGAGAGCATCAGGCTGTATAAGGATGGTATTGATCTTATCAATCGATGCGAATCATTCCTGTCGCAGGCAGAACTGCGAATACTTGAGATTACAGAAGAGTAGATGGTTAATCCATCCTTTCTGCGATAAGGGTGACCTCCATCAGGGCACCAGAGGAGAGCGCCTCTATCAGCCCCTTCGGAAGAGTGCGCGCCACGTAATTCGACCGGATACCTATTGTACGGCCGCAGACGTAATCGCTCCTCCTCCAGACGAGATCTGTCGGGTGATCAAGCGCCATCTGAGCAGATCCCTCTGACCGAATCTCGCAGGCGATACCTTCAGCCACCAGTATTGTTCGCAGAATCGTCCTGTCATCAGAGAGAAGATCGGAGAAAGCATCTGAAAGGTCATGGAGAGATTTGTCTGCTGAAATACCAATAATACAATCGCCGTTAAGGGTCATCTCTTCTTCAGTCGTGATCATAAATGTCGTCGGATGACGACCGGTGACATTGGCATGGCCCCGGCACTGTATGACTTCCCTGATCTCCATCGTTTATGAGTCTCTATGTACCACCTATAGAGCATGTCGATATCGATCAGATGCCCGGGTTGTGAAGAGGAGACCGATCACGATATCGTTCGTGATGGATCACCCGCCACAGTACGTTGTTGTGAGTGTGATCACATACACCGAACCACTATTACGTTTCCTGCCGTACTTGAGATCCCTGCGATCGTCAGTAATGAAGCAGAATCAAACAAAGGGACCATAGAACTCTCAGATGATGATCTGGTGAACATCGGGGACACATTCGTTGCAGATGTCGGAGACGATGCCTTTGGTGTCGAAGTGACAGGAATAGAAGTTGGACCGGCCCGGCGAAGGAGAGCATCCGCAAAGGAGATCACCTGCCTCTGGACAAGGGTTATCGATACGGTCATCATCCGTGCATCACTCCATAAAGGAGCAACAACGATACCGCTCTATGAAGGCGTTGATGGCGAGACTGCTTATACCATCGGAGAGATCACAGAGGTCGGAGGACGTCAGTTCCGTGTAACCCGAATAAAAATGAGGGATGGGCAGGTTGTCAGAAAACCAGGTTCCTATGCAGAGGCCCGTTTTATAAAGCGGATCTATGGTGAGCGGTCATAAGTATTTTTTAACGAGTTCTTCAAACTCCTCACGATGAAGAACACCCTCAAACTTCTCGACGACGGCTCCATCTGAAATAATGACCGTCGTCGGCGTCACCCTGAGTTTATACTCACTTATATATTCAGGGCTCGATTTTGCATCAATCGATTCGATGGTAACTGATAACGCCTCTTCAATCTGATCGTTAATAGGGTCCTGTTCAAGGCACCCCATACACCCATCCTGGTAAAAGGAGAGAATCTTCACTGCCATGATGGAGATTCTTCGTGGTGAAGATGAAAAAAGTATTGGTTCTATGATGCCGCTCTTACAGATTGTATCGTGACGACGGCATGTGAATACCCATATCTGAGCGTAATCGTCTCATCGGTCATAGCTGTCACATAGGCAAACCGCGTCATGACATCCGGCTCAATATCATCAAGAGCTATCGTTGGAGAGTCCGCAAATCCGAGAGGAACAAGATCGCCAATCTGTACTGTCTCAAAATCGCCGCCTATTCCTTCAAACTGTTCAAGGGTCATCTCCCTGGTAAGCGGGGCATCAGGATCCTCAAAGGTAAATGGAACGGTGACCCGGTCACGTTCACGATGTCCGATGACGGAATCAGTTATCGCCTTAAACTCTGTTCTGAAGAGTGCAAACGGAGAGATACCACCATACTGGTGAGGAATGGCAATAGTGTCATCTGCCGGAGCATACCCTGCAGTCACCTGAATCGGCCCTGATAGATAGACAAAAACACCATCCCCCTCTGCATCTGCCATGACCAGATCGGAAGTGGTCAGAACAGGTATTCCTTCACCATTATATATTGTATAATCGATAACAACACCATCGCCAGGCTGAATTGCACGAAGTCCGCCTATCCACCCGGTACCAAGAAGAGAGAGCGCCATCATTGCAGCAAAGAGTATGGCGATGGATATCGCTCCAATCTTTGTCCAGTTGATCGGTTCTGCCTTCTTTTTCTTCTTCTGCTGTGCCATATTGATATCAATATAAGCACCATAACCCTAAAGCCTTTGTCAATACCCGTTTCAATCCGACAGAAAGGCTGCTATCGCCCGGGCTGCAGAAGATCCTCAGGCGAAGACTGGTTTTTTACAATATTACCTCACGAATAGAATCATTTCATGACCCAAACAGCTATTAGGGATTTATACAAGGGTACTAAGGCAGGAAGGTTTTTGAGACAGAAGCCATAAGAACATATTATTTTATCATCCAGATTCAGTTCCGGAGGGAGGGTGAAACCACTGTACCCACCGGAAGAAGACATTTATGGAGGCACTACTATGGACGAAGAAGAAACCCCGGAGATACAGATAGAAGTAAAAAATTTGTACAAGGTTTTTGGCAGTAAACCCGAAAAAGGAGTTCAGATGCTGAAAGAAGGGAAAAAAAAGCCGGAGATCTTTGAAAAGACCGGGCTGACAGTAGGTCTTGACAATAACTCTTTTGAGGTATACAAAGGTGAGATATTCGTCTTAATGGGGCTTTCAGGATGTGGAAAGTCAACTCTTCTCCGATGCTTAAACCGTCTTATCGAGCCGACTGAGGGAAGCATCATCATAAATGGAAGAGATATCGTCGGAATGGACGATGAGGAGATGCGGAAGATTCGCAGGCAGCAGCTCGGAATGATCTTTCAGAACTTTGCCCTGCTGCCGCACCGGACGATCATCGATAACGTCGCCTTCGGTCTTGAGATCCAGGGGATTGACATTCCAGAGCGGCATACAAAAGCCGCAGAGGCGATCAAGCTCGTTGGACTTGCCGGCTATGAGGAGAGCATGCCGGATCAGCTCTCAGGAGGAATGAAGCAGCGGGTGGGCCTTGCACGCGCACTCGCAAGCGATGCAGACATTCTCCTGATGGATGAGGCATTCAGTGCCCTTGATCCACTTATCCGTCGTGATATGCAGGACGAGCTGATAGATCTCCAGCAAAGGCTGAGCAAGACGATCATCTTTGTCACCCATGATCTTGATGAAGCCCTGAAGGTCGGAAGCCGGATCGCACTCATGAAGGATGGAAAGATCATTCAGATCGGAACTGCTGAAGAGATCCTGATGAACCCCAGCAATGAATATGTTGAGCGTTTCGTCGCCGATGTTGATATGACCCGGGTACTGACAGCACAGGATGTGATGAAGAAGGCTGATCCGATCATCTCCTGCAAAAGCGGTCCACGCCTGGCTGCCAGGCTGATGAAAGAATATGGGATCTCAAACCTCTTTGTGGTGACACAGCACCGTATTCTGAAAGGGATAGTAACCATCGACGATGTCGTCGAGGCGGTGAAGAATGATCATACAACCCTCGAAGGGATAGTCACAACTGACGTTCCACAGGTTCATCTGACTACACCGCTTGCAGATATCATTCCGATGATTGCTGAAGCAAAACTTCCGCTTGCGGTGATGGATGATGATAACAGACTCAAGGGGATCATTGTGAGAGGATCGGTCCTCTCTGCACTTGCCCGAAAGGAGAGTGAACCAATTGTCGCTTAATATTGGAATTGATCTCCCGAAGATCCCTGTCGGGGCATTCGTATCAGATCTCGTCGACTGGATTGAGGCCAATCTCGGGTGGCTCCTTGATGGAATTACCGCAGTACTACGGTACCTCTTAAACGGATTTCAGGAAATTCTTATGTTCCTGCCACCGGAGATCTTCATCCCGATTCTTGCGATCATCGTCTATTTTGTCACACGGAAGGATCACAAACTAGCAATACTCAGCTTTATCGGACTGCTCCTGATATGGAATCTTCAGCTCTGGGATCATGCGATGATGACACTCGCACTCGTCCTTGCATCAACCATTATTGCTCTGCTTATCGGGATACCGATCGGCATCCTTGCGGCAAACAGTGACTCCATCAATGCTGTTGTCAGGGTTCTCCTCGACTTTATGCAGACGATGCCGGCGTTCGTGTATCTCGTTCCGGCAGTTATCTTCTTCAGTCTCGGTAATGTTCCGGGTATGATTGCAACAGTCGTCTTTGCGATGCCGCCTGCAATCAGGCTGACAAATCTCGGTATTCGTCAGATTCCAACCGAACTGATCGAGGTCTCCGATGCCTTCGGTGCCACTCCCCGCCAGAAACTGATCAAGGTGCAGCTGCCTGTGGCACTCCCGACGATCATGGCAGGTGTGAACCAGTGTATCATGCTCGCCCTCTCGATGGTCGTCATCGCATCGATGATCGGCGCAGGAGGTCTGGGATACCAGGTTCTCGTCGGGATTCAGAGGGTTAATATCGCGATGGGGTTTGAGGCAGGACTTGCCATTGTCATCATCGCCATTATCCTTGATCGGATCACCCAGAACCTCATCAAATAAAAAGATACCCACCAACTTTTTTAATATATTAATCTCAAAAGCAGTATCGGTCTCTATAGACTTTTATTTATCCCAACGAATGAACCGGGATGGATGGTGAAATGATGATTACAAAACGAACATTTATTCCCCTTATCATAGGGCTTATACTCTTCTCAGCAGTCCTTGTAACAGGATGTGTTGATGAGACACCTGCTGAGCCTGCAAAAGAGATTACCATCGGGCTGGTCACCTGGGACTGTGCCATTGCCAGTTCACATGTCCTCGGAGAGGTCCTTGAAGAAGCAGGATATGATGTAACGATCATGGGTGTGGATGCAGGGCCACTCTATGCAGGTCTTGCCCGGGGCGATATTGACGTCACCACGACAGCATGGCTCCCCTTCACCCACGCAACATACTGGGAGGAGTATGGAGATGATCTCGACTACGTAAACGAGAATATCAAAGGAGAAGCACGTATCGGTCTTGTCGTACCTGCATACGTCACTATCGACTCCATTGAGGAGATGAACGGCGTTGTGGAGAACTTTGATGGAAAGATCATCGGAATCGACCCTGGCGCAGGAATTATGACTGCAACAGAGAACGCCATTGAAGAGTACGATCTCGATTATGAGCTTGTTGCAAGCAGCGGTGCAGGCATGGCAGCTGAACTTCGATCAGCCATCAACAGCGAGGAGTGGGTCGTCGTCACCGGATGGGCTCCACACTGGAAGTTCGGCCGCTGGGACCTAAAGTTCCTTGATGATCCAAAGGGTGTCTATGGCGATGCTGAAGATGTCGTCACTATCGCCCGTCTCGGACTCAAAGAGGACCAGCCTGAAGCATATGCCATCATCGAACGGTTCGAGTGGACCGGCGATGACATTGCAGAAGTTATGACTGCCATTGAAGACGGTGTCCCTGACAAGGAAGCCGCCCAGGCATGGATTGCAGCCAACCCTGACAAGGTCAACTACTGGCTTCACGGCTGAACAGGATCATACCGGTAACGGAGACGGGGCCATCCCGTCTCTCACACCGGATCAAATCAGACTTTTTTCTTCCGGTCCATGCAGGCGTTAAGGATCATCTCAACCCCGTTGAGCATCCCTTCACTACCTGCAAGGGGCGGGCTTCCAAGGATCACCCTTCCCCTCTGTGGAGGGGTGATACCAACGAATGCTGCACAGGGCTGCATCTGATGCTCATAGCTTGATCCAAGGATAAGCGTATATTCATCAGAGGAGAGAGCATCGGCGATTGTGGCATAATCCGTGACAGCCACACCAGAAGAGTCATTTCTTGGAAGGATGAGCGGAGAGTCGGCTCCAAGATACGTTGTCAGGATTTCACCAAAGAACGAAGCGTATCCTGCCTGTGCGGCGATGGCGGCAACCGGGGGATCGTGCCGCCTCAGATATTTCTCACAGGCGGTGATAGCACGCTCCTCAGCAAGTCTGCATTCATCAAGAAGAGGGGAGGGATCCGCACCGGGTACCCTCTCCGAAACCCGCATGATCGTATCGCTGCATGATGATATGCCGAGGAGTGACCCGGAATCCTCGCCAATAATCGCGGGATAATCAGGATTGACCATCACCGTCAGAGGGGAGGCATGAGAGACAGCCTTAATATGATCAGCTGCGACAACTGTCCCGACGGGAATACCGGCACGTGCAAGCATTCTCCTTGCTTCATGCAGATTACCCCGCCAGAAGGGATCAAGAAGGCAGACACCCCCGATATTCGCTCCATCTCCGGTTATTGCCGCCTCTCCCATCAGCGTCTCTCCGGCGATACGATAGCCTGTCTCGACCCCCCCTAGAAATCCTGGTGCATCAACGAAGAGAGCAGAATACCCATCAAGATACGGGGCGAGATCCTCACCCATCAGGGCAGGAACACAGGAGTTGACAACCGCGACCCGCCCCCCCCTTTTTGAAACCTCTGCAACAACTGATCGAAGCCGTTCTCCGGTTCCGAAGACGACCTCATCGTGCAGAATGAACGAACCGAAGAGAGGGGTTCTGATGAGGGATTTTGGATAATAATAACAGCCGCTCGACCCGTGAATCACCACAGATATCCCGGTATAACCGGCAAGAAACGCGACAGCCCCTGTCAGGGCACATGGCCAGATGGGATTGATACATTCAGGCACGTGAAATACCCCTCCGCCAGCTCTGGAGCATCCTCCGGACACCGGTGGTTCCGACGGGTGGATCAAACGGGAGAGGGAGGGGGATTCCCGGGTCTTCCTCTACCATACCGAGTGAGTCCATGACCGTACGTGCAACCTGGAGAACACCAGGATCGGCCATAGAAGTATTAATCGAGACTGAAATACCTGCAAGATCAGAAAATGTCGCCACAAGATCATCCTGCATCCCTTCCTCATCCCGGATCGCAGGAAGAGCGTCTATTCCCGCCATATCCCCTGCCTGACGGAGGAACCGGAGACTCCCCTCCAGCCCGAGGGGGAAACCAGAAATGATCTCGGTTCCAAAACGGGAAGAGAGAGCAGATCCTATCGGATCAAGTGAGGGATCGCGCAGGATTGCGTAGCGGGCGGAACTGATCCGGGAACAGTCTCCCGCGGGCATCCTCCGGACGAACCTGAGGCCTGAGTCGATATCGAGGAGGGAGAGGAGGCGGGCAACTTCAGCATAGTTCTCCTCCGCCTCATATTCAAGATTCTTCTCACCGACGATCATCACACCTTCCTCAGTGGAATGGAGATCAGGGGACGAGAGATCCATCAGGCTCATGAGTGCATTCTGTATTCCATCAGAGAAGCCACCACCAAGAAACCCGGATCCCGGAATATGGACAACCGGAACACCCCGTGACTCCCTGCAGACAGCGGCTGTATCATCACCGATGGTCTCTGCGATACAGGTGGAGACGACACAGATGAGGGATGGGTTGTAGGATTCTGCAGAGCGGATCGCCTGCATCAGTGCCCCCTCACCGCCGAAGATCACCTCCTCTTCGCTGACATTGCTTGATACAAGGAGGGGTATATCAAAACAGTCGTTCTCGGCAAGTGATGCATGGAGAAGTGAGGCGTTATGATGGGTGCAGCCGGTCGGACCATGTATCACCGTGACGGCATCCTGCAAAAAACAGGTGACAGAGAGGACACCGGTTAAGGTGCACCCTTCATTCCTTGAGATATCGGTATGCGAGTGATTCAAGATCATCCATCGAGAGTGGTGTTGGGATATGGAATGTCGTATTCTGAAGAATAATATCAGCAGAGCGCCGGTACACTTCCGCCTGAGAAGATTCCGGGGCATATTCGACAACCGTCTTCTTGTTCAGCTCGGCCTGCTGGACCGTCGGGGATCTGGGGATGAATGTAATCATGCGGGATCCGATACTTTCAGCAAATTCACTGACGAGATCCTCCTCATCGACAATATTCTTTCCATTGCCGATCACTCCGCCAAGTCGGACACTGCTCCTCTTATTGGCGCTGAGGCGGGCAATTGCCTTTGCGATATTATTTGCCGCATAGAGGGACATCAGCTCGCCTGATGTGACAAGATAGATCTCTTCTGCGTATCCTTCTCTCATCGGCATTGCAAATCCACCGCAGACAACATCACCAAGGACATCATAAACGATGAGATCGCCCTTGAGGGCCCCAAGCTTCTCAAGGAGCTGGAACGTCGCGATAATACCCCTGCCAGCGCATCCGATTCCCGGTTCAGGTCCTCCGGCTTCAACACACCGGACACCCCGGTATCCGGTGAAGACGATATCCGATACGGATATGTCCTTCTGCTTCTCACGAATCACATCGAGGACCGTCGGGATCACACGCCCGTTCATCAGCATCCGGGTGCTGTCATGTTTTGGATCACATCCTATCTGAAGGAGATCCAGCCCTTTTTCAGCCCATGCAGCCGAGAGATTCGCCGAAGTCGTCGATTTCCCGATACCGCCCTTCCCATAGAGGGCAATCTGTCTCATTACTGTTGAGGTTGGGTGTAAAAGAGTATAGAACTTGTGATAACTCCACAATGATTGTCAACCTCACGCCCGGTCAAATCCTTTCAGAATGCCCATGAAGAGAACGATGACCGGGATCACCTCAAGCCGCCCGATCCACATCAGGAGAATAAAGAAGATCTTGGAGATTGCCGACATATCCGCAGAGACATGGCCGGTACTGATCCCATTATTGCAGGCGGCTGTGATGACATCGAAGATGACATGACTGGTATCATATCCAGCACCTTCAAAAAAGAGGATGAATACGGTGCTTGCGAAGACGATGATGAAGTAGAGTACGATGATCAGCATATTCTTTGAGACCTCATACTCCGCGACCATCTTCGGTATGCTCCGGCCTTCATGCCGGAAAGGAATAATCGCCCGTCCGGAGATGAAGATGCGCCGGAACCACCATATGAGACCCTCATAACAGATCACCACACGTTCAAGTTTCAGGCCCCCGGCAGTACTCCCGGCCGACCCTCCGATGATCATCATGGCTGAGAGGAAGAGGATGGTCGCACTCGGCCAGAGCCCGGGATCGGTATTCTGAAACCCTGTGGTCGTCGCAGCAGATACAGACATAAAGAGACCATAGCGAATGGCATCTGATGCAGGAAGACCACTCTGATAGATGAGATCAGATGTGATGAAGAGAAGACCGCACCCAATGATGGCAAGGAGCAGGGCTGCCTGGCGATCCCGGACAAAAGCAAAGACTTTCTTTGAATAGAGGAGAAAATAGAGTTTGAATGGAAGAGCGCCTGCGATCATGATGGGGATGAGAAGGAGCTCCATCAGATAATTATCATAATGTGCGATGCCTGCATCATACATCGTAAACCCGCCTGTCGCAATCGCGACCAGAGAAAGATTCAGCGCATCCCAGAGACCCACACCGGAGAAGAGCAACAGTCCGATTCCGGCGAGTGTCAGAACAATATAGATCTTCCACATATAGACCCCGGTATCAACGACACTTGGCAGGAAAGATTCTGATCGTGCCTCAGATCGGTACATCCCCCTCTGAACAAGGCCAGATCGATTGACCATTGCGATAGTAAAAGCAACAATCCCGATACCCCCCATCCATTGCATAAAGGATCGCCAGAAGAGGAGTGTCTTTGGAAGATCATCCAGTCCGCTGATCATGGTCAGGCCTGTCGTCGTCCATCCGGACATCGCCTCAAAGACACAGTCAAGATAGGGCATTCCAAGGGTAAGATGGAACGGGAGTGCACTGATAATAGCTGCAAAGAGCCAGACAACAGCAACAGAGCTGAGAGAGACCGAGAGGCGTGCCTGCTTATTTGAAGGTGGCGCATTCCTGAGGAGACTGCCGGTGAGGAAGAAGATGATGGGAACGATCGCCATCGCCAAAAGAACATCCCACTCATGATAATATGCTGTGATCAGGAGAGGGGCCGAAGAGGCAAACCCCATAAACTGAAGGATGCCCCCGAGATCACGGGCGATGACCAGGAAGTGCTCCCACCGATCCATTGTATCAGATAGTACGGTTGAGCGTAAATAGATTCACCGGTCAGAACGGCTCTTCGGTGAGAGAACATCGCCTGCAGATGATACGCCACGCAATGAGGAGAGCAACCACGTTCGTCGGGGTGATCGTTCTCCCCGGGAAGAAAGGGAGAGCGCATATTGTGGTCTGCTCCTCGATACTCTCCTCAAGTGAACGGGCGAAGCCGAAAGGGAGATACCCATCAAGAGTCAGTGAGGAGAGCCGGCGGTCATCAAGCATCACCTCACCTGATCCGATGCTGAAAGGCCCGTCTGCACACGGGAGGATCCGTGCGAGATCAAGGGTAAACGGAACCGCAGGGACACAACCAACCGGGATAGCCTGGAGAAGAGATACCCTGTAGAGTGAGGAATCATCGGGCAAAGCGCAGCTGCTCTCCTCGATCCTGATGATTATATCTGCGTATTTCCGTTGGAAAGCGATGTATTTTTCAAAATCAGGCTTTCTCTCCTCGATTTCTGCAAGAACCTCCTCACGGCGGTAGCCCCGATCCCCGACATCACGCCTGAGCTTCCATGCAAATTTGACATCATCATCGGGATCAACATAGATCGAGATATCAATTAATGATCGCAGCTCCTCATTGAAGAGGGGGTGCAGTCCTTCGATGATAATGATGTTCCGGGGAGCAAACCGAACCTCCGGATCAAAGGTGCCGGTCTCATGGTTGTAGACGGGCTTGGATATCACCTTTCCTGATCGGAGATCGGCAAGATCAGAGGCGAGACGATCGAAGCGATTTGCATCCGGATGGAGGGGGGTGATCCTCTTCTCTGCACGCTCCTCCCGATCATATCTGTGGTAGTCGTCGAGGGTGATCGTTCCGACAACCGATGGCCCAAGGATAACCCGGATGAGATTAGTAAATGTCGTCTTTCCGGAACCACTATCCCCCGCAACCCCGATGATGAGCGGGGTGGTTGATTCTGATAGCGCGATATGATACTCGTCGGGTGTCATAGTTGATAGTTGCTTTTGGTTTTATTCAGCCTTATTGTATCAGAACCATTGATCAAGGCGCTTCTGGCCGGAAGATGAGCGGGAAGGGGCAATCCGCTCCAGTACTCCTGAGATGCGATCAGCAGAGAAGCCATACTCCTCGATCAGCATCTCCCTCACACCCTCCGGATCCGGGGGTCGCCATTCCGGCCGATACTCTCTGGTGACCGGGGGGGAGAGGAAGAACTCCCGGACGGGATCGGGATCAAATGCCGGATCCTTCTCCCTGAGCACCTCATCAAATCGTCCTTCACGAACAATCTTCTCGGCCTTCTTCGGGCCTATCCCATAGATCCCATCGTTGAAGTCGGTTCCGACGAGGATAGCGATATCAATCAGCATCTCCCTTGTCATCGAAAGGCCATCCAGGAGCTCGGGGAGATATATCCGCTCAGGAGAGATCGTCTGCTGCTTCCCCCGTATTCGCCGCTTCCCGGAGACGGTAAGGTTTCTGACAAGAACCGATGCTCCAAAGAGAAGTGAGTCATAATCCTGTGAGACCGAGTAGGTCGCTACTCCGGATTCGATGAGTGCTGCAGACTGAGCCTCACCTTCAGAGGGGGCCTGCATCCAGGGGATGCCAAGTGCATCCAGAAGCCGCTGACTGCTCCCGATGATCGCATGATCGATCCGGGACGAGGCCATAGCTGCACGATACGCGGCCTCGGTGTCACCCCGTCTCAGAGCATCCTCCCAGTTCGCCTGCCCGGCTTCACGCACCTCGCGCCTCTCTGATATGGTCTTCTGCTTAAGATCCGGTGGAGAACCGTCATAGATATAGACAGGGCTGATCTCCTTCTCAAGGAGATGTGCAGTCCGGAAGAGGATTCCCGAGAGATGGGAGGTAATTCTTCCTTCTGTATCCTTCAACGGGGTTCCATCAGGCTGTCGAATGATCGAGATAAACTGATAGAGTGCATTATGTGCATCGATGGCTGCCACTCCTTTAAGCTCCTCCCACCCGACGGGATGGCGGTACCCTTCAAGGAGAGGACGAATAGGTACTCCCATATATGGATCCGTTAGCGGTACCGGCGGTTCATACCATCGACGATCACACCAAGTTGTTCAATAATGCGTTCATGCTTGCGGCTGAGGCTTGAAGAGATCTCTTCAAGATTTACCCGCATTGTCCTTTCCCGGGAGATGATACTCTCTTCCAAACGCCGAATCTTTAATCCGAGTGAGAAGAAGAGACCTCCCAGTGAGAGCATCATCAGCGTTGCTGCGACCACGATAGTAATATCCTGCCAGAGCCGGAGGACGAGCATCAGTGTCGAGAGGACCAGCACGACGATGAGGATACCATCCCAGAGAGAATCACGAGCGTCCATGTTTTACCATAAGAAGAACCATAATAATTAAGCTACCTATCCGGAGCAGACTCTTATGGATCAGCAAAATCTACCTGCTATCATCGGCATGCCGATCATCCTCCTCGCCGTTATCATCGGTGGAGTACTTCTTGCCGGACCTGTTGAAGGTGCAGGATTAACCGCATTTGAGGATCCCGATTCAATGGCAAATCCCTTCATTTTCCTTGCCATTCTCCTGACATTCACCGCCATCCTTCTTCTCCTCATACGCGCGGCAAAACAGAATCTGATCAGTCTGATCATCGGTGGGTCAATCTTCCTCACCTACATCTATGTCTATTCTGCGATCCTCCACCACGTTTTCGGAGATGATATCATCACCATACCTGGTGCCATCCTCTTTGCAGGAGTCTCCATCGGGCTCCTCTACAGGTACCCCCGATGGTATGTCATCGACGCGCTCGGCATTATCCTCGCCTCTGGTGTCGCGGCAATCTTTGGTGCCTCGCTTGCGATCATGCCGGTGATCATCCTGCTCGCGGCCCTTGCCATCTATGATGCCATCTCAGTCTACCGGACAAAGCATATGATCACGCTTGCCGAAGGGGTGATGGAGCAGAAGATGCCAATCCTGTTTATTATACCAAAGGATCGACATTTCACCGGCACATATGAGAAGATATCTCCCCCACCTGCAGAGGAAGGGAAGAAAAAAGAGAGGAGCACATTTCTTATGGGTATGGGAGATGCAATCATGCCTGCAATTCTTGTTGTTTCTGCATTCACCTTTCTCGAAAGCCCTGTTCCGGCGATTGGAGCTGCCGCCGGAACCTTTGTCGGGCTTTTCGTCCTCCTTACAATGGTCTTTTCCGGAAAACCACAGGCAGGGCTTCCACCATTAAACGGAGGGGTTATTCTTGGTTTTCTGGCAGGGTGTATGCTGGTATCGGAGTGGTCGTGGGTGTTCGTTCTTTAAGAGCGGCCTCCAGAACCTCCTCAACCCCCTCTCCTGTCACTGTTGACATATTCAAAACCCCTTCATAACGGGCCAAATCCGATTTGTTGGCAACGACGATGACCGGGACCTTCGCCAGCTCCCTGACCTCCTCAAGAAGCAGTTCCTGTGTCTCAAGATCATAGCCGCAATGGGCACTGGCATCGATGATAAAGATGATGAGATCTGCAACATAGATGAGGGCGTTAAGGGCCTGCCGCTCGATCCGGTTCCTCTCGGTTCGCCCGGCAGTATCCAGGATACCAGGTGTGTCGATGAACTGTATCCTCTCCCGTCGGGTCACCTGGCGGTGACCGACAACGACCCCTTTTGTGGTGAACGGATATGATGCCACCTCGGGGGTCGCTGTTGAGACGAGCCTGATGAAAGAGCTCTTTCCGACATTCGGATACCCGGCGATGACGACCGTAAACTCATCCGGTGAGACGACCGGAAGTTTCCGGAGGATGTTGCGTGCATCATTTAAAAACCTGAGATCCTTATCGATCTGGTGAACCATCGAAGCGATCCGTGCCACTGCCTGTTTACGTGCGGCAAGGCTGTCAGGAGTATGGCGCATCGTCTTTGCGATCTCCTTGCCTTTATCACGGGTGTGCCATGCCGCCCAGCCGACAGCGCCAAATGCCTTTCTCATCTCCTCGATATCAAAGAGGATGTCGACAAGATCCCGATAGAACGGGGGGAGAGTATGAAATTCAGGGAATGACTGGATGATCGCCACCAGTTTATCATGAACCGCCTGGGTGATCGCTCTGACAAACTCTTCATTGGCTCGATCTTTATTGTTCTTTTTGCGCATCTTCTTTGCCGCACGGCGAAAACTCCTGTCGAGTACTTCATCTGCCGTCGGAACGGTTGGTATTGTATCAAACATCAGCGACGTATCCCCAAGCTATTTATTTGTATATAAATGAACAATCATTATGGATCTCTCACTCATCCAGAAAGATATTCTTATTACATTAATCTCCCTCTATCATCAACATTCTCATCCCGTGAAAGGAGATGACATCGCAAATATCATAAAACGAAATCCGGGAACTGTTCGAAACCAGATGCAGGCTTTAAAAGCCCTTGGCCTTGTTGACGGAGTTCCGGGGCCAAAAGGCGGGTATCATCCAACCGCAGAGGCATATAAGGAGCTGAATATTAAGCCGACAGATGATGAGGCTGAGGTGACAATAAAAAAAGACGGGGAGGTGATAAAGGGGATTAAAGTGACAGAGATAGACTTTACCACCCTCTGCCACCCGGATCTCTGCCACTCCCTGATCAGGATAATAGGTAATGTCAGAAATTTCGCAATCGGAGAAGAGATTACCATCGGCCCGACACCTGTGAACAAACTGATGATCCGCGGTGAGGTCTTCGGCAGGGATGAGATTCAGGGCGCGCTTCTTATCTCAATATCCGAGATGACATCACTCCCAAAGAAGTCGATCCGCCACTATATGAGCGCTCCCCTCATCAGTATGGCACCAGAAACATCAATTCATGAAGCGATAACCATCTGCAACAGGCACAAAATTCATGGAGCCCCGGTCATCATGGGGGAGGAGCTCATCGGCATTGTCACCCTGACAGATATCATCAAGGCAATTGATCGCAACCTTCCCCTCGATACTCCCATCAGTACCGTAATGACCCATGAAGTTATCGAGGCTGATGGAGATACCAGGTTGTATGAGGTGATACGCAGGTTTAAAGAGCGTGAGATCGGAAGGCTGATCGTTGTCGAGGATGGAAAGCCGGTCGGCATCCTCACCCAGTCTGATATTATCCGGGTCTTTCCCACCCTGTAACTTCTTCTTTTTGGAAAAATGAGAATAATTTATATACTTATCAACCAACCATCTTTCTATGACTTTGGCTTTTGCTCGTACGCTTCGGCGGAAGAAGATCATGAGTAGTGATGGCAAGGTGATCGGGCAACTAAAAAATATTATGATTGATGTTGACAGTGGTCAGGTGATCAACCTGGTCGTGCTGCCCGAAGCCGGGTTTGATGCCTCAAGCTATAAGCTGGATAACAACTGCATGCTCGTCCCGTTTGAAGCAGTGAAGGATATAAAGGACTATATCGTTGTTGACCGGTATATGCTCAGATAATCAGATTATAGAAAGCGTTCAAGGGCAGATAAAACTCCATCAGAGAAACCATCACCATAAGAGCGCTCGATAATACAATCAGCAACTTTTTTCAGACCGGCAGTTCCATTTTTCATCGTCATTCCATACCCCGCAGATTCCAGCATCTCAATATCATTATCCGAGTCTCCGATAGCGAGGAAATCTTCCGGAGAGAGGGAGAGGAGCGGAGCAAGTTCCTTAAGCGCGGTCCCCTTCGAAACACCGGGCGACTGAAGATGGATTGCAAATCCGGTGTCGATCACCTTCACCGGCATATCGGCCAGGACATCCCTGACCTCCCCTGCCGGGATAGTCTTTGCAAATGCAACATCCGCATATCGAAGATGCATGCTGTACGGAATGAGATTCTTCCCCTGATCTCCAAAATGGGATGAGAGGCGATCATAAGCCAGAAGGCAGATCGAACGGTCACCCGTCACAACAGGATCGCCATCATAGCCGGTCTGAAATACCCCTCCGTTTTCACCGATGGCTGCACCACCCGTCCCGATCATCCGGGCAACTGCATCAAGAAAGCAGATGGTATTCCCGGAAGCAAGAACGACCGGGATGTCCCTATCCAGGAGGAGGCGGATCGTCTCGATCGCACGGGTATTGATCCTTCGGTTCTCATCGGTCAATGTGCCGTCAATATCACAGACAAGGGCCTTTAACACGGTTTTATTCCTGCCTTCTCAACCATGAAGGTTGCTTCGCCTTCAGGGAGGTTCGGGCTGTCAACGAGCCGTGCAATCCTTTTGCCAGCCTTGCTCTTCCTCAGGTAAAGCCGGAATGTCGCCGAATGACCAACGATATTTCCACCAATCGGCTTTGTCGGATCTCCAAAGAAGACACCGGGGTTTGACATAACCTGATTGGTGACGAGGGCGACTGCATTATGCTCATCGACGAGCTTGAAGAGTTCGTGCATATGGCGGTTCAGTTTCTGCTGTCGTGGTGCAAGTGTCCCCCGCCCCGCATACTCTGCACGGAAGTGGCTGGTGAGTGAATCAACGATAATAAGCCGGATAGGTTTATCTGTATCCCTCTTCTCATTTGCAAGATCCCGCGCGCTATCGATGAGGAGCATCTGGTGATCCGAGGTGTGTGCCCGTGCAATATGGATATTCTCAAGGAACTCGGCAGGGGTTCCCACCTCACAGTCGACCAAAAGCCCCTCCACCATCTGGGTGATACGTTCAGGCCGGAAGGTATTTTCAGTATCGATATAGAGACAGCTCCCTGCCAGGCCGCCACACTCTTCAGGAAGCTGGCAGTTAACCGCCATCTGATGGACGATCTGGCTCTTTCCGGATCCAAATTCCCCATAGAGCTCGGTGATCGCCTGGGTCTCGATCCCTCCGCCAAGGAGCTCATCGAACTCAGGAACAAATGACCTGAGTTTTCGTACATCCTGCCTCTTGATAAGGACATCCGTTCCGGTCTTGAAGCCACCGATATCGGCGATCTCCCGTGCGCCCTTGATGATCTTTTTTGCAGTCGCCTCACCAAGTTCTGCAGCCTCGGCAAGATCAGCTGTTGTAGCGGTGGCGATACTCTCCACCGTGCAATATCCGGCTTCACGAAGCCGCTCTGCACTTGCAGGACCGATACCCGGGACATCTTCCAGTTCTATTAATGACATAATATCTTCTTACTCCTGTGCTGAGATATGATCTGATATTCTCAGGGAGAGGTTATCAATACCTGACAGCAGGGGGTGAAAGTGAAACAAGTTCATCTGCACGAGCCCCGAGATCCCTGGGATCGGTGACGATGAGCTCGGCCTCATCAACAGAGAGTCGTACACCAGAAAGCCTCCCTTTCAACCGGTATCGTCCGGCGATCATTAGGTCTTTTGATTCAGGAATATAGAGATTCCCGTCAGCAGCGAAAGCAACCCCTTCAGGAGATAGGACGATCACCCCTTCAATCTGAACATCACAGGAAAGGTTCGGGATAACGCTGATGGCACTCCCAAAACCGACAGATAATTCCACATCACCATAACGGTTCAGTCGTGCCGATGCATTGTAAACCTCAATCATCTCACCAGGGAAGAACGGATCCCTCGCCCGCTCACCCCAGATCACAATCCTGAGCGGGCCGTCAATAAAGAGATTCCGAACCCATGAAGCATCCCCCTTCCGTGTGGTGAAGGGGCGGGCCGGATGGACGGTGGTGATCTGACCACGAACAGAGTAGACGCCTTTATCCATCACCTCACCCGGCGGAGTCAGGAGGAGACCAATTTCGTTATCAAGCGGAATGATCGCTGATCCCTCGTCAAGGAGATACTCGACACCATCATCCGTCGAACGACGCTTTGCACCGGTTATCCTGACAGATGCACCCTCGCGGAGGGTATCAAAGAGGGTGGAATCCCAGCCAAGAAGCCGCGCTGAGCCTGTCGGATCCCCGATGATCGCCTCGCAGATGATTCCTTCACCCCCATCTCTCCGAACGAAGGCTCGTGGTGGCTGGATCGCGAGAATTCGTGCATCGATATCAGCTTCGGAGGGGAGGGAGGACTCTTTCTGTACCGGAACATGGATCTCAACACCGGTGACACGGACGGCAAGGCCATGAATCTCGATTTTTTTTCCTTCCTTCGGACGCCCGATCACCTCAAGGACAGTACCTGTCCCGACTTCATGAATACCCGCCGCTTTTTCATCCCAGAGGACGAGGATGATACTTCCTGTCTCATCGGCGAGTTCGACCCTGGCGACACATCCGACTGAGCCGTCATCACGGGTAAACTCTTTGGGTTCGGTGAGACGCATCACCCTGCCATAGAGGGAGACAAGAGAGGGGGAGGGGGTGATCGATCCTATCTTCTGATGGGCCCTGCCGATATCCTCAACGACGAGAAGGGCGGCTGCCGTCTCATCAATGGCACCACCATATAAAGCGGCCTTCTCCTCGACAAGACGATCAAACTCCTCTCTGCTGAGGATATCATCAACGAGGGCGTAATGAAACCTCACAGAGAACCTCTCACTCCTGCTGCCATGAAGGGATCAGCATCGTAGCACAGAGATCATCGATCGTCTCGCCCCGTCGGACAAGCTCGGCATGATCTCCCTTTACCATCACCTCAGGAGATCGCGGCCGTCCATTATACTGGGATGCCATGGCATACCCGTATGCTCCGGTGTCAAGAATCGCAATGAGATCGCCTGCGACCGGTTCCGGCAGGAGGCGATCCTCTGCGATGATGTCTCCGGTCTCACAGATGGGACCTGCGACCGTCACCTTCTCTTCACCCGGCTGGTCCGCCTTGTTTGCCATGATCACCTCATGCCATGAGTCATACATTGCAGGCCGTAGGAGAAGGTTGAAACCTGCATCGACATTCGCGAACGTCTTAAAAGCACGCTTCACCGAGTTGACCCTGGTGAGGAGAACCGTCGACTCCGCAAGGAGCCATCGGCCCGGCTCGACCCAGAGCTGTGGTGAGATCCCGTGTTTCATCATCCCTTCAACAAAGACAGGCATGACGGCGGCTGCATACTCTTCCGGTGTCGGAGCAACATCAGTCTCACGGTGGTACGGCACACCAAGGCCGCCGCCGAGATCGATGAACTCGAGCGTAACGCCAAGCGCGGTCACCTCACCTGCAAGATCCGCCATTACAGCAGCGGCACGGGCAAATGGTTCAACATCAAGGATCTGTGATCCAATATGGCAGTGCATCCCGACGGGAATGACATAGGGTGCATCACGTGCTGCCGCATATGCAGCGATGATCTCGCCGGCAGGTATTCCAAACTTCGTTGTTGCAAGGCCTGTTGCGATCTTTGGGTGTGTCGGCACCTCAAGTGCAGGATTCACCCGGAATGCGATAGGAACCGTCTTCTTCGCTTCAGATGCGATCTTTGAGAGCTGATTGAGTTCATCAATGGAGTCGATGGATACACGAACACCACTCTCAACCGCAAGCCTGAGATCATCCGTTGATTTTGAGGTGCCATTGAAGAGGAGGCGTTCAGGCTTCATCCCTGCACGAAGGGCGAGGGTCAGTTCACCTGAGGAGAAGACATCGGCACCTGCACCTTTTCTGGCAAGTGCACGGAGAACGGCAAGGTTACCATTTGCTTTGGCTGCATAGAGGATCTGAACTCCGGGGTAGTAGCTGGCCAGGGCTGACTGGAACCGTTCGAAATTAGAGACGATATGATCTTCATTGATGACATACAGGGGTGTTCCATAGCGTTCTGCCAGATCGACGAGATCATGCTTCCCGGTTACCAGATGGCCATTTCTTATGGAGAGATGGGCGGGGAGTCGGAGGGTCATCGCCTCATCCCCTCCATACGGCCTACCGCCTCGGTGATCCGCTCAACAGACCGGGTGATGGCAAACCTGACATACCCGTCACCACTCGCCCCAAACCCGACGCCGGGTGTTGCGACAATCCCGGCCTCATCGAGGAGGCGGGCGGCAAACGCCATCGAGTCATCCACCTTCAGCCAGACATAGAAGGTTGCCTTCGGAGCCTGAACCTCATATCCGAGACTGCGAAGTCCTTTGACAAGGACGTCACGCCGCTCCTGGTAGATGCTGCATGCCTCGGCGACACAGGTCTGAGGTCCGGTAAGGGCAGTGACACCGGCAAGCTGAACCGCATCGAAAGCACCTGAGTCGATGTTGGTCTTGACCCTGCCGAGACCGGCGATGATCTCCTTGTTTCCAACAGCCATTCCAAGACGCCATCCTGTCATATTGTAGGTCTTTGAGAGTGAATGCATCTCGATTCCAACCTCAAATGCACCATCTGCCTCAAGGAACGAAGGGGCAGTATATCCGTCAAAGGTTATCTCAGAGTAGGCATTGTCATGGACGGCG
Source organism: Methanocalculus chunghsingensis (assembly GCF_018132105.1). GTDB lineage: Archaea > Halobacteriota > Methanomicrobia > Methanomicrobiales > Methanocorpusculaceae > Methanocalculus > Methanocalculus chunghsingensis. The sequence goes on along the minus strand of NZ_JWHL01000003.1, from coordinate 147,765 downwards.
ACGATATTGTTTTCCCGTGCAAACTCAACGACCTCGTTGAAGAACGAGAGAGGAGCGATGGCTGATGTCGGGTTGTTCGGGTATCCAAAGAAGAAGAGTTTCGTCTTCTCGAGAATATCCTTTGGAATTGATGCAAGATCCGGGAGGAAGCCATTCTCTTCAAGGAGAGGGAGGGGATGGCAGATACCTTCCGCAAAGAGGGTCGAGGTCTTATAGACCGGGTATCCGGGATCGGTTGCAAGGACGACATCGCCGGGATTGACGAATGCCTCCGGAACATGGGCGATCCCCTCTTTTGAACCAATAAGGGTGATCACTTCACTCTTCGGATCAGCGGTGACACCAAAACGTCCTTTGTACCATGACGCAACTGCTTCCCGGTACGTCGGAAGACCAAGATATGATGGATAATGATGGTTCGCCGGGTCACGGGCAGCTGTGCAGAGGGTCTCGACGATATGCGGTGGTGTCGGGAGATCAGGATCTCCAACACCGAGATCGATGACATCTACACCGGCACGCCTCTTTTCATCTTTCATCTCATCAATGCGTGCAAACAGATAGGGTGGAAGGTTGTCAAGGCGTTTTGCGTACATACGAGGTACTGTTCTTCCTTGGTGTACTTAAGAATCACGTATGTGGAAGGTATATTCCCCTTGACAAAAGGTTATTGCACCATTGGAAGATACTATGATACGAGGGCTGAGATGGAAAATAAACATGAAATTTATCTGGATAATGCAGCCACGACCAGAACACACCCGGATGTGGTTTCCGCAATGCTCCCGTACTTCTCTTTGCATTTCGGGAATCCATCATCGCTCTATAGCATTGCCAGAAGCTCGCGCACCGCGATAGAAGAGGCACGCCGGAAGGTCGCGGCAGCACTTGGAGCAGATGAAAGGGAAATCTTCTTCACATCCGGGGGGACGGAGTCTGATAACTGGGCAATACGCGGGATAGCATCAGCGCATGGGAAGAAAGGGCGCCATATTATCACAACCGCAATTGAACATCATGCTGTCCTGCATACCGTCGAGGCACTTGAAAAAGAGGGGTTTGAGATCACATATCTTCCCGTCGATGAGTACGGAATGGTATCTCCGGAGAGTGTTGAGGAGGCGATCAGACCCGATACCATCCTCATCTCGGTGATGCTTGCAAACAATGAGATCGGGACCATTCAGCCTGTTCAGAAGATCGGAGAGATTGCACGATCGCATAAGATTATCTTCCATAGCGATGCAGTCCAGGCTATCGGCCAGATTCCTGTCGATGTGAGAACGATGAATGTTGATCTCCTCTCCATCTCAGCACATAAGTTCGGCGGACCAAAGGGAGTGGGAGCACTCTTTATCCGGCGTGGCCTGCGGATCGATCCCCTTCTGTATGGAGGTGCGCAGGAGCAGAGGCGGCGGGCGGGTACCGAAAATGTCCCCGGAATCGTCGGCCTCGGTGCGGCTATCGAGCGTGCAGCCGCAATGATGTCGGAGAAGGCTGAGAGGATGAAAAAGCTCCGGAAAAGACTCATTGACGGGCTTCTGACGATCCCAAAGAGCAGGCTCAACGGCCATCCCACCGAACGGCTCCCAAACAATGTCAACATCATCTTCGACTATATCGAGGGAGAATCGATCCTCCTCCTCCTTGATGCCAACGGGATTGCGGCATCAACAGGGAGCGCCTGTACCTCCGCCTCTCTTGATCCCTCCCATGTGCTCCTCGCCTGCGGCCTTCCTCATGAACAGGCCCATGGATCACTACGCCTGACACTTGGCGAGGAGACGACAGAAGCAGATATAGACTATGTCCTTGGGGTCGTTCCAACGGTCGTACAGCGACTCAGGGATATGTCACCATTAACGCCAAAAGAACTGCGAACAAGGTGAAGCGTATGTACTCAGAGACAGTGATGGATCATTTCAACAACCCCCGGAACCAGCGGGAGATACCCGATGCTGACGGCATCGGTGAGGTCGGTAACCAGAAATGTGGCGATATCATGCGGATATTCCTCAAAATTCATGATAATGTCATTGAAGATGCATCATTTCAGACCTTCGGATGCGGAGCAGCTGTTGCATCCTCATCGATGGCAACGGAGATGATCAAAGGAAAGACCCTTGAGGAGGCATGGGAGATCTCAAACAAAGCCGTGGCTGAGGCACTTGAAGGGCTCCCCCCACAGAAACTCCACTGCTCGGTTCTTGCTGAAGAGGCGATACACGCCGCAATCAACAATTATCTCGAGAAGATGGGGCTTGAGCCCTGGGAAGAGGGGGAGGGGAGCTGCGCCGGATGCAGTGGCTGCGGGACCGACTAATACCGAATCTTTTTTAACCCCGACTGCATCTGTTGGTATGATGCACGTGAATGGAGAAGAAATTGAACTGATACTATGCACTGCTCCGGCTGAAAAAGCCGATTCAATCGCCCGGATACTTGTCGATGAGCGCTTTGTTGCATGCGTCAACATCCAGGAGATCCGCTCAGTCTTCAGATGGGAGGGGGAGGTGCAGGTTGAAGATGAGATGCTCCTGATCTGCAAGACAACGACCGGCAGAAGAGAGGAGACATTCAGGCGCCTCAGGGAGATACATCCCTATGATGTACCGGAGATACTTGCCCTTCCGGTAAAAGACGGGGATCCCAGGTATTGTTCCTGGGTGAGGGCGGAGGTTTCGGGATGAGGCTCATACAACAGACCGGGATCCTCTATAAAAATGAGGTATTCACGACGATTGAGGATCAGATCGTCTGTGAAGACACCTTTACACTCTATCTGAATAATGAGGAGCTCCTGACGATGGTTGCATCCGATGATCACCTCAGAGAGCTTGGAGCCGGATTCATCATCTGTTCAGGGATTGCAGATCGTATCAAAGAGGTGACTGTCTGTGATGACAGGATCTATGTCGAGGCCCCGGTAACCGGGGAGTACCAGGCAACCCTCGAATCCTCGGGCGGGTACTCAAACAGGCTCACTCCACGCATGGTCGAATCAGGGCAGCAGATCGCCCCGGAGAAGATCCTGGATGTCAGGGCTGCTATCGATTCAGATGCCTGGCTGAAGACAGGGGCACTCCATGCTTCGGTTCTCTTTTACGATGATGAGATGGCGATACGATGTGAGGATATCGGGAGGCACAACTCTGTTGACAAGGTCGTAGGACATGCGGTCTTAAACAAACTCCCGCTATCCCGCTGTGTCATCGGCTGTACAGGAAGGCAGCCATCGGGTATGGTCGGCAAAGTGGCAAATGCCGGGATTCCGATCATCGTATCGAGGGCAGCATCAACAGATCAAGGGATCGCGACCGCGAAGGCGGCAGGTATTACGCTCATCTGCTTCACCAGGGAAGGGCGGTTTACGGTCTATACTCATCCTGAACGTGTTATCGGTCTTGAAAAAAGGAGGGAATAATGTCAGAATTTACTGTTTCTATTGGTGGTCAGGCGGGGGAGGGGATCAACAGAGGCGGTCTCCTCCTCGCAAGGATTGCGGGCCTGCTTGGATACCGGGTGTATATGTACTATGATTACCCGTCGCTCATCCGCGGAGGGCATAATTTTGCGACGATCCGTGCAGCCGAGAAGGATTGCGGAGGTATCGCCCGCCGCCCGGACTTCCTCTGTGCCATGGATCAGGAGACGATCCGACGCCATACGGGTATAGAAATCATCGTGTATGACACAGATGTAGCCAAAGCCGAAGGGATAGGCGTACCTGCATCCAGCATCATCAAAGAGGAGAATGCGTCACCAATCGCACGAAATACCGTTATCATCGGTGCGTTCTGCCGTGCAGCCGGAATTCCACGGGAGATCATGGAAGAGGCGATCCGGCGTGAGTTTGGATCGCGTGCGGAAGAGAATATCCGCCTGGCTCTCCGTGGCTACCATGAGAGCAGAGAGGGGAGATCCGTAGAGATAAAAACTCCCCAGGAGTCGCCTGTCATGACCGGAAACGATGCGATTGCACTCGGTCTTATCCGGGGGGGACTGGACGCATATGTATCCTATCCAATGACGCCCTCCTCCTCGATCCTTCACACCATGGCCGATCTTGCCAGGGATAGCCCGCTCATCGTCGTCCATCCGGAAAATGAGATCGCCGTCATCACGATGGCGCTTGGGCTGTCGTATGCAGGGAAGCGGGTTGCCGTAGGAACCTCGGGTGGAGGGTTCTGCCTCATGAATGAAGGGGTATCGCTTGCAGGAATGGCTGAAATACCTGTTGTCATCGTGATGGCGATGCGGCCGGGACCCTCAACCGGGATGCCGACCTATTCCTCACAGGCGGATCTCGGCTTTGTCCTTCATGCAGGCCATGGCGAGTTTCCACGCATCGTCATCGCTCCGGGCACGACGAATGAGGCATATGAGTGGTCTGCCCGTGCCGTCCATCTCGCATGGCAGTTCCAGTGCCCGACATTCATCCTCTCAGACAAAAATCTCGGGGAACACCCGGCATCAACCGATATCGACCCGGATTTTCCGATACCCTCGCCATCAACACACTACCGGGAGGGGATATACAGGCGGTACTGCACCACCGATAATGGCATCTCACCACTCCGGTTCCCGCCGGTTCCTGGAAATGTCGTCAAGGTGAACTCCTATACCCATGATGAGGACGGAATCACAACAGAAGAGCCGAGGAAAGCCGCAGCTGCAATGGTCAAGCTGATACGAAAAGGGGCAACCCTGGATAATGAGATGGGGCTGTATGGCTGTGTCAGGGTTGATGGTATTTCGGATGCACCAATTGCTGTCATCTGCTTTGGGTCAACAGGAGAAGCCTGCCGCGAGGTGGGTGAACGCCTCTCTCTCCGGGTTGTCCGGCCGATCGTCCTTGAACCATTCCCGATCATGCAGTTTGCAGAAGCACTCCATGAAGCAGAAGAGATCATCATCGTTGAGGAGAACGCCACCGGCCAGCTCGCGTCGCTTATCCAACGGTTTGGCTATACAGCTGACAGAAACATCCGATCAGTCAATGGACGTCCATTTACAATCGATGAACTTGAAGGTATCATCAGGGAGGTGATAGAATGAAGGGAGCAGAGTATATCAGCCAGACACAGAATACCTGGTGTCCGGGATGTGGTAATTTCACCATCCAGCATGCAATAAAGAGTGTCCTCTCCGATCTCGGTATCCCTCGCGAGGAGGCGGTCATCGTCTCCGGTATCGGATGCCATGCAAAGATCGCCGACTATATGCAGACGAACAGCTTCTATGCGATCCATGGAAGGGCTATTCCGGTAGCAACCGGGATATCACTGGGCAACCCGGACCTCACCATCATCTGTTCCGCAGGGGATGGCGATGCCTATGCAGAAGGGCTCGATCACCTGATATTTGCGGCAAAGAGGAATGTTGACATCACCGTCATCATTCATGACAACAGGGTGTACGGCCTGACAACCGGCCAGTACACCCCGACCTCACCACCCGGTTTTGCAGGGAAGTCAACACCGGAAGGGGTGAAGGAAGATCCCTTCAATCCGCTCGATCTGATGCTCTCTGCAGGAGCGACGTTCATTGCCCGCTCGTATTCACGGGATAAGAAGGGGATGGAAGAGGTGCTGAAGGCTGCAATCCAGCACAAGGGATTCTCATTTGTCGAGGTGCTGCAGGTCTGCGCCACGTTCTATGATGTTCACACCTGTTATGACGATCATGTTTACCGTCTGGAAGGGAATGACCCTGAAGACCGGCGGGCAGCTGAAGTCCTTGTCCGGGAATGGAATTATTCCGGAGAGGGGAGGATTCCATTAGGCATCCTTTATTCGCGAGATGCCCCGACCTTTGAAGAGAGGATCCTTGCAGGGAAGGAAGGAGAGATCGATCGAACCGGACTGATCCAAAGAGCGATAGCGAAGAGATAAACGGATACTCGTCCCCTCTTTCGAGGAGATAAAGAAGATCCAAATTCACAAACACTTTTTTCTGATCAGGCAGACTTTTCTGGCAGAATATCCTACTAAATTATCACGGGAAGAGACAGCTATGGGATTATTCGACATTTTTCGCCCCAATATAGAAAAACTCAAAGAACGCGGAGATGTTGATGGGCTGATCAGGGCATGTGAATCCCCCGATTCACAGATACGGGAAAATTCCGTCTCTGCCCTGATGAGCCTGATGCCCGGAGCCCTGCCCGGGGTTATAGCTGCTGCTGTGGATCAGGATGAGAAGAGGCGCTCCTGTGCTGCGCTTGTCCTCAACCGGATCGAATCCCCGGCCATCCCTCATCTCATGAGAATTCTGATAAAGGAAGATGGGCGGAAGAGAGAATATGCCGCCGCAGCACTTGCCTCGATTGGAACACCCGCTGCTGCACCTCTTATTGAGTGCCTCCATCATATTGAAGAAGAGAAGAGCGAGCTTATCATCGCAACCCTCGTCCATATCGGATCAAATAATGCGCCTTTCCTCAGAGAAGGTCTCTTCAGCCCGTCGTATCGATCCCGGAGGGGGGCTGCACAGGCACTTGATGCAATACGTATCAGCCCGGAGAGCGAGAGTGAGGCGGCTGCACGACTGATCGCACTTGGGCAATGGAAGGATCTGCAGCGATTCCGGCGTGCAGCAGTTCCAATCCTGATCAGGCTTCTCGATGATGATTACTATGTCTCCAGGGTCAATGCCGCACGGACACTGGGAAATCTCGGTGACAGCGAGGCTATAGCCCCGCTCCTTGGAATACTCTCAGATAAGGATGGAAATGTCCGGACGGCGGCGGCTGAGGCGCTGGGTGCAATCGGGGACGTACGTGCGATTCCACGCCTCGTCACCGCATTGGAGGATGAGTATTACAGCGTCAGGATGGAGGCGGCATCAAGCCTTGATCGGCTCGGATGGTATCCAGCAAACGATACCGGGCGGGCACGGTACTTCATTGCAACCGAACAGTGGGAGAAGGTCGCAGCCATCGGAAGAGCCGCAGTTCCACCGTTAATCGACACTCTCAGAGATGATTATTACAGCGTTAGAAAAGGGATCTCAGAGTCGCTCAGAAGTCTCGCCAGGTATTCAATCGGTCCGCTTGAAGAAGCACTCAGCAGCCCCGATATCAGGATACGAAATGGTGCAGGAGAACTTCTCACCTCGCTTGGAAAGAGCGACCGGGTCTTTCGTCCGCTCAGGCCCGGAAACCGGGATGAAGAAGGGGATACAAAACAGGAAAAAAGCCGGGGAGCCGGATCGATCGATCTCTCAAAGAAGAACCGATCACCTGATGAAAAAATTCAGCTGAAGAGGATGGACCAGGGTACGGGAGAGGAGAGGAGAGCGGTTTCGGAGGAGAAACCGGAAGAGAAGCCTGATAAGGGTGAAGATAATGATGAAACGGAGAGGGTAGCACTCTTTCCTGAGAAGAAATTTGTTAAGATCCAAAGAGTGATTCAGAAGATCGATCCGGCAGTCCATGAGAAGCTCGCGGGCATCGGATCTGCCACACCTGAGAAGATCGATGAGCAGGCCGAGCCGTTGATCAATGCCCTCCTCCGTGTACTCAGTGAGGGAGATGAAGAGAGCCGTCTCATCGCCCTTGACGCCCTCCTCACCATCGGCCCACCGGCCCTCCCGGTTCTGATAGGGGCGCTCTCAGATACGTCGCCACCGGTTCGTGCAGCGGCGGCAGAGATGATCGGCGAGATTGGAGAACCATCTGCTGCCAGGTATCTTCTCCCTCTTCTTGCTGATGGTGAAGGAGCCGTGCGTGCCATGGCGGCAAGGTCGCTTGGAAAACTACGAAGTACCGATGCAATATCACCTCTGATCACCTGCCTCCCTGATCTGAAGGCAGATGTGAAGAGGGAGGCAGTCATTGCTCTTGGCCGGATAGGCAGACCTGCAGTGGAGAATCTGGTTGCCACCCTGAACGGACCGTCAGATGAGATCCGGCGGGGAGCGGCAGAAGCACTCGGAGAGATAGGCGATCAGAGGGCGATCCCACATCTGGTCAACCTTCTTGGAAGTGATAATGCGGGTGTCAGAGCTGCAGCTATTGAAGCACTGAAACGATTCGATGTTGCCGTTATCCGCCCTCTCGAAGAGATACTGGCTGCCGGCAGCCGTGAGGAGAAGCTTGCCGCTCTTCTGATCCTTGCGGATATTGGAGAGAATGCAAGGTATCTCATTGAACACGCCTCTGCAGATCCGGATCCGGTCATCAGCGAGAAGGCAGAGATCCTGCTTGGGGGGGGAGATATCGGAAGAGTTGATGACAGAGGCATTAATCGGTCATCCAAGCAGTCGGATGTCGAATCCGCCAAAGATATCATACCCCTGATACAGGATCTCCTCAGCGGCAATAAGGAGGCACAGATCCAATCCGCACAGGAGCTCGTCCTCAGGGGGGCAGCCGCCGTCTCACCCCTGATCGAGATTCTTCTCAAAGGAAACCGGGAACAACGGGCAACGGCTGCAGAGATTCTGGCAGAGATCAGAGGGCCGGCCGTTGAAGAGCTGCTGACATTACTGAGGGACGGTGGAAGAGATACAAGAATCACCGTCGCACTCCTTCTTGGAAAGATCGGAGATCCCCAGACGATAGATCCTCTTATCCGGATGCTCACTGACAGGGACTACCGTATCCGGATAGCAGCTGCTGAGTCACTCGGCATCTCTATGGATCCAAGAGCTGTTTCCGCACTCACCGGGCTTCTCACCGATGATGATCCCGATGTCGTGGTAGCAGCCATCCGGGCGATAGGCTATATCGGTGATCCAACGGCGGTAGCTCCACTCATTCAGAAGCTCGGGGATGAGGATTTCAGTGTCCGTTCCGCATCGGCTGAAGCTCTTGCAGGAATGGAGGATGCAGCAATACAGTCGCTCGTTTCTGCACTCTCTGATCCCGTGAAGGATGTCCGGTCCGGGGCAGCCGATGCATTGAAAGAGATCGGATGGACTCCGGGTGATGGTGAAGCCAGGGCACAGTTCCTTTTTGCCCAGGGGCGCTGGAATGAGATGTCAGCAGAGGGATCCGTTGCAGTTCCGATTCTCATCGACGCACTCGCTGATCCGGATGAGGATATCAGGATGGGGGCGGCACGGGCACTCGGCAGGACCGGAGATCCCACTGCGATTCCCCCTCTCATCAAGGGTCTTTCTGATGAATATACCCTGATTCGAAAGGTCTGTGCAGATGCACTCTTCGAGATGGGAGAGGAGGCTCTTCCCGCCCTGAAGGATGAGTCCGCAACGGCAGATCCGATGGGAAGGAAGATGATCCAGGGAGTCTGTGATCGGATCCTGCGCAGAGGCAACCAACAGTGAACGGAATTACACTCTTTCTCATCGCCATCGCCCTTGCGATGGACTCCTGCGCCGTCTCGATAGCAGCCGGGTCTACCCTCAAAGAACAATTCTGGTATTACGGGATCAGGGCAGCCTTCTTCTTTGGAATATTTCAGGGAGGGATGCCGATCATCGGGTACCTGATCGGGGAGGCGGGATCTGAGATCATCGCCCCATATGATCACTGGGTCGCATCTCTTCTCCTGGCTGTTATCGGGGGGAAGATGATCTACGAGGCAGTATATGAAAAGGAAGAGGAAAAGAGACCGGGTATTGCTTCTTTTTCTATACTACTCATCCTTTCAGTTGCAACGAGCATAGATGCCCTCGCTGTCGGTGTCACCTTTTCTCTGCTTGAGATCCCGATCCTCTCTGCCGCCCTCGTCATCGGCATCGTTACCTTCGGTGTCTGCATCGCCGGTATCATGGCCGGACGGCATTTTGGCAGGTATCTCGGTGGGCGTGTTGAGCTTCTTGGCGGTATCATCCTCATTGGTATCGGCGCCAGAATTCTTATCGAAGGGATTTTTTTCTGATCTCTCCAAAAGCACCACCGGACGGTTCGGGTACCTGTCAACAGGCAGGAAGGGGAAACCTTTTTGCTTAAACGGAGAGGAGATACCGGTATGGCTTTCAACAAACAGTTTGCACGCGATGCGGTGCTTCTCATCGGGTGTATCCTTATTCCACTCTCAGCGGGATTCATCGGAAGTATTGCAACAGCAGCCAATGTCACCGGCTGGTACCGGACGATTGCCAAACCCTGGTTCACCCCACCTGACTGGCTCTTTGGTCCTGCATGGACGATACTCTATATCCTGATGGGGATATCACTCTTTCTGATACTCAGATTCGGGTGGGAGAGACGTGATGTCAGGATTGCAACCGGGATATTTGCAGGCCAGCTCTTTTTAAATGGAATCTGGTCATTCCTCTTCTTCGGGATTCCATCCCCGCTCCTTGGCCTCATCTGTATCATCCCTCTCTGGGGTATGATCCTCTGGATGATCATCGCATTCAACCGTATCTCACGCACAGCAGCCCTCCTCAACATCCCGTACCTTGGCTGGGTCACCTTTGCAACGCTCCTGAATGCATCCATCTATATCCTCAACCCCTGAATTTCCCCCTTTTTTGAGAGAAAGATATATCCGGGTTCAGCCAGATGCAATGAAAGGAGCCGATGATGAGGATACAACAGGTTGCATGTAAAAACTTCAAGAGCTTCTCTGACCTTGTGGTGGATCTTGATACGTACAATATCCTGATCGGAACAAATGCCGCCGGAAAGACGAACTTCATCAGAATACTCCGGTTCTTCCGTGATATCGCACGGCATGGCATTGGAAACGCAATATCAATGCAGGGGGGTGCTGAGTTCATCAGAAATGCCAGCTTCCCAAAGGATACACCGACCGAGCTTGGAGTTATATTTGAAAATAATCTCGGGGTCCTCTCCGGGGTCCGTGATACAGAGGGAAGACGGCATACCCTTACCTTCAGTGAGATAGAGTACCGTTTTAGCCTCCTCATCAGGGATGATGCTTATGAGATAGTCTCTGATACACTCCGGCTCGCGTGTTCATGCAGCCCGGAGTCAGATGCAGATAGCCGGGGAGACGGTGAGCTCCTGATTATCCGGAAGGATGATGGTGTCGTCTATGATCTCAGGACACCGGAAGGGGTTACCATTGAGATCTCTGATATCATCCCGCCGTACCTTCAGGACAATACACCACGGCCCGGGACGCTCCTCATCGAAAATCCTCTTCTTGTTCCCCTGCCCGGATTTCAGCGGTTCTTCTCTGATATTGCCATCTATGACTTTGATCCGCGATCACCGAGGAAGGCGATACCGCTCACCGGCAGAAGTGATCTCGAAGAGGATGGATCGAACCTTGCACTGGTTCTCCGGACGATCCTTGCAGATCCCATCAAAAAGAGGCGGCTTGCCAACCTGATGCATGATCTCCTCCCCTTCATCCAGGATATCGATATCAGGAGGTTCATGGACAGTTCGGTATACTTTACCATCACCGAGAGGTATGGAAATGATCTGACCCTCCCCTCCTCGGTGATATCGGATGGGACGATCAATGTCATCAACCTCATCGTAGCCCTCTACTTTGAGGAGAAGCCCTTCATCATCATCGAAGAGCCTGAAAAGAATATCCATCCCTACCTCATCGCCAAAGTCGTCTCGATGGTGGCGGATGCCGCATCAGGCAAACAGATCCTTATCACCACCCATAACCCGGGGATCGTACGATATGCGGATGTCGAGGACATCCTGCTTATATCCAGGGACAAGGATGGGTTCTCACAGGTTGTGAGGCCTGCCCTCCGTGAAGAGGTCCGAACCTTCCTCAAAAATGAGGTTGGTATCGAAGAGCTCTATATCCAGAACCTGCTCGGGCTATGAATCGCCTCTACATCTTCTGTGAAGGGCCGGATGACATCAGATTTTTTGAAGGGGTTCTCAGGGAGCACCTGCAGGAAGGATATGATGATATCCGGATGATCGGCTATGCCGGTATGAAGTATATCCGGGTGGACGGGTTCATCCGGGGAATCGGGGCGATGGGGGATGACTATCTCTTGGTCGCGGATATCGATCATAAGCGGTCGGTCAAGGCGAAGAAGAGGGTCCTGATGAGCAGGTACCGCGAACTTGATGAGCAGAAGATCATCATCGTCATCAAAGAGATCGAGGGGTGGTATCTTGCAGGCCTTGACAAAAAAGCCTCCTCAATACTTGGGATCAGGTACAGCTCATCAACAGATCGGATCACCAAAGAGCGGTTCAACCAGATGATCCCGGAGAGGTATAGTTCCCGGATCGATCTGATGATCGAGATCATCAGGCTCTATAGAATCGCGGTTGCCGTAAGGAGGAACCGGTCGTTTTGGTTCTTCCATACATATTATCTCGAATAAAGAGATGTACGATCACAACCATTATCCTTTTTTTCTGCATAAGGAGATACCAAAGGAGAATGAAGATGGATTCATGGAAATGTACAATCTGTGGGCATGTATATGACGCAGAGAAGGAAGGAACGCCATTTGAAGAGCTCCCCGAGACATGGGTCTGTCCGGTCTGTGCAGCACGCAAAGCCCTCTTTGTGAAGAAGGAGTGACCCGCATTGGTCGTCCGAAAGATAACAGATGGAATCTCCTGGATTGGAGCAATTGACTGGGATCGCCGTCTCTTTGATGCCCTGGTTCCGACACCGAAGGGTACCAGTTACAATGCCTATCTGGTACAGGGAGCCGACAAGACCGCTCTCATCGATACCGTTGATGAAGAGATGGAGATGGAGCTTGTCACCAACCTGATGACAGAAAAGATCAATACGCTGGACTATGTCGTCATCAACCATGCCGAACAGGATCATTCCGGCTGCCTCCCACTCATCCTTGATCTCTATCCGGGTTCGATGGTGGTAACGAATGGAAAATGCAGAGAGCTCTTAATTGAGTTCTTCGGGATCGAAGACTGCAGAATCATGGTTATTGAGGATCAGCAGACCCTCGATCTCGGTGGGAAGACACTCCGCTTCCACCTCACCCCCTGGGTTCACTGGCCAGATACGATGCTGACGCAGGTCGTTGAGGATAACGTCCTCTTTACCGGGGACTTCCTTGGATCACACCTCGCCACATCAGATCTCTTTATCCATGATCCCGAACGGCTCTACGAGTCGGCGAAGAGGTATTATGCCGAGATTATGATGCCCTTTGCCGGCAGTATCGGAGGGTACCTTGATCTCATCGAAGGACTTGACATCTCGATCATCGCACCGAGCCATGGTCCCCTCTATGACAACCCATCACTGATCCTCGGGTATTACCGGGAGTGGGCGACAGGTGCACCGAAGAATACTGCCGTCATCGCCTATGTCACAATGCATGGAAGCACCAAAAAGATGGTTGATATCCTCTCCAATGCCCTCATCGCAGAAGGAGTCCATGTTGAGCGGTTCGATCTCACCCAGAGCGATACCGGCCTTCTCGCAATGGCTCTCGTTGAAGCCCAGACGATCATCATTGCAACACCAACCGTCCTCTTCGGTGCCCATCCGCTTGCGGTACATGCAGCATACCTGACAGCAGCCATCAAGCCGAAGGCGAAGTATGCAACAGTCATCGGATCGTTTGGCTGGGGAGGGAAGACGGTGAAGCAGATCAGCGATATGATCGCCCCACTGAAGTGTGAGATCCTCGACCCGGTCTATGTGAAGGGACAGGCGGTTGAGAAGGATATCACCGCACTGAAACAGCTTGCACGGACAATCAGGGAGAAGCATGCAGAGTCCTCGTAGAAGGGCTCTCTGTAAGCGTATTTTGAGATGATGCCATGACACACATTCATGAGATATACAAATGCGGCGTCTGTGGGAATATCACCGGCGTGATGCACAGTGGAAACGGAAAGCTCGTCTGCTGCGGAAAAGAGATGGAACTCCTCTCTGAGCAGACTGCCGACAAGACGACCGAGAAGCATGTCCCGATCATCGAACGATCCGGGAAGGGCTACCTTGTGACCGTCGGATCGACCCCGCATCCGATGGAGGAAAACCATTATATCGAGTGGATCGAGCTCCAGACAAAGGATTGTATCCACCGGGCGTATCTCAAGCAGGGGATGGCCCCGACCGCCTACTTCGAGACGGACGAAGAGCCGGTGAAGGCCCGGGAATACTGCAATATCCATCTCCTCTGGGCAGATCGATAATATTCTTTTTTTCCTGCAGAATTCCTTTATACTGCAAACGACCATCTGAATGTATGCCAGATCGTGCCCCGTATCGCATTGGAGAGACCTTCTTTCCGATCACCGAGCTGAAAAAGTATTACTTCCTGATCTTTTCAATTGTTGCCATTCCGGCCATCTTCTTCTGTCTTGGGGCAGTTGCCCTCTTCCAGGGAATGGGTGGGATCGTCATATCCGTCCCGATCATCGGTACTCTCATCTTCGTCCTCTACTGGATTCCCCTCTACTATGAGACCATCAGGTACGAGCTGACACGGACCGAGATCACCTGGAGAAGGGGGGTATGGTTCCGACAGACAGGAATCGTCCCCTATTCACGGATCACAAATATCGATATCACGCAGGGGCCTGTAATGCGGATCTTTGGTATCTCTTCGCTGAAGATTCAGACCGCCGGGTACTCGGCACAACCACATGCTGAACTCCAGCTCAACGGGATTGCAGAGCCTGAGGAGCTTCGGGAACTGATTATGAGCTATGTCAGAACAGGGCCGGCCATCGCAACAGAGTCCGGCGGAGATGGAACGTCGGGCCCGGCATCTGATCCGGTGGTCGATGAACTCCGGCAGATTCGTGCGATACTCGGGCGGATCGAAGAGAAGCGGTAAACTCAAATCTACACCGAAGGGGGGAATCTCCCCTCTCCCGGCTCATCCCAATTCTATCCGGTTCTTACCCTGACTGCTACAGAATCAGAGATAATGATCTTTATCTTCCATGATAGCTGATCATCTGTATGGTTCAACGTACGTACCCCGGCCACTGCCTCATTGGGAATACCGGGACGACGAAACGCAAAGCAAGGAATGAGATCATCAGGATGCTCAGAACCCAGCGGTAGGAGGAGCCGGATAATCTATCATGGCTTGTCATGTTCCAGGGGAAGTATCAGCCCCAATACTGGATCCTTCTCCTCATCAGGAAGAGGGCGACATTGAAGAGGGTTGATGAATGTGAGGAGGAGATGTCCCTGCCGGTGGCCAACTCCCCGCGATCAGGGCAGTGTGGATACGAAGGATGAAGGCAGATAAGCCGGAGATCGGGAAGAGCAATACAAGGATGTACACACAGTCGGATCTCCTGAAACGGGGATGGACGGCAAAACTGATCCAGCTCTTTGCCCCTGAGCCGGATGCGATCAGGAAGAACCCGATCTTTGCAAAGGCGGCCCCGATGAAGCTCTATGCCCCCGATCGGATTCATGAGACTGAAGGATCAGATGCATTCATTGAAGCTTTTGAGAAGGCACGAAGGCGAAAGCTTGGAGCAAAGAAAGGGGCTGCAACGAAGCGATCGACACTCCTCAGTCTTGTCAGCAGGATTGAGATCAATATCGATGATGACGGGAATATCCGTAAAAACGCCATCGAGTCCTATAATGACTTTCATATCATGCGGGATCATGACGATTATGAGCCGGCCTCAACCACCTCGGATCCCCGTTTTCTTCAGAGGATCATGGTAAATTATGCCCGCCACAATCTCACCAGGTACGATGACCATATTGATGAGCTCTATCGGAAGGTTGGAAAGGCGGAGGCGTACCGCCTGCTGAAGAAGAAGACACTTATTGCAATTGGAAAGAGATATCCCTCACTTATGGAGGAGTGCAGGCGGCAGATCGAAGAGATCGGGAAAGAGCGAAAAGAGGGTTCGCCTTAACGCCTCTTCTTCTCCTCATCATCGGTCTTACATTCGAGATCCGCGAGGATCATCATGGGATCCTCAACCTTCCGGACGAGCTTCCGGATCCGCATCAACCGCTCGATACCGATGAAATGCTCGGCCATCACCCGTCCAAACGGCGACAGCTCGATCACCCCGCCTCGTCGATGGACGATCCCATGCTTCTCCATCTCAGGAAGAGCATCCTCAAGGGTGCCGACCATCTTTTCGTTCATCAGCTCGAGATCACCCTCGATACCACGAGCGACGACGGCATTGGCAGCATATTCTTCGCTGCTCTCTTCCATCCCATAGAACGGAGCGACCTCCTCCATGATTCCTTTAAGGAGCCGGAGCGCAATCTCCTCCTCAGTCACCTTCGATTCACGGGAGTATGACCCCCCCGGTTCAGCAAGGATGACAACCCTGCCGGCATCATGGAAGTCAGGCCGACCGGCCCGGCCCATCATCTGATGGAACTCCTGAACGGTGAGCCATTCGATCCCCATCGCCAGCGCATCGAATATAACCTGGGATGCAGGGAAATCGACACCGGCGGCGAGGGCCGCCGTTGTGACGACCGCTGCGATCTTTCCCTTTGCAAACTTCGACTCGATATCCCGCCGCTCCTGTGCGGTGAGGCCGGCGTGATAGGGAGCGGCACGGGGACCGATCGCCTCGGCGACCTGATGGCATCGTGCACGTGCATTGGTAAAGATGATCGTCTGACCTTTGTACCCTTTTGAGGACTTCTTCCCAAACTCTTCAAAGACAAGCCGTTTGATTGTTGGGATCTTTGCGTCACGTTCAACAAAGAGGAGATGGCGATCGAGTGGCACAGGACGTTCGGCATACGTGACAAGGTGTGCATTCAGCTTTTTTGCAAGGAGATGAGGAGCCCCGATCGTCGCTGAGAGATAGATGAACTGGGCCTTCGGGGCGACATGCTTCAACCGGGCGATCATCCCGTCAAGGCGATGGCCCCGCTCGGGATCCTCAAGCATCTGCACCTCATCAATGACGATTGTACCGATCGACCGAAGCCGCCGACCTCTCCTGAGGATATTATCCACGCCCTCGTAGGTTCCCACGATGATATCGGAACCGGCGTCCCTGCGGGCAACCGAACGGGTCTCAGGGAGATTGAGCCGGGATACCCCTGTCGATAGGGAGACACTGGCGATATTCTTATAGCGTTCGCTGAACCGTTCGTACTTCTGGTTCGCCAGCGCAACAAGGGGAACAAGGAAGAGAAGCCGCCCCCTCCCTTCGAGGAGATTCTTGAAACCTGCCATCTCACCGATGAAGGTCTTCCCACTTGCAGTAGCTGCAACGACGAGCTGATGTTTTCCAAAGAGGAGACCGCCTTCAACGGCAAGCTGCTGGGCGGGCATAAGGGTCTCCACCCCGGCAACATCAAGGAACGCCCTGGGTACAGGGAGTTCATCGAGGCGATCTCTTTTCTCCACCGGGTGAGCCTCGACCCTGTCATAGAGGCTCCTCTTCATATCAGGACTCTCCGGCTGGATGATCGCCAGCACCGCCTCAAGATCACGATGCTCCATCAGGAGATCCTCAATGTAATTCCGCGTTTTTTTACCAAGTTTCCGGAGATGGGAGAGCTCCCGGGAGAGCTCTTTCCGTGCACATTCCGGACAGATATGCTCGCGGCCACACCGGATAGAGGTCTCCTTCTCAAGCGGGGTGACACGATCCTCAAGCATGCAGATCCGGCAGAGACTGGTAAATTCGAATGGTATCTGAAGATTCTTCAGAAACTCCTCCATCTGTGGATCTCTCGATGTCAGATGGATACTCCCCTGGCGGAGTGCAATAAGAAGATCTTTTGTCGGTGTCTTCTGAAGATGGGATGCCCCCGGCCGCCGGATCATAAACTCATCCGGGCGAATCCCCTTCGTCGTCCTGGTGAGGGAGACGGTGCCGATATGCCGGATCTTTCGGTCATCATAAAAGATGATCCGGTAAGCCTTCTTCCACGGGAGGATTATGGCGCTCATGATTGACTATCAGGCCGCCAGATCATGGATCGCATACGAAAGGCCGGCAGTCTCCAGCCGTTTGATGAAATCGGTAAATTCAGAATCGACGATGAGGATGGCACAGGTTAACCCGTGGAATGCAGCCTCGATCACCCCTTCCCGGGCACCATAGAACATATCGGATCTGATACCGGCCTTCTTCAGCGCCATGTATGCCTCAAGGCCGACAGCACCGACGATCTCGGCCTTCTGGACGATCCGGAAGAGCTTCTCCTGTTCAATCACGGCAGAACCCCCACGTTCGATGCGGGGGACCTTGCAGACACAGATCGATCCCTCAGTATGATCGATGATTCCATTCAGCCGGGCGACACCGACATCGCTCCCTTTCCGGACATCCGAGATGACAACACCCATCGCAGCCTGTGGCTCCTTACCGGCATAAAGAAGGCCCTTCTTCATGAAGACCCCGACCTCATCCCCTTTCTTCAGATCCTCAGCTGCAAGGGCAGCCCATACTGCAACCTGCTGAATGATATCGCGCCGTACATGCCGGGCATAGCTCTCAAGCTGTTCCGCACTCTGAAGAACCCACTCGATCCCCTTCCGGGTAACGGCATACCGCCCGCGCCCTTCAGCACTGATGAGACCATCATCGGAGAGATCACGGATATACTCAGAGATCGCCTGTGGGGTTACCCCAAGCTTCTCAGCGATCTCCTGCTGCCGGACAGATGGCTGATGCTCGGCCACCTCAACCAGCACCTGGAACCGTGTCGTCTCCCGCTTGCTCCGAAGCAGGGTACCAAGAGGATCGTTATCGGTCCCCTTCAAGAAGGATCAACCCCTGCCCCCGCACATCAAATGCGGGGAGGCGCTTTGCAATTCCCTTGACATAGATGGGCTTGACTCCAACCTTGCGCGCAATCTCTCCTATTGAGGTATTTCCGGATGTCACCTCACCCATTATTTTATCCGAGAGATCTCTGAGCGATTCATCGTTTGATGTTGATATATAGAGCATTGAGACGAGATCTTCCATTGAACACTGGAAGTTCGCCCTGAATTTGAGATAATTTACCCTGTACTCCTTTTCGGGCTTCTTACCGGGGACTGTGCGCCACTGCTCCTCAATGAGATTCCCCTTTTTGAGCATCTTCAGGCAGGTATTGATGCACTCGCGATTATGATGTTCGCAGAGTTCCTCTTCCGTCACCCATGACTTTGAGAGCATCTCATACACAACTTTATATCCAGAGTTGTTAAAAGTAACAAGGAGAGGAACTAACTCCACCGGGTCACTTACAATTTTAGTCTTCGGATGGTCTGTCACTGAAAAAACCCTGTGTACTATATTGCTCTGTAATTCTATAACCTTATTGATAATCCATGCGGAGATCGGGCACAATTATTATCCGCGGGATCGTCCAGGGAGTCGGATTCCGCCCTTTCGTGTACGCTGCTGCGAGATCGCTTGGCATACATGGATCAGTGACGAACCTCGGCAGTGAAGTTATCATTCATGCCGAGGGAGAGAAGTTCGATGAATTTCTCCGAAAGATCCGGATCGGTCCCCGGCTCTCGGGTATCGACGATTTTCTTGTATATCCACTCGAAGGAGTGATAGCTGATGATTTTCGTATCCTGGAGAGCGGCCCTGGTAACCTGACCGGACTCATACCGCCTGATGTCGCCATATGCGAGCATTGTATCGCGGATATATCTGAGAAGGGGGGGCATTATTCGAGGTACTGGGCGACATCGTGCGTCGATTGCGGCCCCCGATACAGCATCATCCGCGCGCTCCCGTATGATCGGATACGGACGACGATGGACCTTTTTCCGCCATGCCCGATCTGCGAGGGGGAGTATACAAATCCACTCCTCAGGCGACACCATGCCCAGACTATCGCCTGTGCGAGGTGCGGGCCGACGCTCACGCTTATGGACCGGGATGGGAACAGTCTCACTGATACTGATACCATACAGAGAGCAGCAGAGCTCCTTGATGCCGGAAAAATTCTTGCGATCCGCGGGATTGGCGGCTTTCATATCGCATGTATAGAATCCGCGGCAGAACGGCTCAAATCACTTCTTGGCAGAACAGAACAGCCGCTCGCCATCATGGCAGAGTATGATATCGCCGAGGAGATGACCATCATCCATCCCGAAGATGCAGAGATTCTCAGGAGTCCGGCAAGACCAATCGTCGTCCTGGAGAAGAGGGATCATTCAGCCCATGAGACGATCTCAAACCTCCATACCATCGGGGTGATGCTCCCCTACACCGGCCTGCATCATCTCCTCTTCTCACACCTCACGTCTCCTCTCCTCGTGATGACGAGCGCCAATTCACCAGGCGATCCGATGATCACCGAGATAGACCAGGCGATGTCCCGTCTCCGCGGCACTGTTGAGTACTTCCTCACACATAACCGGGAGATTATGAACCGTTGTGACGACTCGGTCGTCCGTGACGGGCTCATCATCCGCCTCTCTCGCGGCATGGCCCCGAAGAGGAGCAGAGTTGATCTTGGAGAGAAGGCGATTCTTGCCGTCGGCCCTGAACTGAACGCCAACGCAACCATCTACAATGACGGTATCTGTATCACCTCACCGCATATCGGCAATATCAGAAATCCACCAACGCTCCGGTACCTTGAAGAGACCGTCGACCGCCTTCGTACCCTCACCGGCATCACCCCGGAGATCATCGCCTGTGATGCCCACCCCCAGTTCCTCTCAACACGGTATGCAAAGAACCTTGCAGAAGAGCTTGGAGCAGATCTTATCCCTGTCCAGCATCACCGGGCACATATAGCTGCAGCCACTGTGGAGGAATGTATCGGTATTGCCATCGACGGGGTCGGCTACGGGGATGACCAAACGGTCTGGGGTGGAGAGATCTTTGCAGGGAAGGTCCCCGAATATGCACGTGTCGGACACCTTGAGGAGGTCCTGATGCCGGGAGGCGACACAGCGACACGCCATCCCGAGCGGATGCTCTATGGCATCATCCAGAGGGATGAGATCCTTGATCTTCTGAAAGCCCGTGGGTGGAATGATGTTGCCCTCTCAGCCCTCGCCCACCAGGTAGAGAGGCGATTTAACACCACCACAACAACAAGCACCGGGAGGGTGCTCGATGCGGCCTCGGCCCTCCTCGGCCTCTGCCGTGAACGGACATATGATGGCGAACCGGCAATGCGCCTCGAGGCGGCAGCTGCCCAGGGAAGCCCCACGGACTGGGAGATCATCATCCATGACTCCGGAGGCACTGCAACCCTCCTGACAACCCATCTCATGGAGAAGGCATTGACTGAATACCTCCCATACACCAGTGAGTTGCCAATGGTACGGAGACGTGGGGTTGCAGATATCGCAGCCTCGTTTCAGCATAACCTTGCTCGAGGGATCGCCCACCTGGCTGTTCTTGCAGCAGAAGAGAATGGGATCATGAAGGCCGCCCTCTCCGGAGGCGTCTGCTATAACAGAATGATCCGGAGAACCATCTGCTCTGAACTGAGCGATCATGGCATTACACCGATCATCAATACAGAATATCCTCTTGGAGATGGTTGTATCTCGTATGGCCAGACGATCATGGCCGGGAGGCGATGAGATGTATGGATCCACGCGAGTATGAGCCGGAGATCAGGGAGTTTGGAGATCCTCCCGATAATCCCGATGAGGTAGCCCTCGTTGAGCTGAAAATCTCAAAAGTGATGCAGCTCTATAATACCCTTGATCCTGCTCCATTTTATGAAAAAGAACTCGACCCGGATGCAGAAGAGTACATCTACTCCTGGTTTGAAGAGATCCCGCCCGACCAGAAAGTCAGGATCATCATCTATCTTCCTGTTGAACTCATCTCCCATGAGGTGACGGAGAATATGAGAAGGGCAGTGAAGAACCATTTCCTCTATCTCAGAGAGCTTGCCGAACACTCCCTCTCGGTTCAGATGAAACGGGAACGGAAGAATATGATGATCGGCATCCTCTTCCTCTTCTTCTGTCTGACGATCAGCCAGCATGCAAATGAGATCTTTGAACAGGGATCCCTCGCTGAGCTTATCGCAGAGTCGCTGATCATCATCGGGTGGGTCGCACTCTGGAGGCCGGTCCAGTTTTTCCTCTATGACCTGTGGCCGGTAAGAAAAAGAAAGGACCTCTGCACGAAGATTGCCGAAACCGAACTGATCGTCACATCTCAGAAGACGGCTGTCTGATTATCCCCTGAAATGATCAGCATCTGATCAACTGAACAAAAGGAAACGACTGTGTCGGTTGGGGAGAAAACGTACGAAAATAAAAAAAATTAGCCGAAGAGGGCACCAAGGCCGGCCATTCCGGACTCTTCTTCCTCTTCCTTCTTCTCTTCTTCTTCTTCCTCTTCAGCAGGTGCTGCTGCGGCGGCAACAGGTGCTGCTGCGGCGGCGGCTACTGGTGCAGCGGCTGCCTTGCTGATGGCTTCCTCAACATCAACGCCATCAAGGGCGGCGATGAGTGCCTTCACACGGGATTCGTTAACAGCGATACCTGCGGCAGAGAGAACTGCCTGGACGGATTCTTCCTCAATTGGTTTTTCTGCAGAGTGCAATAAGAGAGCAGCGTAGATATACTCCATAATTCGTCACCTATTCTACTAATGCTTTGATTGTGTTCATCTGTCTGTATGCCTTTGAGATGATGTCATCAATGACAGCCTTCTCATAGATAGCAGCCTCTATACCGAGACCGCGTGCATCGCGGACAGCCTTTCCAATGATCGTCTCGATGGTAAACGCAGTCGGATAGGCTGCATTAACCGAGAGATTGAATGCCTGCTGGACAGCAAGAACGAGCTTGTTATAATATTCGGTCTCGTCAATGCCAAGTACATCGGGGAGGTACAACTGATCCTGATACAGAGCGACGTGAAGGGAGATACCAACATCCATCGGTGCAACACCGAGTTTTGCAAGAATACCGACCTGCTTGCGGTCGATAGGCTCTCCAGCCTTTACAATCGTCTTCGTCTCACGGATCTTGACCTTACCACTTTCGATGGTCGCAGGAATGCCTGCCTGCTGGAGCTCACTGACAATCGGACCTGGCCTAAAGCTGGTTGGTCCTTTTGCAACAACGATATCCTCAGGAGCGATCTCGCCAGCTTTGGCGGTACGCTTCGTCTTCGTCTGCTCAAGGGCTTTAAAGAGCCTGAAGGGATTGTCGTTTGTGAAGATCAGTGCAGAGTGGCCGGTGATATGCTCTTTCAGCTCCTCAAAGTGACCACCAAGTTCTGTGAACGCATGCTCAATGAGCGTGTTTCGCATCACTTTAATCTCTGTGGTACCCCGGAGGTTCCGACGAATCTGCTGGAACTGTGTAGCGGGAATGCCGTATGTGTCAATGAGACCCACAAGGCCATACTCCTCTACGTTCTTCTTCACCGCTTCAATCTCGTCCCGCTTCCACTGAGGAAGGTGGCGTGTGTACACTGCCATCTAGATCACCCTCACTGCAGGGCCCATCGTCGTCTTGACGAAGACCGAGCGGATATTCTGTGGCCCCTGATCCAGGCTTGCCTCAACTCTCTTCAGGATAGTGTTGATATTTTCGGTTATCTGTTCAGGCGACATCTCTGTCGTCCCTACCTTCGCCGAGAAACTCATCTTATCCTTTGTTCGGACCCTGATGGAACCACGCAGACGCTCAACGATAGGTCTGATATCCTGTCCTGGAGGGATAGGCATCGGCATCTTGCCGCGTGGACCAAGTCTTGGACCTAACCATCGGCCAACAAGTGGCATAACGGCAGTCTCTGCAAGGAAGAAGTTGTACTCACATGCAACCTGTCTGGCTTCACGTGGAGCACCTCCCAGGCGTTCAATCTCATCGGGGCCAATGATGACATCAACTCCCGCTTCTTTCGCCTGTGAAGTAATCTCTCCCTTGCCCAAGACCGCGATCTTTTTGGTGCCTGCACTCTCAGGCAGAAGAATCGTCTCATCAATACGGTTTTTCGGCTGGGCCATGTCGATGTTCTTGAGGTTGACCGTCAGGTCGACACTCTCACGGAACTTCCGTTCTGGCGCCAGTTCGATAGCCTCGGATACGGCCTTGAGAATTTGGGTTTTATCAACCATTTGATGATGCCTCCATAGTCTTCGACCGCGTATGCGATCTCCTATGGTTGTCTCTATGTCTATGCATTCAGCTGATCATCGAATTGGCCCGCATCGATCGCGGCAATAGCGTCTTTCGACTTCATGCCTTCGACCGTCACTCCAACGGAGCGACAGGTACCGACCACTTCCTTGACCGCATTTCTGAGGTCATAGGAGAGCATCGACTCCTGTTTCATGCGAGCGATCCGAATGATCGCTTCGAGCGGCAGATTACCAACCGGCTGGGTGTTGGGGCTTGATGACCCCTTCTCGGAACCAACTTCTTTCAGAATCAGTGCTGTCGTCGGCGGGATACCCACCGAGATGGTGAAGTTCTTCTTATCGTCGACCTCCACCGTAACAGGCACAGTCATTCCGTTGAATTCCTTCGTCTTCGAGTTGATCTCGTCGACGACGGCCTTCACGTTGATGCCGAGAGGACCCAGCGCAGGGCCCAGTGGCGGGCCTGCGGTCGCTCTACCGCCGGGTACCAGTACCTCGACAGTTTCTGCCATAGTATCACCATGCCGAGCGCCCTTTGAAGGGCTCTCAGCTGTGGTCTGTATATGTCAACGGCAGATATGATAAAGATGATGGGATATCATCAGTACAAAAGAAAGGGAGGAGAAGATCAGGCTCCTCTGCGCATATAATTATTCCTCGCCCTTCCGCTCGATGACCCTGACATGGTCTCCGCGGACGGTGATCGGGATTGGAACGATACTCTCATATAATTCGACGGTGATCTCCTCTTTGCCGATATCAATTCGTTTAACAACCGCCTTCTCTCCCTTAAACGGTCCGGCGATCAGTTCGACTATCGTACCCTCTTCGATACCTGATACGACCGGCTTTGGAACGAGATAATGCTGTACCTCTTCAAGGCTCGTCTCACCAGGAACAACAGAACGGGCACTCGGGATACTCTCAACCAGCTCCTGGATCCTGCTATGACTCTCAGGAGACTCGACGATAACATATCCCTTCAGTTCCTCAGGAACGATAACCGAATGAACCTTGATATCAAGAAGCCTCCGCTCAATGGTGCGGAATATCGAGTCAGCAACTGCACGCTCCTGTTTGGAGGTCGTCTTGATAGCATAATAATGATTATCTACCTCGGTCATGGTGATCAGGAGGGGAGCACGAGCATAAATTCATAGATCACAAATCCAATCAGCCCGATGACCAGAATACCAATCCCTGCAACGAGGGCGATCTTTGAAAACTCTTCCTTGGTTGGGGTCCGTGCCAGTTTCAGGACACGGATGTACTTGCGAAATAACTCCTCATTCAGGTTAAGACCTTTGAGGCTCGGTTTCTTGAACTCAGGCATATCCATGGTACATCACTTGAGAAAATCGATATCATACTGTTTCTGAAGACGCGAAGAGCCAGGGGCATAATCGGCCTTTCCATATATCTGCGGGGACTGGACACCGGTGACGATTAACATCGTCCTCATCCGGTTCTGCATCGCCGGGTCGATCTGGGCACCCCAGATGATTCTGGCGTTTGGATCAATCCTCTCATAAATCTCCTGAACAACACCTTCAGCCTCGGACATCGTCATATCCGGGCCGCCGACGACATTGACAAGCGCAGCCGTGGCTCCAGAGATATCAACATCGAGGAGTGGAGAGCGGAGCGCCTTCTTGACCGAGTCGATCGCCTTATCTTCGGAGTCAGATTCGCCCATCCCGATCATCGCGATGCCACCCTGTTCCATGACAGATCGCACATCGGCAAAGTCGAGGTTAACAAGTCCGGGGAGGGTGATCAGCTCGGTGATCCCCTTCACAGCCTTCATCAGGACTTCATCAGCAACCTTAAAGGCGGTGGAGAGGGGGAGCCGGGGAACCACCTCAAGGAGCCGGTCGTTTGGAACAACGATGACGGTATCCGCAACATCACGGAGATATTCAAGGCCGAGCTCCGCATTATCCATGCGGTTTGCACCTTCTGCTGTGAACGGCAGTGTCACGACGGCTATTGTCAGGGCACCCTCTTCACGTGCTGCTTTTGCAACAATTGGTGCAGAACCTGTGCCGGTACCTCCACCGAGACCTGCGGTGACAAAGACCATGTGGCTTCCGGCGATATTCTTGTGAATATCGTCTTCACTCTCGATAGCGGCCTCTTCCCCACGCCGGGGAACAGCACCCGCACCAAGACCCTTCGTCGTCTGTCTGCCGATCAGAATCCTCTTGTCGGCACGGGTCATGGCAAGATGCTGGGCATCAGTATTAACCGCAATCATCCGTGCACCATGAATATTCTCTTCAAACATTCTGGTGATGGTATTTGACCCACCGCCACCACATCCGACAACGGTGATAATGGTACGGAGACTCTGAAGGATATCATCAAAATCGTCGTCCTCCATATCTCCAACATGCACTGACCTCTCCGGAGCGTCCACAACAGAACTGCCTTCATATGATGATGGATGAGATCCGGTCTCTTCTGCTTCCTCCATCTTCTTCCGTGATAATGCCTCTTCCACGATTGATCTCATGTATAACTCTCCAATCCCGGGATTTTTATCTCCTGTATCTCACAGGAGCAGACCATATCCGGCCTGATGACCCGATCTCCAACAGTGACAGGCTGCCCATTGGCAAGCATGCCGAAGAGCGGGCCAGATGGCACCCCGAGCTTACGCGCGCGCTCGGGATCGAAACGATCTCTTCTGATGATAAGGCGATCACCCTCCATGACAGAATGATGATGTTTCGTAATCTGTTGTACACACAGGGTTATTAAATCACTTGCTAATTGTGATCCCGTCTCACGATAACCTATAAAGAGAGGGAGGGCAGGGACCCCGGCTTTTTCGATTCGGATACATGGGGATATGGTATCAAGAAAAGCAATGAACTCCTCCGCATGGAACCTGAGCGCCTCAGTAAGGAGAATATCGGGGAGAGAGACAATAGTGAGCTCCTCATCCCGAGAGATACCATGGTTTCGGATCCTGGATCCCGGGGCAGCCTTCTCTGCCAGATCAGAGGCACTGCACCAGGTATTCCATGGAATATCACCCATACTCCGGAGCATGCCTTCAGAGAGGACCCGGAGATCCGCCTTCCGAAGAAGAGCTGCGATACGATGCGCATCAGTTGTTGAAACCGCCTTCCTGTCGATATAACCGGCGACAGCTCCGCTCCTTTCCACCATCCGTCGGACCGTTTCAGCCGTGATCTCTCCAGCTTCGCGGGAATGGGCGATATGGCCGAATGCCCCCCGTGTCTCTGCTGCGATGGTCGTCTGACGCACCGCATAATGCGTCCCGCCAAACCCGATCATCGGGATCGTGTCGGTTCCGGGTACTGCAGAAAGGACACTCATTGCGACCGCCCGTGCTGCTCTGGGATCACGCCACTCCACCTCAGTACTGCCGACCTCAACGAAGAGAGACGGGGTTGTCAGATCAGACGGGCCATGGTGTGTCACCTCATAGCCTGCACGATATCCGGGGGGAGCATAGCGAAGAAGATTCTTCAATACAGCCTGCATCATCCCGGGATCTGCAGCAGCCAGTTCATCAGATTCTCCGCCGTACAGAGCCTCCCGGAAGTTCCCGGTCACATGAACCGTCAGGACAGGTTCGGGACGGGTACTGGTATGGCGTGAAAGGAAGATGATCCGATCTGCATCGACCTTCTGATCAAGACCGCGCTCATAGATGAGACGCCCCTCAATCTCATGCACAATGATCTCATCAGAGAGGAGAGGCCATGCTGCCTCTCCCTCTTCATCGATGAGATCATTGATTGCAGAGTGTATCAACACACCTGCCGGATCGATCCGTGAGTAAAGAACCGCTGTAACCATATCGGAAAACGTACGTGCTGCAGGCTAATGAGTCCTGCTCTTATTATCCTGATCTGTAAATGCTATATCATAGGAATACAACGATACTTGTATGTCAGCAGATGCAATAGCAGCGGCATTCAAAGCCGAAGGAATTGAGAAAGAGATCCAGTGCGAGATGGCATTTGCCATCTCTGAGAAGTACGGCATCGAGAAGTTCGATATCTCCCGGTACTGCAACAAGAACGGTATCAAAATTCGCGGTTGTCAGCTGGGTTGCTTCAAATGAGCAGGTTTCTCCGGGTCATTCCGGTTGCAGAGGCGATCGCTTCACTCCTTGCCATCGCACCGGATCCCGGTGTTGAGATGGTTGGACTGGAAGAATCCCCTTTTCGCATTCTCGGTTCGAATATCACCGCACCCGATGATATGCCCGGCTTTTCCCGGTCAATCGTGGATGGGTATGCCGTCACCGCTCCAGACACCGCTGGTGCAGGTGAGGCACTCCCCTCAATGCTCATCAGCACCGGCCGGGTTGAGATGGGATCACCAGATCCGGGAGAGATCAAGCCGGGTACATGCAGATATGTCCCGACTGGCGGGATGGTGCCGAAGGGCGCAGATGCCGTCGTCATGATAGAATACACCGAGGAGATGGGGGATCAGATTCTCGTGAACCGGCCGGCGGCACCCGGGGAGAATATCGTTGCATATGATGAGGATTTTGCAGAGGGGGAGATCATTCTCCAGGCGGGAAGAAGAATTCTCCCACAGGATGCCGGTGTCCTTGCCGCAGCAGGTATCCTCTCCCTTCCGGTGAGACGGATACCACGAATCGCAGTCATTGCTACAGGAGACGAACTCATACCCCCGACAGCAGATCCGTTACCTGGCCAGGTACGGGATGTCAACAGCATCGTCTGTGAGACCTTCATCAGGCAATGCGGCTGTATTCCGGTCTCTTGTGGCATTATCAGGGATAATCCTGAAGACCTCAGATCTGCAGTACAGGAAGCAGTACAGCGTGCCGATGCCGTATTCATCTCTGGTGGAAGCTCAAAAGATGAACGGGACGCCTCTGCAGAGGTGATCTCAACGCTTGGGAAGGTCCTCGTTCACGGAATTGCCCTCTCACCGGGAAAACCGACGATCATCGGCGACATCGCCGGCCGCCCCGTCATCGGGCTTCCTGGCCACCCCTCGTCGGCATTCATCGTCCTCCTTGCGATTGCTGCACCCCTCCTCGAAGCGATGAGCGGCCAGAAGATACCGGTACGAACGGTCCCTGCCCTCCTCACAGCAGCCATTCCGTCTGCGAAGGGGAGAGAGGATTATGTCAGGGTCAGGGTCCGTGACGGGACTGCACAACCGCTCTTCTCAAAGTCAGGACTGCTCCATACCCTCGTCCAGAGTGACGGGTATGTGAGGGTCCCTGCCTCCAGGGAAGGATATGAGGAGGGTGCGGCTGTGGAGGTGATCCTGTGGTAAACCGGTACCTCTCTCTCGTCTCCCTCGAAGAGGCGATAGAGACGATCATGACCCGGTGCCCTCCAGAGAGACGGGTCGTCCGTATCCCGCTCCTTGAGAGTGTCGGGCAGGTTACTGCAGAACCGGTCTTTGCATATTACTCAGTACCGGAAGCCCATCTCTCAGCTATGGACGGGATTGCGGTTCGATCAGAGGATACGACTGGCGCAACAGATAAAAAACCGATTCTCCTTGATAGTGCCGTCCGGGTCAATACAGGAAATGTCCTTCCTCCGGGATCAGACGCAGTGATCATGATCGAGGATGTTGAGGAGCATGAGGGAAGGTATACGATCCGGAGGCCGGCTGCTCCCTGGCAGCATGTCCGGCCGGTCGGAGAGGATATTGCCGAATCGGAGATGGCCATTCCGCGGGGCCATCGGATCATGTACCATGATATCGGTGCACTCGCCGCATATGGCATCACCGATCTCGCAGTCTCCTCCCTCAGGGCAGGGCTGATCCCGACCGGGAGCGAGCTTGTTCCGCATGGAACCCGCCCGGGACCCGGCCAGGTCGTTGAGAGTAACTGCCTGATGGCGGCAGCCCACCTCAGATCCCTGGGTGTCGATGCGATCCTCTATCCCCCGGTGGCAGATGAGCAGGACGCCATAAGGTCTGCGATCAGCGAGGCAGTGGAGAGTTGTGATCTCGTGATAGTATCCGCGGGATCATCAAAAGGGACGAAAGACTACACTGCCCGGATCATCGAAGAGCTCGGCGAAGTTCTCATCCATGGTGTCTCGATCAAACCCGGAAAACCGGTGATCGTCGGGAGAATCAATGCAACGCCGATCATCGGTCTTCCCGGCTATCCACTCTCCGCATTGACGATCATCCGTGAGATCATCACCCCGGTCATCAGGATGGCTGGAGCCAGACCTCCGGACTATGGCACTATCACCGCCGAACTTACCAGAACACTCGCTTCAGATATCGGAACAGACGAGTTTGTCCTGATGACAGCAGGCGAGGTCGCCGGCCGGATGATCGCCACACCCCTCTCCCGCGGAGCCGGCGTCCAGATGAGCGCGGTCCGATCGAACGGAGTATTACGGATTCCCCGGGATAGTGAAGGTGCTGAGACGGGGCAGAGTGTTGAGATCACGCTCTCTGTCTCTGAGGAGACGATACGATCCGGCCTCATCCTGGCCGGAAGCCATGATCCCGCCCTTGACAGGATGGCTGATCTCCTTGCACCACTCCCCGTCCACTCTGCACATATCGGAAGCATGGGAGGGGTGCTGGCTCTGAAGCGGCGGCATTGCCATGCGGCACCGATGCATCTCCTTGCACCTGACGGAACCTATAATCTCCGGTACCTGGAACGGTACCTCCCTGGCGAGGAGGTGACGCTCGTCTGTGTCGCCGAACGGGAGCAGGGGATCGTCTCACGGGAAGGCCTC
Source organism: Methanocalculus chunghsingensis (assembly GCF_018132105.1). Taxonomy (GTDB): domain Archaea; phylum Halobacteriota; class Methanomicrobia; order Methanomicrobiales; family Methanocorpusculaceae; genus Methanocalculus; species Methanocalculus chunghsingensis. Next base: position 117,113 of record NZ_JWHL01000003.1, on the reverse strand, counting down.
TCTTTTGAGGATATCACCACCGGCTCATTCGTAAACCGGCAGAAGGGATCAGGAACCAGAATGCTCCTTGATCATCTTCTGAAGGAGAGAGGAATCGATCCGGGATCGATCACGGGATATACCCGTGAGATGACCACACATCTTGCCGTTGCCCTTGCTGTGAAGAGCGGGGAGGCAGATACAGGGCTCTGTGTCGCATCTGCAGCAGAGACGGCCGGACTCTCGTTTGTTCCGATCGGCACCGAACGATATGAACTGGCGATCATGACCGAGGACCTTCCGGATCCCCGAATCTCTGCGCTCATTGAAACCATCGGATCCGACTCCTTCAGATCGATCCTCTCCGGGATGGGGGGGTACAGAACCGGCGAAACCGGCACTGTACAGACCCTTCACCTCTAATTCATCTCTTTTAATTCAAGGACGGTCAGAATATCTGTCCGTGTAACAATGCCGACCAGCTGGCCGTCCTCGACAACAGGGATCCGGCCGATATTCTGCATTGTCATCATCTTCAAAGCCTCGGTCACGGATGCCGTCGGAGGAAGGGTCGTTACCGGCTGACGGCTCATCACATCACGGACCTGCATCGCCTCACGGTCGATCTCGCCCGTCCGGTGAATATCTGCAAGTGCTATGATCCCGATCAGCTCTCCCCTGTCAACAACCGGAAAACCAAGGTGTTTTGTCGAGTACATCAGCCTGATCACCTCATGCAGGGGCATCGTCGGCTCAACAACGCGGAGATCGGTGGACATGATCTCACCGACACTCACATCTTGGAGGAGGAAATTGGTCGTCACCATTGAGGACTCCTGGCCTGCACCGACATAGATGAAGAATGCGATGATGATCAGGAGGAAGTTAAAGGAGAGAAGGCCGACGATCCCAAAGAGGATGGCAAAACCCCTTCCGATATCTGAGGCGATCCGGGTCGCCTGGTGAAGGGGCATCCGCTTGGCGAGCCAGGCACGGAGGACGCGCCCCCCATCCATCGGAAATGCAGGAAGGAGGTTGAATCCGAAGAGGAGAACATTGAGGAGCGCAAGGTAGCCAAAACCATAGACAAGGACCCCGGCGATCGGTGCCGATGTGACGAAGGCATCGACGACATAGACGAGGATGAAACTGAGAATCCCAAGACCAAGGCTTGTCAGTGGACCGGCAAGTGCCATTGGCAGCTCAACCTTCGGATCCGGGAGGGTCTCCTCCATTGAAGCGACACCCCCGAAGATGATCAGGGTGATCGAGTTTATCTTGATGCCTTTTGCCCGTGCGATAAGGGAATGGGCGAGTTCATGGACAAAGACACAGAAGAAGAGGGAGAGCGCAACCAGTGCACCGAGGAGATAGGGTATGTATTGCTGCGTGATAATCGTCCGATCGATCGGAATATCGAAGATACCTTCGATAAGGTCAACCGTCAGACCGATCTGGCTGCCGATGATCCAGGCAAAGAGAGGAATGACGAGTAGAAATGTGAAATGTAGACGAACGGGTATGCCAAAAACCCTTCCTATCTCCAGCGATCCATCCATGAAGAGGATTATCTTTTTTAAGTATTTAGTATATATCTTGAACAGATACCTATGAAGTGGCAGATTACAGATCTCTTTGGCATGAGTGTCTATACCGACAGAGCCGTATTTATTGGAAATATTGAGGATGTTATTATTGATGTCGATAATAAGAAGATGGCAGCAATTGCAGTCACAAAGATTAATCCCGACATAATCGATCTAAAGGCGTTTAAGGGTGTCAAGATACCATACCGCCTCATAAAAGAGGTTTCTGATATCGTTCTGATTCGTCATATTCCGGGGGCATTCAAGACGTCTGCCGCACGGGACCAGTTTGAATGAAAGACCGGGAGATCTTCTCTGCACTTCGGACGACGGCCCCCTGTTTCATCAGGCTGGACGGGCGATCCTTTCGCAGTACAGCCCGGGCTTTATCCCTTACAAAACCGTTTGATCAGAGGCTGGCAGACGCAATGGAGGCGGTTGCCTCGCTCCTTCTTGGGAGGAGCGGCCTCTCTTTTCAGGTTGCCTACACCTTCTCCGATGAGATCAATCTCTTCCTCAGAACCCTTCCATTTGAGGGGCGTATCGAGAAGCTCGATTCAGTTGCCGCATCATATGCTGCAAGCGCGCTGACCCTGGAGCTCGGGTTGAGTGATCCAATCTCATTTGATGCACGCATTATACCGGTATCAAATGATATTGCTGTTGAGTATCTCATCTGGCGTCAGAAGGAGGCATGGAGAAACCACAATAACGCATACTGCCAGTGGGCGCTTGGAGAGGAGGGATATCCTCCGACAGAAGTCCAGGAGAGACTCCACAGGATGAACACACCGGCAATGCATGAGATGATGTATTCCCGGGGGATAAACCTTGCAGAGACGCCAGCATGGCAGAGGCGCGGAGTCATTGTCTGCAGAAGAGAGGAAGAATATCAGGGATATAATCCGGTAACCGAAGAAGAGACGATGACAATACGATCACGGATCGTCCCGGACAGAAACCCTCCAATCTTCCATACGGAAGAGGGGAGGAAGTACCTCTCTTCACTCCTTATCTGATTGCACGAGGGCTATCCAGACAGATATCCCTTCGATATCCCATTCTGTAGCAAGACCGCCGCTTACAGGATCACCACCCTTCTGCTGGGCAAAAAGGAGGGATGATGCCCGGATCTCTCCGGCAATCCAGTCCTGGGATCCTTCAAGGAGGCCGAGAATACGCGGCTCTCCGATGACGATCGTCGCTTTGATAGTATCATCAACGGCGAGATCCATCTGTTTGCGCATCTCCTGAACACGCCTGATAACCTCACGTGCATACCCTTCCGCCTCGAGATCATCGGTGAGGGTGACATCGATGTAGACGGTCGCATCCGGCATCCGGGCTGAGAATACATTGTCAGGAAGTTTTTCACTGAAGGCAACGTGATCCGGGGTTATTGTAACGTCGCGATCCCCGATTGGGATCGTTGCAGAACCACCCTTACGTATCTGCGCACGAAGAGCGGTTCCATCAGCCTCCTCAATGGCACGTTTCAGGAGCGGCCCCTCTTTTCCAAATTCCGGACCAATCTTCTTCATCTGTGGCTCAGCGGTCCAGAGGATCCGATCCCAGGTGCCGGAGACGACGGTGATATCCCTGCAATTGGCACGTGCCTTGCAGAGGGTGAGGAGGGAAGCAATCGCCTCTTTCACCTGATCACTCTCTGTAACGATGATGACCTCCCCTACCGGCCAGCGCAGTTTCCTTTTACCGGCCTGCCTCGCATTTGCAACAGCATCATCAAAGGACTGGACGACACGCATCGCCCCTTCGATTCCGGGATTGATGAGAGATGTATCCGGTGCCACCCAGTCGAGCATATGGACACTCTCCGGGTCACCACCAAGCTTCAGGTTTCTGTACATCTTCTCGGCGAGGTGTGGGATGACGGGGGCGGCAACACGGACAAGCGACCGCATCACATAGTACATCGTTTCATAGGCCTGCTGCTTGCTCTCAGACTCCTCTTCAAGCCACATCCTCTGCCGGACCAGCTGAACATACCAGCGCGAGAGATCATCAACGATGAAGGTCTGGAGACGGCGTGTTGCACGATGGATCTGATACTCATCCATCGCCTCGCTGAATTCGGAGATGAGTGAGTTCGTCTTTGATATCAGCCAGCGATCCTCAACAGCACCCGACGAGGCAATCGCACCAATTGCCGAGGGATCATAGACTCCGTCTGTATCAACCGCTGGCGAGAAGCGATCAAGGCGCATATACGGGATCGGGAACCGATAGACATTCCAGAGGATATTTAATGCCCGGTGTACTGTCCTGACACCCTCCCAGTTGAACTTCAGATCGTCCCATGGAGCACTTGCAGAGAGGATGTAGAGCCGCAGAACATCGACACCGAACTTTTCGACGACCTCTTCGGGGGTGACGACATTGCCAAAGCTCTTTGACATCTTCTTCCCCTGTGCATCAAGGGCAAATCCATGCATCAGGACCTTTTTGTATGCAGGCTGCCCAAAAGCGATCTGGGAGAGGCAGAGTTGTGAATAGAACCAGCCCCGGGTCTGATCCTGCCCTTCTGTGATGAAGTCAGCAGGCCAGAGGGTATCAAATGCCTCTTGTTCACCCGGATAGCTGAGTGTTGCCCATGATGCCACACCTGAATCGAACCAGACATCGAAGATATCCTCGACCCTGCGCATTGTTCCCCCACAGGCACAGGGTATGGTGATCGCATCGACCATCGGGCGATGGGGGTCGGTGATCGTCATCCCTGAGAGTTCCTCAAGTTCAGAGAATCTCCCGACGACCTTGTATTCATCACAGGAGGAGCAGACCCAGACCGGGATCGGGATACCCCAGTATCTCTGGCGGGAGATACACCAGTCCCGTACCCCGTCAATCCAGTCATGGAACCGGGCACTCCCCGCCCAGTCAGGATACCAGGTCACATCATCCCTGATCGAGGTGAGCATCTTCTCTTTCGCCTCGCTTGCCCTGATGAACCACTGAGAGGTGGCCCGGAAGATGTTTGGAGCCTTGCACCGCCAGCAGTGGCCGTACCGGTGTGTCAGCTTCTTCTCGGCAATCAGAGCCGGACCAAGGGCTCTGACCACATCCTTATTCGTCTCAGGCTCTTTGACGGGACGGCCGGCAAAAGCCCCTGCCTCTTCCGTGAATGCCCCGGTTCCATCAACCGGGCAGACTATCGGGAGATTCTCTTTCAGACCGAGGACATAGTCGTCCCATCCATGGCCGGGAGCGATATGGACCATCCCTGAATGTTCCATCGCGACAAAGTCTGCGGCAACAACCCGATGAGGGATCGATGCCTGCATCGGAACGGTATCGAGGAGCGGGGAGTCATAGGTGGTTCCAACCAGGTCAGATCCCTTCTTTGTCCCAAGAATCTCGTAGTCCTGGTACCTGCCTGCCTTCAGGATGCCCTCGACAAGCTCTTCGGCAATCCAGAGGATCTCGGCGACCTCGTCACGGATGGCGCGGACCCGTGCATATGTTGCCTCAGCCGAGACGGCGACGGCGACGTTTGCGGGAAGTGTCCATGGTGTTGTCGTCCAGATGACGAGATACTCATCGGTGAGACCCTGTATCGGGAACTTGACATAGATCGACGGATCGGTCTCATCCCAGTACTCAACCTCTGCATCAGCGATCGCGGTCTCGCATCGTGGGCACCAGTTGACGACACGGTATCCACGCTCAAGCATCCCCTCTTCACTGACACGCCTGAGCGTATACCAGGCAGCCTCAATATAGTCATCCGAGATGGTCTGATACGGGTTCTCGAAATCCAGCCAGACCCCGAGATCAGAGAACTGTCGGCTCATAATCTCTTTATGGGTGACGGCGAAATCCCTGCATTTTTCAATGAATTTATCGATCCCGAAGGTCTCGATATCTTTTTTGGATTCAAAACCAAGCTCGTTTTCGACACGCACCTCAATGGGGAGGCCATGCATATCATATCCTGCGCGGTCGATGACATCGAGACCATGCATCCGGTGGTACCGCAGAATAGCATCCTTGAGGATCTTGTTCCAAGCTGTTCCGAGATGAATATACCCTGTGGTATAGGGAGGACCATCAACAAAGAAGAATGGTCGTCCGTTTTTCCTCAGTTCCTTTACTTTTTTGTAGGTATCCTCAGCACACCAGAATGCCCGTGCCTCCTCCTCAACCCCATGCGGGGTATAGCTGCCTGTGACGTCTTCCACCTGGATCCCTCGATCTGCTCTGTTCTCGTATACGTTGGGTGGAACCAGACAAAGGGTTTTCCACAGTCATCAGGAGGTGACAAGGAGATCGCCCTCCGCCGTCCCCCTCCTGTTGATGATGAATTTATAGATCTCCATCACCAGCAGAACGCTGGAGGAGAGGATGATCACCATTACCCATTCTGTGGCAGAGACAGGGGCGATGCCAAGGACATCCTGGAAGAATGGGATGTACATGGCGCCGGTATGGATCACCTGGGCGGCGACGATGCCCCCGAAGAGATAGAGGTTTGTCTGGATGGGAATTTTAAAGAACGACCGGTATTCTGATCTGCAGTTTAAGACATGGAAGTTCTCAAGCATCACCATCAGAAGGACGATGAGGTTGCGCGCCTCACTCTCTGAGTACCCGGTACCCAGGAGCCAGTACCAGCTGGCAAGGGCGATCCCCCCCATCGTCAGGCCTGCAACAACGATCTGGCGCATCATGACATCATTGAAGACGGGCTCATCAGGACTCCGTGGTGGCCGCTGCATCGCGCCTGCTTCGCCTGGCTCAAATGCGAGGGTCACCCCTTTGATACCGTTTGTCACAAGGTTCAGCCAGAGAAGCTGGACAGCGATGAGGGGAAGGGGAAGTCCTATTGCAAGGGCTGCGATGAAGAGGGCGACCTCAGCAAACCCTGTCGAGACGAGGAGATAGGTTACCTTCCTGACATTGTCATAGGCATACCGCCCCTCCTCGATTCCGGCGACGATAGACGAGAAGGAGTCGTCCGTGATGATCATCGAGGCGGTATCCTTGGCAACATCGGTCCCCGATCCCATTGCAACCCCGATATTGGCGGATCGAAGAGCCGGTGCATCGTTGACGCCATCACCGGTGACAGCAACGAACTCCCCCGATGCCTTCAGGGCATTGACGATATGCAGCTTCTGATCCGGGCTCACCCGTGCAAAGACATGCCGGTCCTGCACCATTGAGAGGAAGGCAGGACTGTCAGGAGCGCCGACCGCCGCGAGATCGCTCCCGGTGATGAGATCCCCTTCATCATCGGCAATAGCAAGCTGCCGTGCAATCGCGAGGGCGGTCTTTGGATGATCGCCTGTGATCATCACAACATCGACACCAGCCTCCCTGCACTCACGAACGGACTCGTAGACATCATGCCTGATGGGATCGATAAAACCAACAAGGCCATAGAGTTCGAGGAGCGGGGGCGGACCCCCTTTCACCTCTTCGGGGTCGGAGAGCCCCCCGGCTATCGCGAGAACACGGTATCCCCTCCCGGTCAGGGAGTCTATCTGCCTCTCAATCGCCTCTGCATCGACGGGGAGACTCCCTTCACCAGTGAGCATCGTCCTGCAGCCGGGGAGGATGACCTCAAGCGCCCCTTTGACGGCAACCCTCCGTTCATCCCCCTCCTGATACCAGACGGAGGTGAACCTGTTCTCTGATGAGAACGGGATCTCTGCCAATACTGCAATCTCATCACGGATGACGGCCGGATCAATACCTGCCTTGTATCCGAGGGCAAGGAGGGCGATATCCATCGCATCTCCATGGGAGAGCCATCCCTCGCCATTACGCTCCCTGAGATCTCCTTCATTTGCGATGATGGCAGCCTTTGTAAGCGTGAAAATCGGCTCTTCGGAGGATACACTGGTATCTCCGGAGAGAGTGATCTCTCCTTCTCCAGTGTATCCCTCACCGGATACGGTATATTCGGTACCATCGGGGAGGATAACGACCTGGGCAGTCTGCTGGTTCACCGTCAGTGTTCCCGTCTTGTCACTTGCGATGACCGTGCAGCTTCCAAGGCTCTCGACAGCTGATAACTGCCTCACGATCACATGCCGCTCAGCCATCCGTCCGGTTGCAATGGCAAGGGCGACGGTCAGGGCAACAGGAAGGCCTTCCGGTATTGCGGCGACTGCAAGGGCGATTGCCAGGAAGAAGACCTCACGGGGAGGCTCACCCTGGGAGAGAACAATAACGGCGATGAGGGCGGATGCAAAGAGGACGGCGATGCTGATCTTCTGAGCAAAGGCTTCCATCCGGATGAGGAGCGGGGGCTTCCCCATCGCTGAACTGCTGACGGAGGCTGCAATCTTTCCGATCTCTGTCCGGAGACCGGTTCCCGTAACGATTCCGGTACCCCGGCCGGATACGACGGTTGTCCCGGCATACGCCATATTGTGACGATCGGCGACTGCTGTACCCTCAGGTAATGTCACCGTCCTCTTCTTTGTCGGCTCGGATTCCCCTGTCAGGAGAGATTCATCGATAGCGAGTGATGAAGCGGAGATGATCCGAAGATCAGCAGGCACCCGGCTCCCGGACTCAAGGATGACGATATCACCGGGAACCAGATCCTCAGCTGAGATCTTCTCTTCATGCCCATCCCGCCGCACCCGGGCGTAAATCCTGAGCATCTGCACAAGAGCGGCCGCACTCTTCTCCGCCTTCCACTCCTGGATGGACCCGATGCCTGAATTTAAAAAGATGACAGCAAAGATGAAGATCGCATCGGTCCAGTCTTCAAATGCTATTGAGAGAACACCAGCGGCGATGAGGACATAGATGAGAGGGCTTGCAAACTGCCGGAAGAAGATACGGATTCTGGAGGGGGGTTTCCTCTCAGGGAGGCTGTTTTTGCCATACTCCTCTGATCGTCGCGCTGCCTCCAGTGCAGGGAGGCCATCATCACCAGTCTCAAGCCGATCCCGGATCTCCCTGATCCCAAGCGTATGCCATAGAAGATTGGGTTCATCCTCCGGAACGGCTTTTGGCGGCATATTATCCAATATGCCGTACATAGATATTCGCTTTATCCTCAGACGAAGGTGATCAGATCATCGATCAGAGTGCCCCCGGTCACCTTCTTCCAGGCGTTGATATCCTGAAACGGGCGCCGGACCATGATCGATGCCACGGTCTTCTTTCCGATGCCGGGGAGTGCCTTCAGTGCAGATGCCGGCAGCTGGTTGATCATGATCGGTACAGGAAGAGCGGTGAGCGATCTGCTTCCATATCCGACAACAGCTGCATCAAGGAGGTCCCCCTTCTCAAAGGCCAGTGGGAGACCAACAAGGATCGGGTATGTTCCCATCTGGCGGCCAAGCGAGAGAGGGCCGGCAACCTCCACGGCAACCTGCCGCAGCACCGTCCCGATCGGAAAGACGGCTTCGAGCATGACGGGGTCGAATCTCTTCCGGGTCCATTCCTTAAAAGAACGAAAGAGTGGATGGTGCTGATCAAGAGTATTCTCCTCATAGGCACGTGTCCCTTCAAACGGCATCAGCTGACGTATATTCACTCGCCGGACCAGCAGCCCCGAGGAGAGAAGCTCTTCAAGGAAGGCACGGTTTCGGTCGTAGGTCTCTTCCGTCTCACCTGCAAGCCCGCAGACGAAGTTCAGTCCGGGAAGGAGATGCGGTACCCCGTCTGCATCCCGCCGCCCCCCGATCTCATTGACGATCCGGATAGCATCCATCACCTCATCCGGTGATGCCTTCAGATTATTTGCCGAGATGACGGCGGGATCTGCGGTCTCCATCCCGAATGCTGCAATGTCCCCCGGAGTATGATTTTCAACGATTGCAGCCAGCGCCTCACGCGACGCCTCCTGGTGATGAGCGATCGTCCCCGGATTGACGTTATCGATATGAAGGGTCCGGAGATCCGGTGCTGCCCGGCGGATGGCCGTAAAGAGGGATCGGATCTTCTCCGGATCCGGGATCGGAAATTCTCCTCCCCCTGTTCCATAGGCAAGGAGATCCGGCTGACGGCCGAGGCGGAAGTGACGGGCACCGGCGGCATACAGGGCAGAGACTTCCTCTTCCACCATTGATATGGGACGGTACCTGGGCGGCCCATAGAACGGCTCTGTGCAGAAGGAACAGCCCCCTGTGGTGGAGCGGGAGCATCCTTTTGCAGTCTCAAGTTCGATGATGATATTCGGATAGAGCGGGTGATCCCTGATGATCTCCGCCCCGAGGATGCTCCATATCCTGCTCTCATCGTACACCTCGTCACCAGCGGGATCAGATCCTTCCAGGAACCGCTGAAGTGCGGTTGCGGGATCGCCGGTAAGGAGTTCACGGTACCCGGCCATCAGCTCCTTCACTGCCCGCGTACCCCCGCCCGATGAGATCCCATGGACGACCGGGCCACCCAGCAGCGCAGAACTCCCCTCAAAGAGCGATCCGATCTGGTGAAGCTCATTTGCGGTTGCAGGAGTCCCTGCAAGATACTTGCCAGGCACCGTCTGGCCGGCAATCACGACAACAAGGGGGATATTCCGGAGGCTCTGCACCTCCTGCGGTGCAGATCGGATCTCATCGATCGTCCTGTATTGTACCCGGTACCCTGCATGATAGAGAACACCAGCGACCGTCCTGATATACGGGGAGATGTACGGAGGGACCCCAAGGCATGCGGGTTCATCGACATACCCGTCGATAATAAGGGCGTCAGAGGTCATAGCCGATCATCCCGAGCAGTTTCCGTGCCCAGAGGAGTTTCCCCCGCTTCATCGGATCGACAGAGGTGTCCGAGAGATCGAAGCCGAGGATGATGATCTTCTCTGCCCCGAGTGCGTCTGCGGCAAATACGGCACGGTCACCATCGGTGAAGCCGCCAAAGTTATGGATTCCATCAAATGGCCGGCTCTGCGTGGTACCGACAAGAGGCCCCTTCAGTCGTGAAACCCAGCGGGAGAGGAGAGGTTTGTTGTCACCATGAGCATGAACGACGATGAGAGCCCCCTCGTCACTCATCGTGATGAAGGGATCATCGGCACCATCGAGATCGGTGAAGATGACGTCAGGAAGAATACCCGCATCATAGAGGACGAGGGCCGCAGCATCTGCAGCAATGACGACACCTTCGATATCATTGAGCTGCTCTCTGAGGATCTCTGCATTTCCACAGACCGTCACGACATTGCCTGAGATCCGATCCCTGAGAAGTGAAAGATCATCACGATCAAGCAGCTCTGAGAGGAGGCGTGCAGCCTCCTCATCACCTTCCCGGTCAAAGCCGAAGTAATCAAGGATCTCAAGGTAATGAGGCTCAAACTCCTCAAACCTCATTTTTATCCCCATTATCATCAATACCAACGATATCAGTAAATTTGTGAAGGATCGGATCGATGATCATTTTCAGGAGGTCTTCTTTATCCCGGACCATCGAGAAGTAGTTTAATGGAATCTGTGCAGCCGCCATTGTCCCGTGGCCGCCGGCATCACCGAAGTCCCCGAAGGCTTCCTTGAGGACATTGCCGATATGCACCCGGATATCCTTATTACGGGCAGAGATGATGATATGGGCATCGGTGATGCCATAGACGAGTGCTGTCGTTACACCCTCAAGATTTACCAGCATATCAGCCGCCTGTGGAATCGCATCCCGATTCCTGATAAACCCGACATTTGAGAAGAGATATCCGTTCTTAATGGAGCGGGTGGAGATGGCATTCCCCATAACCTCAAGCGTCTCCTGTGAGAATGATGGGGACATGATCTTGTCAAGGAGATCAGTATCAGATAAGGGAAGAAGATATGCTGCGTTATAGAGATCATTTGGAGTGACATTGCGCCGGAACTCCCGGGTATCTGCGCGAATGCCGTAGTAGAGGGCTGTTGCGATCTTCGTATCGATTCTGATGTCAAGTTCCTGAAGGTACTGGGCGAAGATGCTCGCAGTCGCACCGCTCTCAGGCCGGATATCAATAAAATCAGGTTTATAACTGCGTTCTATCCCCTCGATGCTGTGATGATCGATGATGATATCAACCTGGGTGCCGGGATTGAGATCATTATTGATTCCCGGTCCCGGAGAGTCAACCAGGGCAAGATGGTTACATTCTGCAAGCTTCTCCGGGGTCATCCTCTCCATCTGAATATCGAGAAGGTTGACGAAGGCACGATTCTCCTGGTGGCCGACGGTCCCTTCATAGAGGATGCGACAGGTTAACTGCCCTTGTGCTGCCTCCTGTGCAATGGCGCAGAGGGCCATGGCACTTGAGATGGAATCCGGATCCGGGTTTCTGTGGGTGAGTACGCCAAGAGTGCCGGTCCACCCCTCAAAGACTGAATAGAGCCGATGCGCACTCCGTGCGGCGGTCAGCGTCTTCATATGATGGACTGCGGACTTTGCCACCACCTGCTGAGGATAGAGAACAACGTCGGCTCCTGCTTCAGCGAGGGTATCGACCGAGAAGAGATCAACTGCCCGTGCTATCGAGAATGCCTGAGGATGCGTCTTCTTTGTCTGTTCCACGGCATTGAGATTGGCTTCTTTATTGCTTGAGAGGATGAAGACGATCTCCGGGATTGGAAGGTCTTTAAAGAGATCCGGATCTGAAATGTCACGGGCAAGTGCCTGATATTTTTGATCTTTTAAATCCTCAACCCTCTTCTCATCAGAATCGATGACCAGAATATTATTCGTCTCTTTGAGAAGCTCTTCGATGACGTTATAGCCGATGCTCCCGCAGCCAAATACCATATACCGAACCTTCGGCCTCGGGTCACCTTTGCCTCCATCCGCCATACCTATTCTTATTGGGGCTACCAGATAATAATGCTGTTTCAGGCGTAATTCACAAGTAATATATAGGTATGAAATCAACGGTATTAGGTCAAACAGAGGGCCTGTAGCTTAGTTAGGAATAGCGACGGACTCTTAATCCGTAGGTCAGGGGTTCAAATCCCTTCAGGCCCGTTTTCATGACTTCTTTTATGGCTATCATCGTCTTGTTTCAGTTTTACCCTTTGCCGCAATCTCCTTCGCTGAAAAGGAGATGAAGGCAGTATCATTATCCATTCTTCCCGACAGCCATCAGCATCTCTTCAAGACTTGGATATCGTGACTCAATCCGTTCAACACGCCCCCCGGAGGAGGAGATCTGGGCGGTAACAGCATTCAATCCGTCAAGGGTCTTCACACTCGCCCTGTACATGCCGTCATCAGGGATGATATCCGCGATCTCCCTGAGAGAAGCGGGATCATCGATCAGGAAATGGATATAATAGGTTATCGAGCCGAACCTCTCCCGGAGCTCATCCATGGAACCTGACGCGACCTCGACACCTTCTGAGAGGATCAGCACCCAGTCTGAGATCTCCTCCACCTGGTAGAGGTTGTGTGCGGAGATGATGATCGTCTTGCCCTCCCGCCTGAGGGTGCGGAGATAGGCGGTGATGAACCGCGAGGTCATCGGATCGAGGCCGGAGGTGGCTTCATCATAGACAAGGATATCGGGATCATGGAGAATTGATCGCGCGATCGCAACCTTCCTCCGCATTCCTTTTGAGAGTTCGCCGATCTTCTTCCCGTTATGGTCGAGGTTGAGGGAGGTGAGGAGTTCGTCGGAGCGTCGCTGTATCTCAGATCGGCTCATCCCATAGATCTCCCCAAAGAAATTCAGATAGGCATCCACCGTCATCGTATCATAGAGGCGCGACTCCTCCGGCAGGTAGCCGAGACGCATCTTCAGCTCAGTCGGATCTGCGATGACATCAATTCCATCAATGATGAGAGTACCTTCGGTAGGAGTGAGAAGACCGGAGAGGATCTTCAACAGTGTCGTCTTCCCTGCGCCATTATGACCGATGATCCCAAAGATTCCGCTCTCCGGGAGATCAATATCGACCCCCTTCAGTGCAGTATAGCCATTAAACTCTTTCCGAATACCCCGGCCATGGATCATAGTTCACAATCGGCACCACGATGAATAAAACTTCCCGAATAAGCACCTTCAGGTCGAGGATGCCGTTTAATTACGTGGAGGGTGATTCTCCGGACCCTGCATCTTTGAAGATCCTTTTATAGGATAACGACCGTATTTCTGGCTATGTGGATGCATATGCTCAGGCAGATCAGCGTCATCTCCCGATGGGAGCTTCGCCGGACCCTCGGAACGATGGGTCGTGGTGTGCTGCCTGCTGCCATCATCCTCTTCGTCCTTCTCATCCTCGCCTCCGGATTTGCGGCATCAAGCGGGGTACATCTGCAGGATGGGATCTACCGCCTGGGAACCGATAATCAGGAGGCCGGGCAGATGATAGCAACGGACAGCCGGTTCACCGTCTTTACCGATGATGGGGCATCTCTCTGGGAAAACAGGGAGTTCTTTGACATCATTATCCTTGGGAGTGAGGTCTACGTCCATGATGATGAGAAGGGGAGAGCGGCCCTTGGGGCACTCAGCCTGGTGTATGAGAGCTATACCTCACTCATCAATGCTGAAGAACCGGACCTGTATGCGGCATATCCGCTCTGGATAGATCGCAGGTATGAAAAAAGCCTTCTTGATTTTACCGCCACACAGGCTGGCCAGCGGATATCGCCGGTTCCGGAAGAGAGGGCACCGGTTCCAGAGCGGCCGGTCGTCCCGGTAGCGACCCCCGATGTAACAATCCCCTACGAACCTGATCAGCTCAGGGCAGAGATCTCAAGGTCCGCAGTGCAGGATGATCAGATACGGCGGTACACACAGACCCTTGGGTTTGAATCTGAGACGGGGACATTCAGGACACCGGCACAGCTTGCCCCGCCACTTCCGTTCGATTCGATCATCCTGATCTTCGTCTTCATCTTCCCGCTCTACTTCACCTCCCAGTTCTTCATGATGAGTATTATGAACGAACGGATCGAACGGCGTGGAGAGATCCTCCTCTCAACACCGTATCGACCATCAGCCATCATCCTCGGAAAGGCACTCCCTTACTTCCTGCTGATGCTTGCCATATCGGGTCTGATCATTCTCATCAGTAGCCTCCCTCCGATCATCATCCTCCCTCTCATCCCGGTCATCCTCTTCTTCCTTGCTGCCGCCCTCGTCATTGGCATGCTTGCCCGGAGTTTCAAAGAACTCTCCTTCCTCTCGATATTCTTCTCAACAGTCGCAACATCCTACCTCTTCTTCCCAAGCATCTTTGCCAATGTCCATGTGATCGCACTCGTCTCCCCGCTCACCCTGATAGTCCTTGAGATTCAGGGGGATGCATTTACACTCGCCGATTATATCTACTCCACCGCACTCTTTTATCTCACCAGTGCAATCCTTCTCTACGCAGGGGTGGTGAATTTCAATGAAGAACGACTCTTCTCGTTCCATCACCTCATTCCACGGACGATTGAGTTTATAACAGCCGGAATATCGACGAAATACACCCTCCCCTCCCTCTTCAGTCTTGGAGCACTCGTCATCCCCTTCGTCTTCATGGTACAGCTGATGGGGCTTGTCTTCGTCTTCAACCTCCCGATGCCACTATCACTCCTCCTCCTGATCGGCTTTGCCGCTGCAACCGAGGAGATCGCGAAGTCGATCGGGATCTATGCACTTGCGAAGATACTTCCCGGAGGACTGGGATGGCGGCATGTCATCTTCGGTTCAGGAGCGACGGCACTCGGCTTCCTTGCAGGAGAGAAGCTCCTCCTCTTTGCGACCATCGCCCAGGTGACAGAGTCGGTCTTTGGGAGCATCCTCTTCCTCTCCCTTGAACTGCTCTGGATGCCCTTCCTCCTCCATGCAGTCTGCCTCGGGGTCGTCGCTATCGCCCTGAAGGCCGGGGGGCTCCGGATGTATATCCCGGGGATATGTTGCGCAACCGTCATTCATGCCATCTATAATCTCGCTGTCATCGGGGTGATCCCATAATGAAAAGCCGAAACATTGGAATTATTGCACGAAAGGAGCTCTCCGGGATCTATGCAGAGAAGACCATCGTCTTCGCCATCCTCCTGCAGCTCTTTATCGCCCTCTTCTCATCGTTTCTGATGATCGGCCTCACCTCAATGTACGATCCCGACGCTCTTGCCGGATACCAGGGTGTCGAGTATGGAATCGGCTATGTCGGTGAGGAGGGCGATCTCTCCCGGATTATCGATGATCGAAGGGATCTCGCCCTATACAATCTCGATCTCGATTCTGCAATCGCATTACTGAAAGAACGGCAGTTGTCCGCCGTCATCTGGGTTCCGGAGATCCCTCCGGATGATCCCGGTCCTGTCATCGTCACACTCTATACGCTCCAGAATGACATTCAGGCAGCCGTTGTTGAGGTGAAGATGAAGGAGGCGTTCCTCGTCTACGAGGAGGAACTCAGGAGCGTGCGTTCGAATCGGCTGATAATGAACCCGATCCAGCTGAACTTCCCTGATACCGGCGGCCGATCAAATTACTATGAGTTTGTCTTTGGCCTTCTCATCCCGCTCCTCGTCTTCATGCCGGCGATCATCTCTGCCGCGTTGATCATCGACCTCATCACCGAAGAATACCAGTCCAAAACACTCGAGACACTCCTCTCAACGACGGTGACCTACGGGGAGATGATCTGGGGGAAGATACTCGCCTGTATCCTTATCGTTCCGGTCCAGTCTGCTGCATGGCTCGCCCTCCTCTGGATTAACGGGATCGCTGTCCAGAATCCGGTGCAGATGCTCCTCCATGTCATCGCCGGTTCGATGGTTCTGATCCTTATCGGTGCCCTGGTTGCCCTTCACTATCGCGAGAGGACGAGTGCCCAGTTCGTCTTCTCAACGGCAATCGTGGTGGTGATCATCTTCATCATGTCAGTACCATACAACCCGTTGAATCTCCTGGTGCGCCTGGCTGTCGGGACGATCGGATCTCTGCACTGGCTCATTCTTGCAGGAGTGGTTGCAGTCGCAGTCCTCCTCTCAGTCCTCCTCAACCGGTATGCAGCATATGTCAGCACCCTCCCATTACGGGAAGGGTGACGATATCCCCCCAGAGGATCTCCACGGCAGAATCCCACCACCCGGAGAAAGACAGAGAGAAAGAGCTATCGGGTATCGATACAATCAGAGATCATCTGCAATGGTCCTCTACCAGACCCCCGGTATCGTCGCCTATCTCTTTCTGGCGATGGCAATAGCACTCCTCATCTTCTTCTCATACGTCTCAGTCACCATGATCATCTCCCTTCAGCGCCAGAGAGAGATGCGGCGAAGAAAGAAGAGCCGGAATACAAAGAATGTATCCCGCTATATGGAGGAGCGGTTCCGGCAGGATATGGGGAGAGATCGATAAAACCGGCGATAATGATAGGAGAGAGATGAACAGGAGGGATGAAAGGTGAGATCACGGCAGGAGATAACGTCCATTCTCAAAAATCTGAAAGCTGAGATGACAGAGAAGTTTGGTGTGACAAAACTTGGCACATTCGGCCCGAAGCTCCAGGGGGACGGGGAGGTTTCTGTTATCGTGGCCCTATCAGATGATCGGGATCTCCTCGATATGGCAGGCCTTTTCACCTATATCAGGGAGAAGACCGGCCAGAATATAACGATCATCTCCATGCAGGGAGTACGGGAGGAACTACAACCACTCATCTTCGAAGGAGTGGCGGCAAACCATAAACATTCCCGGCTCTTTCTCAGAGAGATCATTTCATCACTCTCGGATATCGAGACCTTCTGTCAGGGGATGCAGTATCATGATTTCCTGCAGGACAGAAAGACCCAGGCAGGGGTGTTGGCAACGCTCAATGCCATTGGCCTCCTCTCACGCTGTATTTCAGTGGAGAGTAAAGCTGCTCACCCTTCGGTCCCATGGCAGGCGCTGATGGCACTTCCTGAGGTGACCGGATCATGCTATGGAACTGACCTGCAGCTCATCTGGACGATGGTACAGAGGAGGGTGCCGGCTATCAGGGGGGCACTTGGTGGCGAGGCGGGTGTCAGTAGAGTGGAGAAGACGGGGCTTCGCAGATTCTTTTAACTCCACATGCGAGAAGCCCCCTGCGCAAGCGGGGGGTAGTTCACAAAGCATACCGCATCCCCTCTTTCTGCAGGTTCGCATGAAAAGTCCGATATTCGGGAAGGACTGATTCGACGAGTTCCCAGAACTGCTTCTGATGATGCGCCTCCCGGAGATGGCAGACCTCATGAACAATGGTGTACTCCAGGTACACGGGTGGCGCCAGAGCAAGACGAATATTGAGGATGATCCCGTTCTTCTGTGTGCATGATCCGAACCGCCGCTTCTGGTAGCCGAACCTGATACGGGGTATGGGAACACCGATCGCCTCTGCCGTCCGCCCTGCGACCTCTTCAGCAAAGGGGAGGATCGCAGAAGAGTAACACCTGATGACCGCCTGGACAATCCGCTCTCTCTCATCCACAGCGTCTCTTCCCTGAGGGAGGGAGAGATACAGCTCATTCCCTGCGATATATGCGAAGTAGCCATTCCCTGTTCTGGTATGCCGGATCGTGAGGAGGCATCCCTGGAACGGAATCGTTGCCCCGTCTTCATATTCCTGCACCGGCGTCTTCTCGAGAATCTCTTCCTTTCTCATGCGTGCCTTCCTGATCCAGCAGGCTTCAGCTTTCAGTAAGGAGACGGCCGTCTCCCTGGAGAGGGGAGATGGAGATCTGATCTCAACTGAGAGATCATCCCGGATAGCAAGGGCTGTACGCTTTCGCCGGCGGTTGATGGCAATATAAAAGATGATCTCTTCACCATCGATCCAGCATTGCCCCTTCATTCACTATGAAATATGCAGGCAGGATTGATGAAATGTATCCTGCCACAAGCTTTCATAGTCAGCAGGCGCACATAATTACAGACAATGAATATTCATGCCATCAGTCGCGATACACTCTCCACACTCCTTGAGATGGCGAAGAGCCAGCATCCTCTGGAGTTTGTCGCCCTCCTGATTGCGGAGGATGGAGTGCTATCCGACATCAATCTCCTCCCCGGCACCCGGCTTGATGAGCGGAGTGCGTCCATATTCACTGACATGATCCCACTTGGCATGAGTTTCGCCGGCAGTGCACACAGCCATCCAAACGGCGTCATTCACCCATCTGATGCGGACATCAGTTTCTTTCCGAGATTTGGAAGCTGCCATCTGATCATCGGGTATCCATACGGGCCGGATGACTGGCAGGCCTTCTCACGTGATGGAACACCACGTGGACTGGAGGTTCTTCCATGACCCGCGTCGTTGCAACCGGGACATTTGATATCATCCACCCCGGCCATCTCTTCTATCTGGCAGAGTCAAAAGCGCTTGGGGATGAACTCTGGGTGATCGTTGCCAGGGATGAGAATGTCAGGCATAAACCAAAACCGATCATCCCCGAGGATCAGCGGCTCAGGATGGTTCTTGGATTAAAGCCGGTCGATCATGCGGTTCTGGGAGATAAGACCGATAAATTCCAGCCAATCCGGGATATTGCCCCTGACATCATCACCATCGGATGTAACCAGCGGTTCGCCCCGGAGAGTCTCGAGGCAGAGCTCAGAAGCCATGGCTTTGAGATCCCTGTTGTCCGGATCGATGAGTACCGCGGTTGTGAACTCTGTTCATCCTCAAAGATCATCGAACGTGCCCTGATGCAACGCGGCCATCCCCCTTCACGGTGAGCCAGCCAGACCAACCTTTATCAGATATCAGGAAGAGTCCCATCCTGATGTGATGGAGATGGCAAAACAAAATCTCTCTGATGAACTCTCTCTTCTCTCGGCATTTGCAGAAGAGAAGGGGGGCATTCCCGCGATCATCCCTGTCGGGGAGATTGTGGTTGCAGAATGGGTCCGGATGAAGTGCCGTTTTGGTTGTAAGGGGTACGGTAAACACCTTAGCTGCCCTCCGTACACCCCGTCGCCGGAGGAGATGCGAAAGGTCCTCTCAGGATACAGAACCGCGATGCTTGTCAGGTTCGACGGGGATCCCGCACATCCGGAGATCCGGCCGGAGGATATTCCTCCCGACTTCCACTCATTCTATCGCAGGATGATCCTCTGGATCTGGGAGACGATGTGGGAACTGGAGAAGAGAGCGTTTTATGATGGGTATTACAAGGCGTTTGCCTTTGGAGCATACCCATGCATCTTCTGTGAGACCTGCATCGCCGAAGAGGCTGAAGGATCCGTTGATGAGAGCCTTCGCCGGAGATGCAGGATGATGGACCGGGTGCGGCCGAGTATGGAGGCGGTGGGTATGGATGTCTTTGCAACAGCACGAAAGGTCGGATGGGAAATCGATCCGATCCCATGTGCCGATCTGGAGTACGGAAAGATCATCCATGGCAATATCCGGTCTGTCGGCCTCCTCCTCATCACCTGAGATCAGCGGAGGTCGCCCGGCTCATCCCCAACACGATAGTTTCTTCTGAGGAACTGGCGGACATTCTCAGATTCGATCCATCCATGATCGAGTTGCCGTATGATATCATTTATCCGGTAGACCTGGGCCATGACCTCCTCTGAGGTTGCATCCTCAGAGAGGATAGAGTATCCAAGGATCACCTGTAGCGGATTTCTGATATGATCCGCAAGAATTGCAAACTGTTCGATATTATGGTCTATCTGGAGAAACGCCTTAATCTGCCGCCTTTCAAGATCTTTCTTCTCAGAGATATCACGGATGACAGCTGAAACTCCGTCCGGACAGTCCTTAATGGAGATGGGGCTGATACTCACCTCAAGGTCAATCGAGCGCCCGTCGGGCGTCAGGATACCCCCTTCGAAGATCCGGCTCTTTCTGAGATCTGTTGGGAAAAAGCCCTCTGCAATCCCATCAATGGTCATTCTGAGGAGATCCCGCTCCTTGAATCCAAGAATCCGGGAGCTCATCTCATTTGACTCGATGATCCGACGGGTATTTCGATCAATGAGAAGAATACCTTCTGATATCTGCCTCATCATGCTCCGGTACCGTTCTTCCGAGTCACGGAGCGCATCCTCGGCCCGTCGCCGCTCCTGCCGGTCCCGGGCCTCCAGCAGTGCCCGGTTCACTGACGGAATAAGGCGGATAAGATTATCCTTCATCACATAATCGGCAGCCCCGTCCTTCAGCAGGGAGACGGCGGCCTCTTCCCCTATTGCACCGGAGACGATGATGATCGGGATATCATATCCCCGTTCCCTGACCGTCCGGATGAGATTATCCCCACCAAATCCGGGCATATGGTAGTCGGTGAGAATGATATCCCAACCGTCATCCGAAAGTGCAGATAGAAGGCCCTCTTCGGTCCAGATACGGATGGAATCCGGATCAAAACCTCCTTTTCTGAGTGCCCTGAGGAGAAGGAGTGCGTCATCCTCTGTATCTTCTGCGATAAGTACCCGGAGTTTCTCGTGCATGAATATCACCTCAATCTGGGTTGTTCATTCAGGATGAGCCAGTAGGTACCGACCAGTCGTATCGCCTCCATAAACTCTGAGAAGTCAACGGGTTTGCGGATATAACTGTTTGCCCCAAGATCATAGCTCGCAACGATATCCTCCTCCTCTGCGGAGGTCGTCAGGATGATGACCGGGATCAGACGGGTTCTCTCATCCTGCCGAATAGCCCTGAGCACCTCATGCCCATCCAGTTTCGGCAGTTTGAGATCCAGCAGGATCAGAACCGGAAAGGAATCCTGCTGACGGGCGGCGTATGATCCCCTGGCAAAGAGGTAATCCAGCGCCTCCTCACCATCACGGACGACGACGATCGGGTTTGCAATCCTGTTGCGGGTAAATGCCCGCAGGGTCAGGAGTTCATCATCACGGTTATCCTCAACGAGAAGGATCGTCTCATCCTGAAACATGGTTTTCTTCTTCTCCTATCTCATTTTTGGTTCCCAAAGTAAAATAAAAGGTTGCTCCGGCCCCAACGGCCGCTTCGGCACGGATGGCTCCCCCGTGCTTGCGGATGATACGGGATACGGTTGCAAGGCCAACCCCGGTACCCGGAAACTCCTCATTTGAGTGAAGGCGGGAGAAGGGGAGGAAGAGCTTCTTTGCATAGACCATATCAAATCCTGCACCGTTATCAGAGATACTATAGACGGGGGTGATCCCATCATCCCTCATATCAAATGAAATCTCGGTCCTCTCCTTCCCCACGGTAAACTTCCACGCATTTCCAAGGAGATTTTCCAGAGCGATCCGAATCATCCTCCGGTCTGCGGAGACGAACATCCCCTCAGATATATGAACTGAGACATTCGCCCTTGGATGCGAGGATGATATATCGGCAATAATCTCTGCGGCGAGATCAGAGAGTGAGAAGGTCTCGCGCCGGATCTCCTTTCGGGAGATTCTCGAGAGGAGGAGGAGATCCTCGATGAGATCACCCATCCTCTGTGACGCAGCCCGGATACGCCGGAGATATTCGGATGCTTCAGCAGGAAGAGACTCACCGAAATCTTCAAGAAGAGCCAGCGAGAAACCGTCAATACTCCGCAGCGGGGTCCTGAGATCATGGGAGACGGAATAGGTGAAGGCTTCAAGCTCACTGTTTGCAATGGCAAGCTCTGCCGTCCTTCGACTTACCCGATCCTCAAGCTCGGCGTTCAGTCTCCTGAGGCGATCCTCGGCCCTTCGCCTGAGAATAACCTGCCAGAGGATCTCGCCAAGGTACATCGCCTGCTTCAGATCGAGATCGTCATATGGAACGGCCTTCTCAAAGAGTGAGATGATCGCAACAACAGATCCCCCGTCTGTGATCGGAAGATCCATACGAATTCCTTCATCGGCGATGGATGCGCCATTCCCCACCATGATCCGTTCCCAGGGGCCGTTCTTCCCAATCGGGGAGATCCCGGACTGGCTGGATGACCCGGCATCAGATCTGTAGGTGGTGAAGAAGCGTTCGTCGTGACTGACAACCCCGAGTATTCCGTATCTGCTCTGCGTAAGTAAAACGGTCTTCTGAAGTGCTTCAGTGAGGATACGGCCCTCGGATGCATCAGGCATATGGCTCAGCCTGAAGGCGGCAGCAAACATATCCCTGGTTCGCACAATGGTATCGGATGCAGCCTTTTCATCGGTAATATCCCGGACGATGGTGATCAGGTACGCATCCCCGCCGAAAGAGACCTGGTGGAGTGCCACCTCCAGATATCGGGGAGATACTGTGGAAAAGTGGGGAGAGGCAAGGATCTCAACCCCACCCCCTGCCTCCTTCATCCGGCTGTACCAGCCGGCATCATGAAGATGCGATTCGATCGTCGTACCGACGAGATCCCGCCTGCTCTTTCCAAAGAGACGGCAGGTCTCCTCATTGCAATCCAGGATGGTATCATCATTCATCCCGATGATCATGATCCCAAGATCGATCTGATCCAGAATAAAACGAAAACGCTCAAGTTCAAGGAGACGAACCCGAAGCTCGGGATAGTGGCTCTTTCGGAGCGATCCTTCTCCGAATCCAAGTATCTTCTCCCGGAGCAGCTGTTGTTCACGCAGACCGGGTTCAGAGCGCCGCTTCATAAAGAGCAATAACCTCCTCCCTTTCAGGGATGTTCGGATTTGTGACAATACAGGGATCCAGAACTGCTGATGAGGCGAGATCAGGGATATGACTGCTCATCATCCCACGATCTCCGAGCGTGCCGGTGATCCCAACGTCTTCTCCAAGGCACCTGATGGCATCGATGATGGCATCAGGCCCATTCTCATGTATCTTACCCACAGGAAGACCAAGCATCGTGGCGATCCTGTTGTATCGTTCTCTCGCTGCAGGGAAATTATGCCGGATGACATATGGAAGAAGGAGCGAGTTCACCTCGCCATGGGGGAGATTATACATGCCACTGATGGCATGGCCCATTGCGTGAACGAGACCGAGGCTCGCATTCGAGAAGGCAAGGCCTGCATGAAGGCTTCCAAGCATCATCGATAATGCAGCAGAGGAATCATCCCGGCTCCTGTATGCCTTCGGGAGTGCGGTTCGTATCAGCTGTATCGCCTCACATGCATGGAGATCGGTCAGTGGCGAGCTCCCGGTTGAGACATACGCCTCGATGGCATGCGTCAGGGCATCAAACCCTGAGTATGCGACGAACTCACGCGGGAGCGTTGCGAGGAGGGCGGGATCGATAAGTGAAATATCAGGGATGATCATCTTGCTGATGATCGCAAATTTCCTTTTTGCGGCCTGATCGGTGAGGATTGCAAACTGGGAGACATCCGCTGAGCTTCCTGCCGTTGTCGGGATACAGATGAGGGGCGGGCCCATCTGCCTGATCTGGTCAACACCTTCGTATCCACGGATATCCCCGCCGTTTGTGGCAAGAATGGATATCCCCTTCGCAGAGTCCATCGGGCTGCCGCCCCCGATGGCAAGGATGCCATCACACCCGGCACGATGGTATAGCCCTGCTCCTGCATGAACCTCATCGGTCCTGGGATTTTCAGATACGCCATCGAAGACCGTCAGATCGACGCCGTGATCTTCTGCGAGGGTACTGATCTCGTCAACCCACCCTGCCCTGATGACCCCGGGGTCGGTGACGAGGAGAAGATGCTGTATTCCGTAGTTTTCAAGATAGAGACCTGCCCGGTTTCGTGCGCCATCCCCGATGATCACCTCGGGCATCACAAACTTACGAAGAGTGTCAATAGTCATCAGAAGATCCCCTATGATACTATTCCCTCCTTCGAAATGATAAATAAACCGGCATCTCCTAACCGAGGATGAGAGAAAGAAGACTGGATACCGGGTGCGCTCCGCAGACAGGGATGAGGTGATGATCTGCCACCTGAAGAAAGACGGGTGGCAGCATCCCAGGTGCTAAGGTGGAGGACGTGCCGGATTGTGGCGCGCCCGGTCTGGATGGTGTGTCCTTCTTGGACAATTTTTATATAAGTGTTTTATTTATTAATACTTTTTGTTTATCAGGTGTTATCAATCCACAATACTATCCCGGAGAATCACCATACAATGATCAGATGCGATCCCGACCCCTCACCTGCATATTCCATGGCCCGTCTGTCTTCGATGAAGGGGATGCCGCAAGGATCAACAGAATTCTTGCTCCGGATCACCTGATCGTTGCAGGAGTGATGGGGAGAACTGCCGCCGCAGAGAGTGGTCTTGCTATCACACCTGCTGATCTCCCTCCATCGTTTGTCATCAACAAGATGACAGGAGATAGTATTCTGGTGAACAGGGGGAAGACCCCGGAGTCAGGGCGATGGTTTGGTGAGATCGTCGCCGGCAGGATCACAGGCGGGAGGGGGCTTGTGCATATTGAATGCTCGGATCAGACCTGTTATCTCTGGAATGAAGGAGACAGGGAGCTTGCTGAATATGTCGCAGAACGGATCGGCTGTCCGGTTGTCGAAGTATCATCATCCTGCCGAAACACTCCGGAGATACGGACGATCCATGGCTGTCTCCCAGGTGAGCCGGTCTGTGTGGAAGGGATCACTATCGGGTATGCCACCGCCGGAGAAGTGATCCTCTCCCGTGATAATGGCACCCTCAATCCGATATCAGGCATCCGGGTCAAGCCGCATGGAATGGAGAAGCTGATTGCCATCGGATGCCCCCCGCTCGACCGTGCATGGTGCAAAAGCGGCCAGATTCGTTCATCCCTTCCGGAGACCCCGGCCCGGAGGGCACCTGTATGCGGAAAGATCGCCATCATCGATCATGCAGCACTCGATATCTACCGGATCATCACGCCGAATCTCGCCGGTATCATCACCATCGGCGATGACACAACCGCTGTATGTGGCCATATCGGGGCTGTCCAGGGGGTTCCGGTATTTGGGATCACCGATGGGGATGCCGACGGGATCGTTCCTGAGACCTATGCCCCCGGCTCAGTTGTGACCCATGTCATCTGCGGAACTGATGATGATCTCGGGCGGGAGATTGCAGCCTCGATCCCCCAGGATGCAGAGTTCTGTTGGGACCGGCTGGTAAGAGATATCCTGCGTACATATTCCGGCACTATCCGGATCGTGAGGGATCTGCGGTGAAGCGTT
This sequence comes from Methanocalculus chunghsingensis, assembly GCF_018132105.1. Lineage (GTDB taxonomy): Archaea > Halobacteriota > Methanomicrobia > Methanomicrobiales > Methanocorpusculaceae > Methanocalculus > Methanocalculus chunghsingensis. The sequence continues at coordinate 91,598 of NZ_JWHL01000003.1, read as the reverse complement.
GTGCAGAATGCAAGGGGAAGGGGCTCTGCGGACTTCCAAAGTGCCCGATCATGCAGCGCTTCTATGCACAGACGAATGAGAAACCGGTCTCCGAATATATGGGCCCTGCCCCTTCCGTCTTTATCGGGAGCGGGGGTTACCCCAAGGTCGTTGGTGGCCCGCTCCTCCTCCGTGAACCCGATGTACCGACCGACTGGATTACAGGGAATCTCTCGATAGATGATATCGTCGCGATCCGGTCACGAACCATCCGGGGAACACAACCCATCGGCTCAGTCCTTGAGAAGTCGCAGGAGGTCGCCCTCTCCCGCCGACCTCTGGATGTGGAGGCGACCTTTGTAAAACCGGTCCAGTTCGGCCTCTCCTTTGACGGGACCATCGCACCCATCGGCCTCTCAGGCCAGCTGAAGAAGGTCGATATCATCGATAACGCAGTCATCGAACCGGCGGTCGATCGGTATACATCCGATACCGATATCCTTGCAACCGAGGCGGTTTCGGCGCTTCATCAGGAGGGGATCGATGTCTATCGGATCACCGACCTGCTGACAGCAGGCCTCCTCGGATCGAAACGGCGGTTTGTACCGACACGCTGGGCGATCACCGCTGTGGACGATATGGTCTCACTCCAGCTCAGAAAGCAGGTGGAACGCCTCCCCCCGCTTGGTGATATCATGATATACTCATCTCTTCTGCATGGAAACCATCTCGTCATCCTCCTCATTCCGTCACCCGACTTCCGGTTCGAGATGATAGAGCGGTGGCAGAAGCAGTCCCTCTGGGGAGATACCGGGGATGTCGTGGTGGTGGATGGCGAGGGGAGGAAGAAGAGGGGATATTCACCGATTGCAGGGGCATACTATTCAGCCCGCCTCGCTGTCCTTGAGCATCTTGCCCAGGTCGGGAGATGCGCCCGTGCCCTCGTCATCCGTGACATCTCAGGTGAGTACTGGGCACCACTTGGAACCTGGGTCATCCGGGAAGCGGCACGGCAGGCGATGCGATCCGGGGGGATTGTCTCTTTGGATCTCCCCCAGGCTGAAGAGATGATCACCAGTCTTCTTGGATCATCATTCTGGCGGCACCAGTCGGATCTTATCCGGGATGTAAGGGTCCAGAGGACATTCGCCGACTTCTTCTGAGAGCCAGATCCATACCTTCATTCATTCCTGAGAAGAGGTATAACCACGTCTATGCTGTTTTCTGAATTTGCCCTCTGGTGTGAGAGAATTGAGCAGCTCTCCGGCCGGCTTGAGATGATCGACCTCATTGCAGGAGTTCTCCCTGACCTTGATGAGGAGGATCTCCCGATCTTTGTCCGGTTCATCCGGGGCCTCATCTTCCCTGACTGGAGCCCGACCAACCTCGGTATCGGTCCAAACCTCCTCTATGATGCAGTCGCGTATGTGGGGGGAAAGAAGCGCTCTGATATCGTCATGCTTGTCAACAAGACAGGGGATGCAGGAAAAGCGGTTGAATTATTTCTCCTCAGGGAGAAGACCCAGCAGGCACGCCTCTTCCCGGGTGAGGAGCTGACACTTGCAGAGGTGTACGTGACATTTGAACGGATGGCAGATACCGGCGGGGCAAAGTCACAGAGGGAGAAGCAACGGAATATTCAACTCCTCTTCTCAAATGCCTCACCGCTTGACGGGCGATATCTCACCCGTCTGATGCTTGAGGAGCTGCGAATAGGTGTGGGGGAAGGGAATGTGCGGGATGCCATCGCCCGTGCCTTCGGGGTGAACCCGCCCCTCGTTGATCGTGCACACCAGGTGATCAACGATCTCGGTGAGGTGGCACGTCTTGCGAAATCAGATCCCGGTGCCCTGGAGAAGGTGAACATTGAGCTCTTCAGGCCGGTGAAAGTGATGCTTGCCCAGGCCGGAACGATCCAGGATATGATCACAGGCTCCCGCGAGGTAGCGGCCGAGTTCAAATATGATGGCAGCAGGTTCCAGTTTCACCGATCTGACGATCGGACGATCATCTACTCCCGGAGGCTTGAGGATCTCACCGATGCACTCCCTGATGTTGCTGAGAAGCTCAACGCCGTCTGTTCCGGGGATCTTATCCTCGATGGCGAGGTGATCGCCATCAAAGACGGCCGTCCCATGCCGTTTCAGACAGTTCTCCGGCGGATCCGGAGGAAACATGATGTGGCGGGGCATGTCGGTGAGATCGAGATGATCCCCCTCGTCTTTGATATCCTCTATAAGGATGGCAGGAGCCTCATCGATCTCCCCCTCACCGAGCGACGGCTGATCCTTGAGGAATCCGTCACCGGATCGGTTGCACCACAGATTCGATCATCAGATGAGGAAGAGCTGCTGGCATTCTACCATGCCGCACTCGATGAAGGCCATGAGGGGATTATGCTGAAGGTTCCGGCATCCCCCTATATTCCAGGGAACCGGGGGAAGCACTGGATCAAATGCAAACCTGAGGTTGAGACGATGGATCTCGCCGTGATCGGAGGTGAATGGGGCGAGGGGCGAAGAGCCCGTCACTTCGGATCGTTCCTCCTTGCATGCCGGGATGACCAGGACCACCTCCTTCCGGTGAGCAGGGTAGCAACCGGCATCAATGATGAGACACTGGGCATCCTCTACGATCTCTTCAAGGATCGTGTCATCAGCGAATCTGGAAAGGAGGTCACCTTTGAGCCGGGAATCATCTTTGAGATAGGCTACTCAGAGATCCAGAAGAGCCCGAACTATGCGTCCGGATATGCACTCAGGTTCCCAAGATTTGTCCGTATCCGGGATGATAAGCGGATGGACGAGATCGAGTCACTCTCCTCAATCATCGGGCGATATCGTCTCGCTGGTGAGCGAAACGGTGATCAGAGCCCTCCTCGAAAGAATACATTAATATAAGAGTGTTGAACCTTCTTCTGTATGGAAGATGTGATTGTTTCAGATACATACACACAGGATCATCTGAAACAGCTGGGAGATCGCCTCTCTGAGTATATTGAAAAGAATATCAATTCAATAGACAGGTCGCTCCCTGCATTCTTTGCCCATGTCCAGTCTACAGTGAACCAGACAGCCCCCCGACTTTCTGAGCCTGAGTATAACCTCTTCATGGATGGGGTCGCCTGTCATATCTTCCGGAGAAGTCCGCTGAAGAACGATGCCTCGTATAACGAAGAGCTTGGAACAGCCCTCGCACAAATAAAGAAGGGAGGGGGACGGGGAGCTCTCGATCTCGTCTCAGGATTGTACCGTATTCTGCAGGGTAATTACGAGCGGGGCCTGGTACTCCTGAAGAAATATCAGGCGCAGGATCCTCTGATCGGATCGGCACGTGCCTACTGCTATATCCGCATTGATCTGAAGAGTTCAAAGATTCAATCTCCCGGGGAACCGGATCCCCGGCCATCAGATATGATCCTCAATGCACGGGAGCAGCTGATGGAGATGGCACACAGACGCCCACCTCTCACGATGCATCCTCTTCTGAATGAGGCGGAGAGAGACCTTCTTTTTCGTATCTTCCACGAGGTGTATGAAGAGGCGAGGAGATGGTTTCCTCATGAATCCTGGTTCGTCTGGATCGCCCTTGCGGTGGCTGATCGGGAGGGAGATCAAAGACGGCATGATGAGATCATCAGGGATGCCATGAGGGATTTTCCAGAGGATATCAGGTTTTTGCGGGTGGCATTGTATGATGCACTGAGGAATGAATCGATCGAGACGGCGGCACTCATCCTCAGGACGATGATACGGGTGATGCCTGATAATGCGGAGCCGATTTATTATGGACTCAGGATATCACTTGCAACAAAAAAGATCCAGATGTACTATCGGTTCAGGAAACTGGCGATCATCCGTGGACTCCCCCCCCATCTCCTCCACCTCCTCGATTATGCATTTGAGGTCATTTTAGGGAATGAAAGAGATGTAATCGCAAAACGCAAACTCTTTTATGAGTATTATCCCAAACTTGACTATCTGATGGAGTCCCTGACATATCTTGAAGCAGATATCTTCTCGCACGATCCGATAAGGGAGAGGAGGGGATCCCAGGCTCTCATCTCGGTTGTCGACAGGTTTGCAATGACGGTGCTACAGATAGGAGAAACATGAATAACGAGATTTTTATCGAATCATTCCTGCAATCACCTCAGGCGATGTTCATCATGAAGAGACAGGGGGATGAAGTCGTGGCACTCAACAGGGAGCTCGCTTCGATCACCGGAGTGGATGAAGGGGTCGGGCTTCATATCCCACTCTCGTCCCTGTTGCAGATCTCCGGAGATCACGCCTCAACAAACGGTATGCTGGCACAACGGATCAGAAACGGCGTCATGGTGGGGAGAGAAGGATTGATCCAGCAGTTTTCCGGACTGGCGAACGGTGAGGACGAGCTGCTGCTGCAACCCCGCCAGATCATTCTCCAGGGGGAGGAGTATTTCCTCATCTCGGTATCAGGTGTATCTGGTACAAAGGAGACGGAGATGAGACTCAAAGATGCACTCGCCGAGAAGGAGGTCCTTCTCCGTGAGGTTCACCACCGGGTCAAGAATAATCTCCAGGTGATCTCAAGCCTTCTTCATCTCCAGGCCCAGTTTGTTCATGATCCGACAGTTCTCGGATATATGACAGACAGCCAGAACCGGGTGCGGGCACTTGGCTATGTCTATGAGCATCTCTATCGATCAAAAGATATCGGGAAGATCGACTTTGCCGAGTATACAACCCGGATCACCCAGAGCCTGCTGAGAGAGTACAGTTCATTTGCGAAGCGTGTCTGCATCAGGTACGAGGTTCCACCGATTCACCTCAACCCGGACACCTCGATCCCGCTTGGACTGATCCTCAATGAGCTGATCTCAAATGCACTCAGGCATGCCTTTCCGGATGGGAGGGAGGGGGCGATATGGATCATGCTCTCTGCAAATGATGATGCAGGCTATTCATTGATCATCGGAGATGACGGCATCGGACTGCCGGAAGGATTTGACCTCGATCAGAGTGATTCCCTCGGGCTCATGCTGGTATCATCCCTCGTCTCACAACTTGATGGAAAGGTCGCATTGAAGAGGGATCATGGAACCGAATTTAAGATAAACTTCCAGGCATTACAATATAAAGAGCGGAGGTAAAGGAATGGCAGCAACACGGGTATGGATAGTTGAAGATGAAGCCATCGTTGCGATGGACTTAAAAATCCGTCTTCAGGCGCTTGGATATGATGTCCTCGGCATCTCAAGCTATGGTGAGGATGCAGTTGAGAAGGTTGCCCAGCATAAGCCTGACCTTGTGATGATGGACATCGTCCTGAAAGGGGAGATGGACGGGATCACGGCAGCCGGGATCATCAGGCAGGAGATGGAGATACCGGTCATCTACCTGACCGCCTATGCAGATGAGAAGACGATCGGCCGGGCAAAGGTGACAGAGCCCTTTGGGTATATCCTCAAGCCATTTGAAGAGAGGGATGTCCTGACGGTGATCGAGATCGCCCTCTATAAAGCCTCGATGGAGAAGAAACTCCGTGAGAGTGAACGCTGGATCTCAACGATGATACGAAGCATGGGAGAGGGGATCATCGCTACCGACACGGATGCGATGATCAAATTCATGAATCCTGTTGCAGTCGGGCTGACCGGAATCACTGATAAGGATGCGATCGGGAAGCCATCATCGAAGATATTCCAGATTGAGATCGGCGATACCGGCCATCATGCACCCGATCCCGTCCTTCGTGCCCTGATCGATCAGAAGACGATCATATCAGAGGAGACGATGACCCTCACCTCCCGGGATGGTAAACGCCGGTATGTCGAGTACACGGCAGCACCTATCCGTGATGATCGGGGGAGCCTCTTTGGAACCGTTCTCATCTTCCGTGACATCACCGATCGTATCCATGCCGAGGAGGAGCTTGAGCGCCATCGTGAGCATCTTGAGGAGCTGGTCGCTGAGAGGACAAGCGAGCTCCGGAAGGCTAATGAAAAGCTTGAACAGATGCTCCATTATATCGATATGACCGAGCAGAGATGGGTTGAGGAGACCCTCCTCTCTGAGATTGCGGATCTTGACATCACCCTCCTCCCGGCTGCTGAAGGGGTGATCAGCATCGACAGGGAACAGAATATCGTCCTGATCAACCGCATCGCGGAGGAGATGACGGGATGGATACAGGAAGATGCCGCCGACCTCCCGGTCTCATCCGTCCTGCTTCTCGAGTCGTCGGCCGGAGATATCTGCCAGCTCCCCTTGGACTCTGTCCTTGAGAGCGGCACCATCCGGATGCTCGATGAAGACTGGTACCTTGTCAGCAGATCGGGTGGAAAGAATCTGGTAACGCTGAAGGCAGAGCCGATCCGTGATCATGGGATGGAGATAATCGGTGCCACAATAGCGATCCGAAGAATCTCCTGATCCTGCTGATTCCAGCACCATTCCTTTTATATTTTTATTGTCTGCGAGAGGCAGGAGCAGTCGATATCCGGTGATGCCACATAGAGATCGATGTAACTCATATCAAGGCCGAGTGCCTCCTGCGAGGATGCAAAGGCCCGGGCCGGAGTATTATTCACCTCGCTTAAGTGGGAAAGGATGACGGTATGGAGTGATCCATGGAGATCCCTGAGGCATTCTGCTGCCATTGTGTTTGAGAGATGCCCGGTACGGCTGCGTATTCTCCGTTTCAGGTACTCAGGGTACGGGCCGGTGGAGAGCATATCCGGGCAGTGATTCGATTCTAAAACGATCCCGTCACTCCGGGCGAGGATCTCCATCATCTCGGTGGTGATGATACCGGTATCTGTCATGATTGAGAGGAGGAGGCCATCTGATTTGACCGCATAGCCACAGGGCTCGGCGGCATCATGCGATACGGCAAACGGGGTCACCTCAAAGTCGCCGGTAGTGAATGTGACCCCCTTTTTACAGCAGGTCTGTTCCGGCGGCTTCTTGATAGCCTGTCGTGTGGACCGGAAGGCAGTCAGTGTCCCCCCTGTTCCGATGAGCGGGAGACCAAGGGATCGTGCAAGTGCGTCAGCTCCCCGGACATGGTCGGTATGTTCGTGAGTGAGGAGAATGGCATCCACCAGGCCGGGATCCCCTCCTGATGCCTCGATCCTGGCAAGCATCTCCTTCTTTGAGAGCCCCGCATCAATGATGAGGGCACTCCTTCCATTGCTGATATAGATGCAGTTACCGGTGCTGCCGCTTGCAAGGACTGTGCATTCCATCTGGTGTACTCATTGTCTCCACATCCAGATAACAGTCATCCACCAGGCATTGGCAGTCGGGTGATCCCTCTGCCACCACCTCTTTGTATGGAGCCTGATCCATGCATCTCTGGAAAGATTCAATGGATCTCCCGGTACATGAGTGATTATGTGGAAGCCACTTGATACCAGGGGCTGGAGAGAGAGGCGCCGGGGTGATATCTCCGGTGTGCTGGGATCAGTCCGGGAGATCATCGATACTGTCCGAAGAGACGGGGATGCCGGGCTTATTGAGCTCTCAAGGCGGTTTGACGGATTCGAGGGTGGCTCACCGGTCATTCTGCCCGAAGAGATCGAAGAGGCATATGATGAGGTGGACGACCGCCTCATCGAAGCGCTCTGCGAGGCAGAGGCCAGGATCACGCATTTCCATGAACTCCAGAAGTCACGTTCCCTCTGGCTCGAAGAGATTGAGCCGGGGGTAACCCTTGGTGTCAGGACACGCCCGCTTGACCGGGTCGGCTGTTATGTGCCAGGCGGGAGGGCGGCGTATCCATCGACCGTCCTGATGACGGCCGTTCCTGCACGGGTTGCAGGTGTGCCTGAGATCTGTATCTGCACCCCACCGCCCGGCGATCCCCTTACCCTTGTTGCGATGGATATCGCCGGGGTGAATGAGGGGTATCGTGTCGGCGGGGCACAGGCGATTGCGGCGATGGCTATCGGGACAGAGACGATTGGAAAAGTGGCAAAGATCGTCGGGCCAGGCAATGTCTATGTGACGGCGGCGAAGATGCTCCTCCGGGGTGAGGCTGAGATCGACTTCCCGGCCGGGCCGTCTGAGATCGGGATCATCGCGGATATGACGGCTGATCCCTCCTATATCGCGGCCGATGTCCTCGCCCAGGCCGAGCATGATCCCCATTCGGCAAGCGTTCTGGTCACAACAGATGCAGGGCTTGCCGACAGGGTTGGGAGAGAGATTGAACGGATGCTGGCATCAGCACCAAGAAAGGAGATCATCGAGAAGGCACTTGCCCATTCCGGGTACGTGATCGCCTCGAATCGTGCCGAGGCGATCCGGGTGATGGATGCGATTGCGCCTGAGCACCTTTCGCTCCAGGTCGCCGACCCGATGGCACTCTTACAAGAGGTCGGGCATGCGGGATCGATCTTTGTCGGGCCGTATACGCCGGTCGCCTGCGGGGATTATGCATCCGGTACAAACCATGTGCTTCCGACGGCAGGGTATGCCTCTGTTTATTCCGGCCTTGATGTCCACCACTTCTGCACCCGGTCACAGGTCCAGATCCTCACCGAGGAGGGGCTTGACGCAATCGGGGATGTGGTGGAGGCTCTCGCAGAGGCCGAGGGGCTTGCGGCACATGCGGAGTCGGTGCGGGTGAGGCGGCGGGGCTAGGCAGCAGGAATGCATATGAAGGAGAGCCATCAAGAGGTATAGTGGGTGTAGTTATGGAAAGAATAAAAATTATTATTGAAAAACATCCGGATGGGTATATCGCCTATCCCATTGGTTTAAAAGGAGTTGTTATCGCTGAAGGTGACACATACGAAGAAGCACTTGCCGGGATACGTTCTGCTATACACTTTCATATAGAATCATTTGGTCCGGAGGCATTCGAAAATAACGATATCATGGAAACATTCGTCGCAGAAATAGCTGTATAATGAGGCCATATCGATGAAGTTTCCACATGATGCACCTCTGAAAAAAGTACTGAAAACATTGGAATCTCTTGACTTTCTGGTCATCATGACCGGCAATCACATCTCTCTTGCCAGGAAAAATGCTGATGGATCGATCACTCCAATGACTATCCCAAATCATCCTCATATTAAATCATCGACCCTTCGAAGTATCTGTACTCAGGCAGGTATTCCAAGAGATGTTTTTTTGAAAAGATATGAGATCTCGTGAGTACATGAGATAACAGGCAGGATCATAAATCTACTCACATGCCTTCCAATAGAGAATTTGTGGAAGGGAAATAATCCTATATCCTATACACCGGCCTCCCACCCTTCTCTCCCCGCCACTTTCCTTCGCCCCGGGCAAGCCCTGCGATATCATCTGCGGTCTCACGGAGTGTTGCACTCGAGATATCAGCGAGGTGCACCGCCCAGGCTTCCGATGTCCGTGGCGCCACATCGCCGTGGTCGCCATGATGTGACTGGACGATATGGAGAAGATGAAGGAAGATTGCCTCATCACAGTAGTCCCTGAACCTCTCCAGGAAGGTGATCCCAAGCGGGATGTGGCCGATGAGATCGTACTCGGGGCGGGCGGCAAACCCGATACCTTTCTCTTCAAATGAGAGTGCCTTGCCGATATCATGGAGGAGGGCTCCGGCGATGACCAGGTCACGATCAAGTTTGAAGCTCTTCTGCGCATCAACCATGGCAACCGCTATCTTAGCGGTCTCGAGGGTATGTTCAGCAAGTCCTCCTGCATAATCATGGTGGCGTTTCTTGGCGGCAGGCTTCTCATAGAATCCGCCCACGTCCATCAGGGCGAGAGAGACGATCAGTTTTAGCTGGCCGTTTTTTATTGTTGCTGCGAGGTTCTGGATCTCTTTAGCCGTCTCTTTGATATCCACCGGCGAATAGATGTACTCCCCCTTCTCAGATGCCGGGATGGCAACCGGGGCGGCGAGGTCCATCACACCCTCATTGACATTCACCTCGCAGTCGCCATTGTAGACCTTCGCACCCCCCCTGATCCGGTAGACCTCTCCCGGCTGAAGGCTCCGGCCGAGCATCTCGATCTCTTCTGTGGTCTGGGATGCAATCCCCCAGATCTTGCATGGTATCTTCCCGGTCCTGTCCGAGAGGATGGCATGGAGATACTTCCCGTCCTGCCGCTTCTTCTTCTCTTCAATGCTCTCAAGGAGGAAGAGAGTGTCAACCGGCCTTCCATCACTGATATCTGTTATATACTGGGTCTTCTTCATAGGGTCACCTGGTAGGGCTTGTGGTTCTGACAATTGTATGAGGATCTGGTCGTTGAGACGTATTTTGTGTATCGGTAGGGAGCGGGCAGATTGTTTCATCGAAATTACCCTTTGAGATTGTAGTGGATAGTATGGCAATCAGGATTCTTATGAACGGTATATACACATGTATAGCTTCTATGCTCAGATAGTCCTCCATGTCATCCAGTAATCCTGACCCTGAAATTACCTCAATGTAATGAACTCCAGTGAAAGAATCAGCTTGGCGGGGTCTTCATAATCTGAAAAAGCCGGGCCAGAGTTTTGACGATTTGATTGCAGAGATGATTTGACGAGAGCAAGCCTTCCTTGAATGGAAGAGGATAGCCGGGATTGACAATAATGGTGAATATATCCCCTTAGATCCTGAGGGAAGTTTGAAAGATCATTAACTGTATCGCAAACAACCGTTCTTTGCTATTGAAAAGGTTCGTTATAAAGAGTATATCACCAGTAAAGAACGGTCATCGGAGAAGGTCCCCATCTGGATTTTTTCTGCCCTTCTTTCACGACCCGAAGCCGGGAAACGTCAGATTATATCCCTTCTTTTACTTTTCATTCTCGAATATACTGAAAAAGCATGAAAGGTTCTCACGACGGCGGGATCCGACCGGGTCACCAGGCAGGCCCGGATCAGATCAGCTCCCTCACCCATCTACGGAGAATCCATCCTCTCCCGTGGCTCCCGGATCTCCTCATCACCGGGATCAAGAATGCAGAGCCGTGGGCTCTCACGTGCCTTTGCATAGGCCTCACCCGCCTCGGCATACCGCCCAAGCCGGGCGAGCGCCAGCCCCCGGTAGTACCATTGAAACCGGGCTGCTGTATCAAAGGTGATCACCTTCTTCCATGATTCGATAGCTTCCGCATGCTTCCCAAGGGCATCGAGGGCAGAGCCCCGGACGTACCATGCATGGCAGAACTCCGGGTAGATCGCAATCGCCCGATCGCATGATTCAACCGCCTCCTCATATCTGCCGAGGGCATAGAGGAGTGCTCCACGGAGAGACCATGCATCCACATACCGGGTCTCGATTGCCAGTGCCCGATCATACGAGTCGAGCGCCTCCTCATGCCGCCCCAGTACCTCAAGGGCATGGCCCCGGTTGGTCCATCCGAGGGCAAACCCGGCATCATGATGGACCGCCTGATCAAAGGCGTCCAGGGCCTCGTCATACCGTCCAAGAGCACCGAGTGCCAGTCCACGGTCATTCCAGGCACCGGCATGCTTCGGATTAATCGCCAGTGCCCGGTCATAGGACTCAAGCGCCTCCTCGTACCGGCCGACCGCCTCAAGGGAATTGCCCCGGTTGATCCATGCCGGACAATGGCCGGGCTCAAGCGTCAATGCCATATCATAGGACTCGATCGCTTCGGTATGGCGGCCGAGATTGCTCAGTGCAGCACCACGGTTGTGCCAGGTATCGGCATGGCCGGGGTGGCGGGCAAGGGAGCGGTCAAATAAGGCGAGCGCTTCGTCATAGCGGCCGGCTAGAGAGAGCTCGACCCCTTTGTTGAAGTCGCTTTTTCTGAGGAAGTCAAATAATCCCATAGCTGCTCACCTCACCACGCAACCTCCATCACCGCCCGCTCCTCCTCCGTGACATCCTTCTCCGATCCCCCCTCGAACCGGTACTTCTGCATCGGATCATACTCCTCATGCAGAGCAGCCTTATCCAGGATATCCACAAACTCCCGGAGGAAGATCCGGGGGATGACATCGACCCTGCCCCCGAACCGGGAGGTGACCCGGGTGATCATCGCCCTGATGAACCGGAGATTCACCCGGCTCCGGTCAACCTCCCCATAGGCCTCCCCATAGATCTCAACAACCTTTGCTGCCACCGCCTCAAGCCGCGTCTCATCGAACCGTGCGAGGACGATCTGTGTCTGGAGGGGATTGGCAAACCCGTCATCCTCGATCGTCTGGAGACGATCATAGAGCGGGGGGAGGGATCGGATCCCCTTTGACCCTTCGAAGAAGGACGGAGTGCCGGTGAAGAGGAAGAAGGTATGCGGAGATTCGTTCCGGTCGACAGCATCAACGATCCGCCGGAGATTCACGTATCCCTTCTCCCTGAGGGGACGGGATGACCCCTGGGCCGTCTCGGTCTCATCGATAGCGATCGCGAGGCCCCGGTAGCCAGCCTGAACGATGATTCGGGTGATCCCCCGGAGGAAGGGGAGGGCGGTCCCCTCATCCACGGCACCTTTCACGCCGGCCTCGGACTTGAAGGCCCGGCCGACGGTCCCTTCCCCGGCGATCCAGCCGAGGGCCGCCTGGGCAACGGCGAAATCGCACCGGTTATTCGCATGATAGTATGTCCTGACCGCAGCAGCAAGCCCGCTGTTCTCTTCGGAGATACGGAGGAGGAGGGACTCAATCTCAGCGGATGCATCCTGCTCAAGCTTCTCCTCATCCTCATCTCCACCGACCGCGATCAGCCGCTCCTCGACCCGGTAGATCCATGAGTCGATGATTGATTTGAGCGCCCGCTCCCCGCTCTCCGTCCTGAGACCGCCGATGATGGCGCTGTACATCGATGCGATCTTATGCAGCGGGGTATCAGGGGAGATGACCAGATGGGAGGTGACAAATCCGCTGGATCGGGCTATCTCAAGAGCCCGGCAGACGAAGAAGGTCTTCCCGCTCCCATAATCGCCCCGGACGAACTTCAGATCGGACCGGCCGGTCGCCACATAGTCGAGCTGATCGGTGATCGCCCGCTCTTCTGCATCGATTCCAACAGCAAGCCGTTCAAGGCCGGATGCCGGGACCGTCCCTCTGCGGAGGGCATTAATGATCCCGACACTCTCAAGCCTCAGATCGCTCTCCCGTTCACGTTCCAATCCAGGCATAGACCTCACCATGTTCTGACATTCCTCGTCGTTCTATAATCGAAAGCCCGGCATCTCCTGCTTTCCGGATAATTCCGTTGATGATCCCGGCAACCCTTCGTGTCCCAAGGAGGGTGCGAAGCTCCATCTCATGCGTCTCCGTATGCTTCCTGATAAAGTCAACCGCCTTCTCCTCCCGCTCATCCAGATGGAGAAGCGCTGCAAGAGGGATCTCCTCTTCCTTCTCCTCCCCGCCTCTCCGGAGCATCACCGGATCCTCGGTCAGTGCATGCTCTTTTGCAAAACCAAGGAGCGGGATGAAATCCTCGATTCTGATCGAGGAGGGATAACAGGGCATCACGTCAAGGCCGGTCAGACAGTGTTCCTTGCATGCCTGGTAATCCCCTTCATCAACGGCACCGGATGCGGCATAGAGTGAGGTGACGGCGAGGATCTCCCGGCCTTCCGCACTCAGCGAAGGGAGTTCCTTCAGTAGCCGTTGCTGAAGGGACGAAGAGATCCGCCTCTTCCGGTACAGCTTCTCTTCGCCATGGACGATGGCCCCCGCCACCATCTCGAGATCCTGCACCTTTGAGAGGTGTGAAAGAATATAGAGCATCACCTTCTCGCTCTCCCGCTCATCGCCGACACGTGCAAGATATGCGGCATACGCAAGCCCGCCACGGATATAGTCACTTCTGTATCCCCGGTAACAGGCATCCCGTGCAGCAACATGATCGCCAAGCTGCTCATACATCTCACCAAGCGGGATGAGGCAGAACCAGGCAGGGTGTGGTGCAAGGAGCTCGTTCACCTGTTTCACCGCCTCCTTTTCAGGCATCCGGGAGAGGAGGAACCAAATATACTTTCTGATGATCAGGATCAGGGAGTCGGGATCTTCGAGCGTCCCGAGCTGGGATGAGACGAGTCTGGAGAACTCCTCTGATGCCCGCTCCATCGACCCGCTCCGCGCCAGCAGATCACAGAATGCCAGATGGTAGATGGGATCATAGGCATCTGCCAGGAGCTGTTGCAGGAGATCTCCTGCCTTATCCACGTACCCAAGCTGTTTCGCAAGGAGGGCCGCTTCAAAGATAAGTTCAGGATCTCCCCCGTCTTCAATGGCCTTGAGGTATCCGGTATAGGCCTCATCAGGACGGATCTTTGAGAGGGAGGAGAGCCAGAGGCGGCGAAGGAGTGAATCGTTATCCCCGACCCATCTCTTCCCGGCAAGATCAGCGGCATCCTCATATCGCCCGCAGGCGATGAGCGCCTCGATATAGAGATGGAGGTGATCATCCCCGGATCCATACTGATTGTACAGAGCGATCGCCTCCTCACCTTCGCCGATGGCGATGAGAGAGGCGATCAGGGGGGGAAGAGCAGCGAGATCCTTCCGCTGCCGAAGAAGAATCTTCAGGACAGGGATAGCAGCCCGGTGATCACCCCTCTCTGTCAGGAGGGCGGCGTACCTGGTGAGGGCGGGGCGATCACCGGGATCGAGCCGGACCGCCACCATGTACTCCCTGAACGCGGATGCATCACCCTGGAGCTCAAGAACCCGAGCGAGACCCCGGTGGAGACGGGCCGATCCCGGAACCGACCGGATGAGATCAAGATATGCCGCTTTCGCCTCAGAGAGCCGGCCAAGCGAGGCGAGGTTCTCTGCTGCAAGGATATCATATGCGGGATCACCCCTCTCCTGGCAGAGGGCGAGCGACTCCTCAAACATCCCTGCCTCATGGAGATGGAACGCCCGCTCCAGTGTATCGTTCTCACCATTCATCATAGAAACCTGATCCGAAGAAGGCCGACGAGCATCAGCAGGGCATCTTTCAGCCCGACACTCGATCCGCCCCGATCACTCCATTCAATCGGCTCCTCGATGATGGCATACCCTGCCATCTTCGCCCTCCAAAGGAGCTCGACATCAAACTCAAACCCGGTAGACGAGACATCATCCAGAATTTCATCGAGAACCTCGCCACGGAAGACCTTTGCACCGCACTGTGTATCGGAGTAGGTAAGCCCAAAGAGGAGCCGGATGATCATATTAAAGAGCCTGCTCTGGAATCGCCGAAGAAGACCCTGACGAACCGGGATGACCGATCCGGCAACCCAGCGGGATCCGATGACACCATCTGCAGCATCGAGCCGTGAGAAGAGCCGCTTCATCTCTCCAACCGAGGTGGATCCATCCGCATCGCAGAATCCGATACAGGGGCGGGTTGCAGCCCTCATCCCGGCGATGGTACCACCACCCTTTCCAAGACGGGCCTCAAACGAGAGGCAGTGGATACTCCGATCAGGATGGCTCCGGATGAATGCAGAGACGAGATCCGCTGTACTATCCGTCCCGTCGGCAACGATGATCACCTCCCCTTCGAATGTCAGGAGATCCCGGAGGAATGCCTGGATCCTCCCCTCTTCGTTATATGCAGGAATGATAAGGCTGCAGTTCCTCTCTTCAA
Source organism: Methanocalculus chunghsingensis (assembly GCF_018132105.1). Taxonomy (GTDB): domain Archaea; phylum Halobacteriota; class Methanomicrobia; order Methanomicrobiales; family Methanocorpusculaceae; genus Methanocalculus; species Methanocalculus chunghsingensis. Next base: position 76,089 of record NZ_JWHL01000003.1, on the reverse strand, counting down.
CCTGTGGCATGGAATTATTGTTTCAATGCAGCAACAACCGCTTCTCCAAAAGCCTTTGCAGCACCAGGCCCGTTGGCGGTCACGATCGTTCCATCTGTCACAACCGGATCCTTTGAGATGATCACACCGGCCTCATCCATGACACGGTTTGATGCGGGACTCACGAAGAAGGTCGCCCGACGCCCGTTCAGGACACCGGCAATCCCAAGGATCGCGGGGGATAGGCAGATGGCAGAGACGACCTTTCCACGCTCAAAAAGGTCCTTCACAACTCCGACAAGCTCGGCGCTGGTCCAGAGGAAGTCCTGTGACCCGATCCCGCCGATGATAACGATGCCATCATACTCGTCCGGATCTGCGTCAGCGAAGGTGACCGTCGCCTCAACCCGATCCCCAAGCATCCCAAGGCATTCGCCGGTCTGTGTCGATCCGATGACGACCTCGATCCCCTCGGCGTTGAAGACCTTCAGTGGCTCGCTCAGTTCCTCATCACGGAACCGGTCTGGTGCTACAGCTATCAGGAGTTTCATGTAGTAAGATATCGGGAACAATGCCATTAAGGGTTTTCTTATAGCGGCAACAGGATCAGATTCGTCTCCTCAGGATCAGCCGGTCTTCAGCCGGTCCGAAGTACTCCTTCCGGAACCCGACCTCCTCATATCCAAACGAGAGATACAGCGGAACCGCCCGGCTGTTTGCCGGAGACACCGATAGAAAAACCTCCCGGACAGCCATATTCCCGAATTCATCATGGAGGCGATCCAGAAGCATTCTTGCGATACCCTGTCTCCGATATGGCTCGGCCACCTGGAGCCGGAGGATCCAGCCCTTCTCGGGAGCGCCTGAGACGAGCGACCCGATTGCATACCCGGTGATCTGATCATCCACGGAAGATACAAAGAACGTCGGAGCCGCCAGTGCCTGCATCTGCCTGATGAAGACCGAAGCACCATATACTGAACCTGAGCTTCCCACCTCAAGGGTGACAACCTGATGAAAATCCGGCTCCTCAAAACCTCGAATAACAACCATACAAAAAAGAGATTAATCCTTCCTTCTGGAAAGGATCAAAGCGATACCTGCAAACGCTGCAAGAACCGTCAGGAGAGAGATCGGAGACGGGGTCGGCTCAGGCTGCTGCTGAAGGGTTGCATGGAGCTTCACCGTCTCGCCGGCTGCCGGCCAGTCGGTGATCTGGCTGGTGAAGTCGGCGTATCCGGCCTTGGAGACGCGGTATGTCTGGTAGGGTGTCCCGGTGGTGTAGACCTGTGTGGTCAGTTCGCCATTGGCTGTTGTTCCCTTGTAATCATTGTCAAAGTAGACGCTTGCACCATCAACGTTTGCATAGACGGTGTAGTATCCGGTACTCCCACCAATGGGTGCAGGCGCCGGGGCCGGCTCAGCAGGCTGCAGGGTTGCATAGAGATCAACAACCTCTCCCTGTGCCGGGTATTGATTGATCGAGCCGGAGTAGGGAGTGTATCCATCTTTTCGGACCATGTAGGTCGTTACCGGGGTGCCGGTCACATAATACTCGATGTAGAGCTCGCCATTGGTGGTCTGTCCCTTGTACTCCCCACCAAAGTAGACATCCGCACCATCAACATTGCTGATCACCTTAAACCATGCTTTATCCCCCCCGATCGGCCCTGTCATCGCCGATGCTGCAGGAAGGATCATCGCTATTGCGATGAAAAGTACCATCCAGTTTTTAAAAGAAACCATGAGTTTTCCTCATCTTTTCAAGGAATCTACTCTGATATAAAGTATACCCTGAACAATCTTTAAGAGCACCTGATGGAATGTGTATTCGATGGATTATATCAGACGACTCAGGGAAGATTCCGACATGGCCAACCCCTTCTTCAGGACGATGGGGGTCTCCGTCATCTCGTTTGGTGACGGAACTGCAGAGCTCTCCATGGAAGTAACGCCGACGATGCATAACGGTGTCGGGTGGCTCCAGGGAGGCATATTCGTCGCCCTCGCCGATGAAGCGATGGCGCTTGGCCTCTACACACTCCTCTCTGAAGGAGAGGGGATCGCAACCATCTCCGAGACGACAAGTTTTCTGAGGGGGGCACGGGAAGGGACGATCATCGCGCGCGGATGGGTTCTGAGACGTGGGCGGAGAGTTGCTTTTATGGAGGGCGAGGTGAGGAGAGGGGATGGATCCGGCGAACTCCTTGCAAAGACGACCGCTTCGTTTGCGATCGTCTCTCCCCATTAAGAAGCAGATATACACCTCTTTACTCAAAGGATGCGAAGGATAATAGTTGTACAGAAGAGACGGTTATAAAGCGGGGTTCTGTGTGAAGTATATTGTTGTTACCGGAGGGGTGATGAGTGGTCTTGGAAAAGGGATCACCGCCGCCTCGATTGGAAGAATTCTGAAGAACAGGGGCTATATCGTCACAGCAGTGAAGATCGATCCCTATCTCAATATCGATGCGGGCACCATGAATCCTGCTCAGCACGGCGAGGTCTTCGTCCTCCGTGATGGTGCCGAGGTCGATCTCGATCTTGGAAACTATGAGCGGTTCATGGATATCGAGCTGACGAATGATCATAATATCACCACAGGAAAGGTCTACCGGACCGTCATTGAGAAAGAACGACGGGGAGACTATCTTGGAGAGACGGTTCAGATCATTCCGCATATAACCGATATGATCAAATGTCAGATCAAAGCTGCTGCAGAGAGCTGGAGAGGGAGCGAAGGGGCAGCAGATGCCTGTATCGTTGAAGTCGGAGGGACTGTCGGCGATATCGAGAGCATGCCGTTCCTTGAAGCGGTGCGGCAGATGCATGGGGAGGCTGCACCAGGCGACTTCGTCCTGATTCACGTCACCCTCGTCCCCGCCGATACCATGGGTGACCTCAAGACGAAGCCGACCCAGCATTCAGTCAAGGCACTCAGGGAACTTGGGCTCTACCCGGATATCATCGTCGGCAGAAGCGATCTCCCCATCGGATCAAATACAAAGAGAAAGATCTCTGCCTTCTGTGATGTCCCGCAGCAGGCGGTCATCAGTGCAACGACGGTACCGGATACGTATCATGTCCCAATGGAGCTTGAGAAGGAGGGGCTGGCGGATGTTCTCACCGATCTCCTTCAGCTGGAGGTCCGCCAGCCATCAAATGACTGGTACCGGATTGTCACACGAGAGTATACCAACCGTATCACCGTTGCAATCGTCACCAAGTACGGAATCGAGGATGTCTATATCAGCATCAAGGAGGCGCTCAAACATGCCGGGCGATCCCTCTCAACCGAGGTGAATATCCGGTGGATCGATGCTGAAGACTGTACCAATGGAGTCCTGAGCGAGGTTGATGGCATCCTTATCCCCGGGGGATTCGGCTCACGTGGGATCGAAGGAAAGATTGAGGCGATTCGGTGTGCCCGTGAGAAGAAGATACCTCTTCTTGGCCTCTGCCTCGGGTTTCAGCTTGCCGTCATCGAGTATGCACGACATCGTGCAGCCATACCGGATGCCACGAGCGAGGAGATGGGAGAGGGGACGCATGTTATCATGATCCTCCCCGAACAGGAGAATGAGACCGATCTCGGGGGGACGATGCGTCTTGGAGACTATCCGATCTCCATCAGAGCCGGAACCCTGGCAGAGAAGCTCTATGAGAGGGGTGAGATCACGGAGCGGCACCGCCACAGATACGAGGTAAATCCTGAATACATCCCGCTCCTTGAAGAGAAAGGGCTCATATTCTCAGGAAGGAATGGCGACAGAATGGAGATACTGGAGATCCCGGATCATCCATTCTTCTTTGCAACCCAGTTCCACCCTGAGTTCAGATCACGGCCAACCCGCCCTTCGCCCCCCTTCCTCGGATTTGTGAAGGCCTGTATGGCAGAGAAGAAGACAGCAGAGAGGTGACCATATGGTAAATGCACAAAAATTCATCGAAGAATCAGTAGCAGAAATACGCAAAGCCGCAGGAGACGGACATGTTGTCATGGCACTCTCCGGTGGTGTTGACAGCTCGGTCTGTGCAGCACTTGCAGCACGGGCAATAGGCGACCGCCTCATTCCGATCTATGTGGATACCGGCCTGATGAGAAAAGGAGAGAGTGCCCGGATCAGGCAGCTCTTCGGCTCAATCAACTTAAAGACCGTTGACGCATCTGCTGAGTTCTTTGCAGCACTTGAGGGGATCATCGACCCTGAAGAGAAGAGGAAAGCGATTGGAGAGCGGTTTATTCGGATCTTTGAAAAGGAAGCAGTCGCTACCGGGGCTGAATATCTCCTTCAGGGGACGATCTATCCTGATCGTATCGAGAGTGAAGGTGGTATCAAAAGCCATCATAACGTCGGTGGAATGCCTCTTGATATCAAATTCAAAGGTGTCATCGAACCGCTACAGGATCTCTATAAGGATGAGGTCCGGGTCGTTGCAGGAGCACTCGGACTTCCCCCTGAGATCCAACACAGAATGCCGTTCCCGGGACCCGGCCTTGCGGTGCGTGTCCTTGGAGAGGTCACCCCCGAGAAGGTCGGGATCATTCGTGAAGCGAATCATATCGTTGAGGATGAGCTTATCGAGATATATTCCCCATGGCAATGTTTTGCCGCACTCATCGGCCTTGGGACCGGTGTGAAGGGAGATGTCAGGCTTCATGGATGGATCGTCGCCGTTCGTGCAGTCAATTCCAGGGATGGAATGACCGCCGATCCAATCAGGCTTCCTTATGAAACACTGGAACGGATATCCTCGCGGATTACATCAGAGATCCCTGGTGTCGCACGGGTCGTCTATGACATCACCGGAAAGCCACCTGCCACAATCGAATACGAGTGAGAAGAATGAGCGATTATCGGAAAATTGATGCGCAATATTATATGCCGGCATTCTCCCGGACGATGATGATCCGGAGAGGGAAAGGATGCACGGTATGGGATGATGACGGAAACGAGTACCTCGATCTCGTTGCTGGAATTGCAGTCTGCAGTACCGGCCACTGCCATGACGACGTGGTAAAAGCAATATGCAGGCAGGCCGGGGAGCTGATCCATTGTTCAAACCTCTACTATGTCCCCGGACAGGCAGAGTTTGCCGAGAAACTCGCAAAGGTCACCAATCTCTCACAGGTCTTCTTCACCAACTCAGGTGCGGAGGCAAACGAAGCGGCGCTGAAACTCGCACGTTTAGCAACAAAGAAGACGAAGGCGGTCTCCTTCATACACGGATTCCATGGCAGGACACTCGGATCACTGGCCGTGACGCATAAGCCCGGTATCCGGGAGCCGTTTGAGCCGCTTGAGCCGAAATGCAGCTTCGTCGAGTATGGCGATCTCGAAGGCCTCCGTGCTGCTGTCGATACGGATACCGCCGCTGTCCTCCTTGAACCGATCCAGGGAGAAGCAGGGATCATCATCCCACCGGAAGGATTCGTTGAAGGTGTACGGGAGATCTGTGACGAGAAAGGCGCCCTCCTCATTGCAGACGAGGTGCAGACCGGGATGGGCCGGACAGGCACCTGGCTTGCAATGCACCAGACGAAGGTGATGCCCGATATCGTCTCCCTTGCCAAAGGACTTGGATCAGGGTTCCCTGTCGGGGCTATCGTCGCACGGGAAGGGCTTGCCTTTAAAAAGAGCGAGCATGGGAGCACCTTTGCAGGAGGTCCTCTCGCATCCGCCGCCGGTATGGCGACGCTTCATGTTATCGAATCACTCCTGCCAGGTATCGCTGCAAAAGGGGAGCGGTTCAGGGAAGGGCTCGCCAGGTGGAACCCACGGGTTTGCGGCCTGATGATCGGGATCACGGTCGGAGAGAAGTGCCCGGAGGTTCAGGAGCGGTGTGCTGAGAAGGGTATCATCGTCAACTGTGCCGCAGACGGCAATCTCAGGCTCGTCCCACCGCTCATCATCACCGAAGCCGAGATCGATCGGGCAACAGGTGTCATCAATGAGGTCCTCACCGAGATCTGCAGTTAGAGACTGCTACCTTGGGGGCGGCTATGTCTTCGCCGCAAAAGCCCGGGATATCGCTGCAGAATACGGGTTTGAGGAGGTGGCACAGCTTGCTTCAAATGAAAACCCCTTCCCTCCTTCAGAGAAGGCCCTGGCGATGGCGTCGGAGGCCCTCCTCTCCGTAAACAGGTACCCGGACAGCAGCCATGATGCACTCAGAGCAATGCTTGAATCGGTCCATGGATGGTCGCCGACCGTCACCGGATCCGGGATGGACGGAATCATCGAAACGGTGGTGCGCACACTCGTCTCACCCGGCGATCTCGTTGCCATCTCATCACCGACCTTCTCCTTTTATGATCTTGCCGTTGTGGCACAGGGCGGAGCGATCAGGCATGTACCCCGAAACCCAGACTACACGCTGGATACGGACGCCTTCATCGATGCAGCAAAGGAGGCGAAACTCTCCTTCATCTGCTCCCCGAACAATCCGACCGGGACCGTCACCGAACCTGCGGATATCGCAGCCATCCTCGATGAGATAGAGGGGATCCTCTTCCTTGACAATGCGTATGTCGAGTTTTCTGATGCAGAGTATATCCCGCTCCTCTCCGAGTATGAAAACCTCATCATCGGCCGGACAATGTCAAAAGTTCATGGCCTTGCCGGTCTTCGGATCGGATATGCCTTTGTACCGGCATGGTATGCACCTTGCTACCATGCTGCCGCAACACCATTTGCCCTGAATATGGTATCGGCAGCAGCAGCGGTCGGTGCCCTCTCCGATCCCGGCTATGCCGGACGGTTCATCGCCCATGTACGACGCTGGCGGGCCATCTTTGAAGAGAGGATACCCTATCCCGTCGTTCCGGGGGGTGCCAACTTCGTCCTCATCGATACAAACCCTGTATCATCACAGGATGCCGTAAGGAGCCTGGCCCGAAGAGGTGTGCTGGTGCGATCATGCGACAGCTTCCCCGGTCTTGGAGAGACGTTCATCAGGGTGAGTATTGGAACAGACCGGGAATGCGAACGATTCCTTGAGGCGATCCGATCCCTATGATGCTCGGCCTGACCGGTGTGCCCGGTACCGGAAAGACGACCGTCGCTGACATCCTCAGGGGGCGGGGAGTTCCGGTGATCCGGGTAAACGATACCATCGAACCATATATCATCGGATCTGATCCGGATCGGGATACCCGAATCATCGATGAGGACCGCTGGGTTGAGGAATTTCCTCCTGTCGAGGGTGTTGTCGAGGGGCACCTCGCCCACCTCCTCCCCTGTGATCGTATCGTTATCCTCCGCTGCAATCCCGAGGTCCTTTTCGAGCGGCTTATCCGGCGGGGATACACAGAGGAGAAGGCTCTGGAAAATGCCCTCGCCGAGGCGCTCGATACTGTATTGATCGAGGTATTTGAGGCATTTGAATCAGAAGTGATTTATGAGTTCGAGACGACAGATACCGATAGCGGGACGGTCGCCGATTTTGTCATGGATGTCCTTGCCGACAGGGCGACACCATCACATGGCCGGTGCGACTGGTCCGACTACCTGCTGAACCGGATGCCATGACCCTGGATCAATTCCGACCCCATCTGACCGGGATAGTACGTCCGGTTGCACGCCTCTCGATACGCATCGGGCTGACACCCAACAGCTCAACTGTTCTTGCTCTTCTTGCGGCGATGATCGCAGGGACCGCCTTCTGGTATCGGGAGATAGGGATCGGCGTCCTCTTCGTCGCCATTAATGCCTTCTTTGATGCAATCGATGGTGCAATCGCACGGGAGCTCGGATCTGCAGGGATGACCGGAGACTTCCTCGATCATGTCCTCGACAGATATGCTGATATCTTCATCATCATCGGGATCTTTGCCGGAGGGTTTGCCTCCTGGGAGATAGGTGTCTTTGCACTCACCGGCGTGCTGATGTCCTCGTATCTTGGAACCCAGGCACAGGCGGTCGGTGTCGGGAGATACTATGGCGGCCTCCTCGGGCGTGCCGACCGGCTCGTCCTGATCCTCCTTGCGGGGATTGCCGACATCCTCTTCCCGGCCGGCCTCTTCACATGGACCTATCTTGGCATCATGCTCCTTCTCTTTGGGATCCTCGGACATATCACCGCCATTCAGCGGTTTCTGCATGTCTGGCGGGAACTCAATACCAAATAACATCCGGATGAACTATGACCATCCATCTCTTTTGTCCTTCCAGACATAGGTATAGTAATAATACGCAGCAGCAGTGAAGGCGGCGAGAACAAGAAGGACCCACCACCATGAACGGAGAAGGGATCCAACAGGTCTCCCTGGATCGTCGGTACTATCCGGCAATACAGAAGACTCATTCTTTTCATGTATCCCACCGGCTCCACCTGAAGTATGTGTGATCCCACCCGGGGGTACCGGTGTCAGAGGTGCAGGCGTCCAGGGAGGAACCGGTGCGGGAAAATCACCGGTGACGATGATATAATCTTCCTCGATCCTGACACTTGATGAAAAATCATTCCGGACAGCGAGGGTTACCGTATATTGCCCCGGTGTTGTGTAAGTATGTACTGGAGACATCTCGTTAGACATACGGCCGTCTCCAAAGGTCCATCGCCACCAGGTCGCCCCTCCCTCAGAGGTATCCGTAAATCGGACGGTGAGAGGTGCTTCCCCGATCCGTGGCGATCCACTAAAGTTTGCAACCGGTGGGGGTCCAACCGGGCCGGGACCGGGAGATGGTGGTGATGTTGGGGTGATCGTCACCGGAGGATTGATCTGAATACTGGTCTGCAGGGTCGCTTTTTCAGTTCCAAAGAGATTGGTGCTCATCAGCGATACGGTATATGTTCCCGCAGATCTGTAGGTGTGCACCGGGTTCTGCTCTGTTGAGGTTTCACTATCCCCAAATGACCAGAGCCATGATGTTGGGGATCCGGTCGAGAGATCAGTAAAATGTATTGTCAGGGGAGCCGGTCCCGTCGTCTTTGATGCCCCAATCTCAGGTACAGGAGGAGAGCCGACAGCGATGTACCGCTCTTTAATGCGATCCACCGTTCCAACGGCATTTGAAACCTGAAGAGTGACATCATAGAAGCCGGGTTCGGTATACGTGTACGTCGGATTCTCCTCATTCGAACTGCTGCCATCCCCAAATGACCAGAGCCATGATGTCGGGGAGCCTGAAGAGAGATCGGTAAACCGAACTTCTCCGGGTGTTGTCACCACAAGAGGTGAGGCGATGAAATCAGGGGTTGGCTCAAGGCCGACACGGATATATTTGACCCGTTTGATCGTACTCTGACCATGCGGATTGGATATCGTCAGCGTCACATCATAGATGCCTTCATCAGTATAGGTATGAACAGGATTCTGCAGGTTTGAACTCTCACCATCCCCAAAGAGCCATAACCAGTTTGTCGGGGATCCGACAGAGGTGTCGGTAAACTGAACACTGAGTGGTGCGGCCCCACCGGATACCGGAGATGCCGAGAAGCTGGAGACAGGTTCAAGGCCTGCTCCGGATGCGCTGATGATAAGAGACAACGAAATGATGAACAGACTTGTAATAATTACCCGCAATGGAGACCCTCCAGATAGTTAAAATTTTGTTACCATATACTACTCATTAATTGATAAATAGTTATTTTTAATTTACAATAAATAAAATATAAAAAGAATAATTAGTATTTTAATAAAAACGTCACACCCGCTTCAGAGAATCACCATTCTCACTGATGAAGCAGAAGGGATCTTCAGCAAAGAACTCGCCATTTTTCATATACGCCCGCACCCGGCATCCCCCTCCACAGAGGACCTGATGGCTGCACGATCCGCACTTTCCTTCAAAGGCGACCGGGCGGGTCCGGAAGAGCTGTAATACCGGGTTGGTATCGTCATCCCAGATCGCTGCAAACGGAGCATCCCGGATATTCCCGATTCGGAAGGTCTCGGATCGGGCAAACTGGCAGGGATAGATATCTCCCCGGTGATCGATGTTTGCAACCTTCGTCCCTGCACTGCAGCCTCCGTTGAGTGAGGCGACGAGCCGTTCAGCATCAGGGAGATCGGGTGATCCGTCATGCCGCATCGAGGCGAGAAGATGGATCGCATCCTGTGGAGCGTCGACGGTCAGAAACTCCATCTGTGCGGGATCGATCTCCTTTGCCTTCCTGTACAGAAGGTTCAGGGCATCGACCACCTGGCTCCCGTCAAGCTGCAGCCGGTCATAGCTCTCGATCCCCCGTCCGGTTGGAACAAGCCAGTACAGGCAGAACCGGGATGCCCCGAGATCGACTGCAAGATCGATGAGAGGTTCAAGCTCTCCAAGATTCTCCTGGGTGAGGGTAACCCGGACACCGCACCTGAGGCCGGCATCCAGGCAATGGGCAAATGCCGCCGTCGTCCGTGCAAATGCATCATCTGATCCCCGGAACCGGTTATGGATCTCTGCATCTGCTCCGTCAAGGGAGATCCCGACATACGAGATCCCGCTCTCCTGTATTCTTTTCGCATATTTCGCATCTATAAGAGTTCCATTTGACGATAGAGCGATGGATAATCCTTTTTCCCGGGCATATACCGCAAGATCACAGATATCATGGCGGAGGAGGGGCTCCCCCCCGGTGAAGAGGATGAGGGGAACACCTGCATCAACAAGATCATCAATGACCCGGAATGCTTCATCTGTTGAGAGCTCATTTTCATCTGCCGCATCGGATCCAGATCGGCTGTAGCAGTGGATACAATGCAGATTGCACGCATTTGTCAGGTTCCAGAAGACGACCGGGCGGTTCATCCCGGAAAATGCAAGATGACGGGACGTCCTCCCTGAGCCATGCCGGGAAAGATCGCTTACGGTTCCCCGTCCATGCATACACTGGGTGATCCGGTTCATCTCAGATCCTCCGTACTATCATCGATCCGGACAGCGGGGAGGCGCTTGAGCTCTTCAGTACTGAAGAGAACAATATAGTCTGTAACTCCGATCTCGTCTGCAATGCTCCTGACCTCTTCATATACTTCGTTCCTGCTCCGTTTATGATGAACGGTATAGATCATATACTCCCATCTCCCCGGTACCGGTTCCCTGAGATAACAGTGTGACACACCGGGTTTTGAAGCGAGTTCCTCATGGCCGGACCAGCCCTCCGGAGGTTTCCATGCAACAAGGGCATTTGCCATGATCCCGATCTGCCGCTGGTTTATCCGGGCACGTATCTTTCGTATGATTCCCTCTTCCCGGAGACGGCGGATCCGGAGGATCACCTCATCCTCAGTGATCCCGAGCCGGAGCCCGATCTCAGCAAATGGCTCATCGGTTAAGGGGATCCCTCTCTCAAGCTCGATGATGAGCCGGCGATCAGTCTGATCCATCTGCATCCTCCATACGACAGTCGAACCGGACATCGATCTTATATGACCGGATCGTCGGGAGATTGAGGATATCCTCATCCGGGAGCCCCGCTTTCTCCTGTATCTCGCCGAGTATCCGGGAGATACGCTCATGTGTCGGAGCGGAGATGGTAAACCAGAGAGAGTAGTGATGCTCGCGCCGGTAATTATGGGAGATCTCCGGGTAGCTGTTGATGATCTCTATCGTCCAATCAGCCTTCTCATCAGGCACATGGAGGGCGACGAGTGTGCCTGCATGGAGGCCGAGGCTCCGGGACTCAAGGACAGGTGTAATCCCGCGGAGGATCCCCATCTCCTGGAGGTGTTCTATATGGCGGAGGAGATCAGCAGAAGTGATCCCGATCCGATCAGCGATCATCTCAAACGGGCGGGGAACCAGGGGAAGATCCTCCTGAAGAGCATCAAGAATGAGGAGATCAATCCGATCTACCTGCATATCAGTCTGTATCGGACCACCCCGCCGGGATATAGGGGCACCAGGGGTCTTCACTGGTGGGATCGCCATCAGCCGCCTCAGGATGACGGAGGCCGTCACACCATCGTGTGGAGACACTCCGTGTCCCTGCATAGGCCCGTGCACGACAGCCGCCGCAGACCGTCTTGTACATACAGGCACCACACCTGCCGGTGAGCTGATCGGGATCGCGGAGCCGTGCAAAGAGTGGAGAACCCGTCCAGATATCAGAGAAGGTCATCTCCCGCAGGTTCCCTGCACTCACCGGGAGGTACGGACATGGCGTGACTTCTCCGGTCGCATAGATCCTGCAGTACGAGATCCCGGCCAGGCAGCCACGCCCCCATCCACCATCACTGATACCATACTCATCTGCGATACGCCGAAACTGTGGGGCACATGTCGGCCTGACCGAGAGGCCGGTCTTCTCATATATCCTGAGGATTTCAGCTATCAGAGATTCATACTCCGGAGGGTTCAGTGGCGCGATCTCCTCACCACGCCCGGTATGCACAGGGAAGAAGATATGATAATCGGTGACCCCCATCTCTCTCCCCATCCTGATGACGGCATCTACCTCATGCATCGAAGGCCGCATCACCGTCATATTGATCTGAACACCGATCCCGGCATCACGGCAGTTCCGTATTGCTGCAACCGCCTGCTCCCAGGCACCTTCCACCCCGCGGAACGCATCGTGGACAGAAGGATCTGTCGAGTCGATGCTGATCGCGGCCGCCTTCAGTCCTGCTTCATTCAGATCCTGGGCCATCTGTGGATCCAGCCCATACCCGGAGGTTCCCATGACCATCCTGAGGCCTCTCCCGGTTCCGTATCTGATGATCCTGAGGATATCCGGCCGGAGGAGTGGTTCACCTCCGCTCAGGATCAGGATCGGAGATCCAACCTCACAGATCTGGTCGATGACACCTTCTGCCTCGACTGTTGAGAGGAGATCATCGGGTTCAGCCGCACCGGCATCCACATAGCAGTGGGGACACTTCAGCGGGCATCTGAGAGTGATATTCCAGGAGATGAGACGGGGTGGATCCGTTGCTCTCTTCACGGTATCATTCCATTCCAAACCCATGCTCCCTCTGATCTTATTCGTGGCGGTACAGAAGATATAGATTGCGATCCTGAAAACAAATCAGGAAAGACTGAAGAGCCGAATGCAAAAAAGGTGATGTTCCGGGGATACCTTACCCGACACAGACCCATCGATCATAGATCGGGTCACGTTCGTTCTCAAAGACCTCGATCGTCCGGTCAAAGGCATCACCCCATTCGACAATGAGCCGTGACTCCCGCTCCGTCCCGACGGTGATCAGCACCTCATCACAGAGATCAAAGAGCACACTGACGATCTCCTCCCAGAGGACTGATTCAAATGAGTGGATCTCACCAAGCATAATTCCAAGGCCGCGACTCGTCTGAGGAAGGAAGAGATCTGCGGACCGTCCATCAATCAGAAGTGTCCCCTCGGGGTCAAGCCGTCCGGAGAGGAGTCCACGGGCGATGAGTGCGGGGTCATTGTCATAAGCAAGAGGTTCCATCCCCATTGAACTGAGGATTGCAGATCCAATGCCGGATCCACAGCAGCAGTCGATGCAGGGACCGCTCCCGGTTGATCCAAAGACCTCGTGAATAAGTGACTCAAGCTTTCCGATCCGATCAGGAGGAAGATCCTCAAATGCAGGAAGGACGGTTGTCGTGATCTCTTCCGAAAATGATCGTCGGAGAGCCCGTTCAAAGATCTTCCGTTCGACCTGGTAGAGATCTCCCCCGACGGTATCGAAGCAGTCCACCTCCGCAGCAGTCAGATCCCGGTACAGGCAGGCAGTCGCCCACCATGTCAAACCATCTGCCGAGAGGGCAAGCGCCATCGGCTCATCCTCGGTATCGATGAGAAGACGGGCTGAACCCTCAACCGCCGAAAGGGAGAAGAGATCAGAGAGTGCCTCCGTCCCGGCAAGATATCCAAATGAAGGTTCGACAAACGATACTGCCGGGACCTCTAAAATCTCTGCAACATTCATTTTTTCTTTCTCCTGATCGTCAGGCCGCCGGTTGACCGGATAACCCCCTCAACGGTGGCATTCTCATCCATCGTCACCCGCGTGCCTTCGACATTGCCGAGGATACGGACATCCTCTTCGATGAAGACCTCATTCTTCGCTTCGACATTACCATGGATCATCGCACCGGATGAGACACGTACCGAATCATCACCCCGAATACTCCCAAAGACCGTCGTCTTCGATCCCACCGTCATCTCTGATCCCTGGATCAGTCCATGAAGCCGGCATGATGATCCGATCTGAACGGGCATCAGAACGATGAGCCGGGATTGGTCAAGAATGGTGCGGGGAGGCAGGATAAGCGGCCGGTCATCATAAGAAGAGAGCTCTTCCATGAACCGGTCAATCTCCTCCTCATGGTCAATCCGAAGCATCGTCATGACATAGAGGATGATATAGAGGATCACCGGCATCGGATTCCTGACCGCAATCTCACCCAGTGCCTCAAAACCCTTTTCTATCGTGACATTATCGCCGATATCAAGATTCCCGGTAACGGTCAGCTTTCCCCGGATCACAACCCCTTCACCGATAAAAGCATCAGTTTCAGCGATGATGTTTCCGTCGATCTCACAGAAGTTCCCAATCCGGAGATCGCCTTCTGCTTTTATATCACCTTGCAGAGAGCATGAGTCGGCGATGAAGATCTCGTCTCCTGAGATCCCGTACTCTATCCGCGAATGTTCACCGATGATCACGTCTCCCGGAGCCTTTAAGATCCGTTCCTGAAGTTCTGTTCCATCCGGGAGAATGCACCCTTTCAGAACAGCCTGCTCCTCAGTCGTGATCTCGTTCTCCATGCAATCTGCTCCTCAGGCACCGTACTTCTGGGATCTATTAATGAGATCGACGAGGATCGGCATAAGATCTCCGCCTCGAACTCTCAGGAGACCTCCTGATGCAACAGAGATCTCATCAAATGCAGTGACTGAATCGACCCTGACATCAGGTCCCCGGATAAGCAGAGGGACGGGATCCCCCGAGTGATCCTTCACCGAACAAGGGGTCGTATGATCACTGCATATAGCGATCATGATATCGGTTCGTGCAAGCAGAGGGGTGAGGGCTCCATCGATAACCTCGATGAAGTCACGCTTCCCTTCTGCCATACCATCATGACCAAACTCATCTGCACCTTTGATGTTCATAAGAACGAAGTCCTTGCGTTCGAGCTCGGACTCTGCGCGGGAGATCTTTGCTCCCAGATCCGAATCGGCAGACCCGGTGATACCGGGAATATCAATATGTTCAAGACCGACTGCAGATCCGATACCTGATATAAGCGCCGCTGCGGATATAACACTCCCTGTCATCTTCCACTTCTCAGAGAAGGGTTCAAACCGGCCCATCAACCCGGCACCCCGTATCAGAACGGCGTTTGCAGGGGCGAGTCCGGATAGTTTCCGTTCTCTGTTCAGCGGGTGATCAAGAAGAATCTCCTGGGACTGGCGAAGGAACTCGTTTGCAACATCAGCTGTATGCTGATCGGAGCCGGCCTCGGTCATCGGTCTGATCTGAAGCGGCGGGAACCCCTCATGCTTTGGATCATTTGATGTCACATTTGCACCAAGCCCGTCACCCCGAAGAGCAAGGGCAGCGCGGTGTCCTGCCCCCGGTTCGAAGAAGATCTCCACACCAAACGTTCTGAGATCCACACCATCCCTGATCGCTTCACAGAGCGGGGTAGTAGACGGAATTCGGCCGGCCCGGCGATCACTGATCGCACCGTTTTCATCGATTGTCGCAAAATTTGCCCGGAAGCCGATCATCCCCGGCTCCATCCGAATCCCGCACCCTTCTGCCTCAAGGGGACCGCGACCGGTATAGTACCGTTCCGGCGGGTATCCGAGGAGGCTTAAATGTGCGGTATCCGAACCCGGCCTGATGCCGGGAGCTATTGTATCCATTATACCACAGATACCCTCTGATGCGAGGCGATCCAGCACAGGTGTCGCTGCCGCCTGGAGGGGTGTCCTGCCATCAAGTGCATCACATGGGCGATCTGCGATCCCATCAAGAATCACGAGAAGTATCTTCTGTGCAGTCATCCTGCATAGATGGTACACCTCGATCTCTTATGAGGATGCCCCTTCAAAAAAGGAAAAAATTATGCGGCGATTGCCGCAGCTTTCTCAGCAGCAGTTCTGACCGCTTCAGTCTTGATCACATCGATCCTTCGGATCGGGAAGATCGTCTTTGACTCTTTGAAGATCTCGCGGGAGATATCGCCGTTTACGGCTGCCTTTGCGAAGGAGTCATAATCCATCTCACCAGCAAGCCGCCGGACAACCTCGACCATCTTTCCACGGATCGCATGTATCTGTGAAACCTTTGCGCGGTTTAAGGTGAAACAGGTGAGTGTCACCTGGATATCACGGCCGCCCTGTACCTTCAGGGTCACCGTGGCATCAATCCGTGAGGTCCGCCGTTTCACATGGGAACGGAGATAGTCACGGGTCACTTCATGGCCGACAAACTCGGTATATGCCGAGTCACCGGCGACATTGTTGATCCGAAACTGCATCTTTATATGCTGTTTTGAGTAATCCTGTGCGATCTCACCGTATGAGACCTGCATAACACGCCCGATCATGTTTGCGGTGTCTGCAGATACTACATCACCGATATACACTTTTCCAAAGACTTCCGGGGTGTAGACTTTATACCAGCTCTTCGCCTTCCAGCCTTCAACCCTTCGTCCAACCTGCTTCTTCTTTGCCATCGTATCACCTAATCTTCTTCATCATTCAAAAGATCCGTGCCATTTCCCGCTGTCAATCTATTCATCTTCTCATCAGAGAGTGCATCTGCTATGGAGAGGTTCATCAGATAATCATCCACTGAAGCGAGGAGAGACCGGATCGGCTTCTCCACGATCATCGTCTCGACATACTCTCCATCCACCATCGTCTCCATACCAAGGAGATTGTCAGGGGAGAGACTGCCAGCAACAGTATCAGGATCCGAATGATGGGATCTGATCCTCCCGCTTCCACGTATCATGAGAGGCTCGCCTCCCTGACCGCCTCCCTGAAGGCATCAACACTGTTTTGCGGTATCGTCGCTCCGGCCCTCCGGTTGTGGCCACCGCCACTCCCTCCAACAAACGTTGCTGCATCTTTCACGATCTCACCAAGATTGATACCGTTCTCAGGTGGGGCACGAGCAGATACTCTGCAGATCGCGCCATCATCAACGAGAACAAAGACGGGATCATGATAAGGACGATCATGAGAGAGGATATCGGCGATGTCGGATGCCACCACCGAATCATCCAGGCGATACCATCCACCGCCGAGAGAGGCGACGGATTGAAGACCCTGGATAACCCGCTCCCGAAATGTCCTGAAATGATCCCATGCATCAGAGATGCCGGAGGAGTCCCCGAGACAGAGCGATGCCGCAAGCCCGCCATGGCCTGACTTTCCGCAGGCATCGACGACTGCTGCAAGCGATGGTGCATCAGGGACCACCTCGCGCTCAAGAGCATAGACATCTCCATATATCCGGAGGATTGCATCAGCAGAGGCATCATCCCCGACCGAGAGGACGAGGCGTGAGAGGAAGAGCGGATCCTCCTCAACAGATGCATCCGCATCAAGAGATGCCGCAAGTTCCCTGCAGACTGCTTCAGAACCGGTAACGGATGGAAGATACGGATCTGTCGAGAGGAAGAGACGCTCAAAGAGCTCCCTTCCGGGAAGGGTACAACCCCTTCTCGTCGAGATGATCCCATGTCCGATACCCTGATTCAAAATCTCACGGTTGAGGCCTGAATATTCCTGGCGATCCCCGATCACTCCAAGGAGAGCAAGGCCCGCGAGATCACGATTGTCACCCATCTTCTCTGCAACAAAGTACGCCGCTCCTGAGGTTGAGAGTTCACGATCTCCATCGATCCCATGAAGCCTCGGATTTACATGGAATTCTCCGGTAAAAAGAGGGATATGGTGATCGATGACCATCACAGAGTCACCCAGATCATGGAATGACGAACCGAAATCACAGAGGAGCACCGGGCGATCGGAGGGAACCTGGTCAGCAGTTATTGTCGGGAGGATCCGCAGATGAAACGGAATATGACACCGGGATAACGCCGTACAGAGTATAGACGCAGCTGCGATACCATCGGCATCATGGTGGGCATAGACCTCCACAAAGTCGAGGGACTGCAGATGATCTGCGAGCTTTTCTGCTGACGGCGAAAGGGGCATGGTTTATCTTGAGAGGAGAATCTCTGCGGTCTCCGGTTTGTAGACCCACTCCTGTGGGAGTTTGCCTGCCTTCCGATAATATTTGACGAGACGCCGGACCTTCGATTCGGTCAGCTGAAGCTGCCGTTTGTTATGAACATCCTTCTTATTCTCTGCAAGATGCTTGCGGAGTCCAAGAGCCTTCTGCATCAGGTTTCTGAGATCCTCAGGGATATCAGAGGTCATGTCGTGCTCTGCAAGGATTGCACCAACACGCTTCCCTGTTGCAAGTTTTACATCAGGAACGCCGTATTTATCACGGAGAATCGTCCCGATGACGGCTGTTGAAAGACCTTCCTTTCTCATATCGACGACCAGCTTCTCGATCTCAGCGAGATCGGTATTGAACCATTCCGGAACATCCTTCCTGTGGGGACGGACGGAGCCGGACGATCCCTTCCGTCGTGCATACATTCGTGCCATATGGTACCTCGAAATTTTTTAGCTGCCTGCTGGTTACAGCAGATGTGTCCGGTCATACCGTTCACCGTAAGTCACGAAAAGAGCCGTATCTGACTCGCCGCAATCCCAAGCCCACATACAGGGCAGTGCTACTTGAGCACGTCGGACTTACCTCAGCCAGCACATGATGTGCAGATACTATGTTGATCAGAAGAGGGATTAAGGGTATCGGAGGGGAAGGGGAATCCCACTACTCCGAAAGGGTGTCCGCTTCATTTGATTGCCGCATAGTATGAGACGATCTATGATTATTAAGGTCAGTTACATCGCAGCTGTCAACAGGAACAGAATAATCATCCAGCCAGTACGCCGAGGGATCTCTTCGGAAGACGAGAACCTTCCCCATCTCTTCGGGATCTGCCGCCTGATGATACTTCATGACGATGTACTCCTTCGTACAGGCAGCCACCTCAATCTTTCCTGTCGCATGCGACATCACAAAGCGGGCACGCTTGGCTATTCCTGAAGCTGTTGCACGTGCTTCCTCAAAGATACGGTATCCTTCCTCAATCGGGACGGCATAGGTTCTGTTACCACGTGTCGGGCGGCACTGGAAGATGTAGTAAGGAGAGACCCCGATGAACGAGAGGGTCCGGAAGAGCTCACCAAGCACCTCGGCAGAGTCATTGATCCCCCTGAGTACCGGTGTCTGATTGAGGATCATCACACCATGATCAAGGAGGGCGGTGACCGCTTCCATCGCCTCAGGAGTAATCTCCCTCGGATGCGTGAACTGGCTCATCAGATAGATCCGCTTCTCGGGAAGACTATATTCGGCCAGGAGATCGAGGAGCTCCTGATCCCCTGAGATCCTCATCGGATAATATGCCGGCATCTTGCTCCCGATGCGGATGATCTTTACATGCTCAATATCCCTGATCTCTTCGATGATCTTTCTGAGTTCCCGGGTCGGAAGCATCAGGGGATCGCCGCCGGTGAGGAGGACGTTTGTTATTTCAGGATGATTGCGTATATACTCAATTCCCAAAGAGACATCCGGGACAACCTCATCGGCGTTATCAACGAAGAGTCGCTTCCTGAAACAGTACCGGCAGAGCCCGCCACACTGATCAGAGACAAGCAGCAGACCCGTACGTGCATATTTATGCTGGAGGCCGGGAGCCATCGTGTAGGAGGATTCAGAGGATGGATCGAGATCGCCATCTTTTTCCAGTTCAGCAATATCAGGAACAATGATCCTGCGGATCGGATCAAACGGATCAGACCAGTCGATCAGGTTCAGATAATAGTCGGTCGCTCTGAATGAGAACCATTTCTCAGTTTCAGCGATCTCCTTCCGCTCTTCTGGCGAAAGGCCTATGATTTGGGATACGGATGTCAGATAGTGTGTCTTCACAGGATCACCTCCGGAACAGGTATCGTCATGTACCAGGTTGTGGTACAGAGAGGAAATACCCGGCTCTGGCAGAATACACGACAAAGAGTGCATGAACAGAGACGGGTCTTAAACCGTTGAAAATTCTGACAGATACTAGGTCATTCAGATATATAAATCATACCCGAAGAAAGGGAGAGAAGACCAAAAAGGGGTTGAAAAGAAAAAATATCCAAAAATAAAAGGATTTAACGCTTCAGTTTCTTTCCTTTGACCTTCGACATCGAGATGAGATCGACGACGTAACTCCCGTCTTTCCCGACGCCGATCACCCGCTCGTCGGTTGAGGCAAGCTTTTCAATATTGAGTTCATACGTGCCGGGTCCGACAATCCTGACACTCTCGACCCGCTCATATGAATCGGCATGTTTCTTCTCAGGAGTCCTGACCTCAAGAACTTCTTCATTCGTTTCACTGGCGATCTCCTCAATCGTCTTCTCATTCAGGACATCCTGATGCCTCACCCTCTCACTGACGTAGAGGAACTTCTTGCCATCACAGCTTGGACACCCCCTGAGAATTTCGGTTGAGCCATCCCGAAATTCCCGTCCGCACTGTGTACATTTGTGAGGCATTGGATCCTCACCTCCCTGAAGAGAGGGAAGCCCAGGCAACCAGGCGGTCCCTCTCTATCTTCAGCATCTTCAGCTGGCCGGCAGGGCCGATGACCGTCATCCTCCCTTCAGGTCCTTTTCCCTGGAAAAGCCGTGCAAAGAATCCTCCTTTTGCAGCGTCCTTTCCAGGGTACGTCTCCATCTCAATCCCTGAAAAACCACCTGGCTGTATCTCCCTCATCGTTACCTCGACAAGCATACTCTGTTCATCCGGACTCAGGCCACGCTCAAGTACAACGATATTCCCAAGCATGACCGAGTCAAGGATTGTCCGGATCTTTTCAAGTGTTGTGAGACTTGAAAGGCGATCCGCAGAGATGAGTTCTATCTGTACTCCCTGTATCATCGCGTATCACCCAAAGTGCTCTGTCATTATATCATAGAGCTCTGACATATTCGTGCCTTCAAGTCCGGAGACCATGATGACCGGATGCTGCGGAAATGCGCTCTTAATCCGGGAAGGCGCGGCATCAGGCAGATCGGTTTTATTAGCGACAATGACGACCGGAAGATCCCGGCTCTCAATGATCCCGACCATCATGATATTCACCTGCATAAATGGATCCAGAGTGCTGTCCATCACATAGATGACGCCGTTGATATCCTCCCGAAGCCAGTGCATCGCTTCGGCAACACCTTCAGTCGCCTCACGTGCACGCGAGATCGCCTCATTCTGTTCAAGGCCGTACTCCAGAAACTCATGATAATCGATCTTTGTCGTTACGCCCGGAGTGTCGACGATATCCAGCGTCAGTGTATTTCCATTTGCTCCGGTGATCACAACATCCTCACGCCGTCGTGCCCTCCGGGTCTCATGCGGAATCTCAGAGACAGGACCTATGGCGTCACCTGAACAGTCTCTCACGATTCGATTTGCGAGCGTCGTCTTCCCCGCATTCGGCGGACCATAAATCCCTATACGGGATCGTTTCCTCCGAAATAATATCTGAAGAAATCTCCTGAACCTCTTTTTAGCCCGGTCAAACATACCCATCTGTCAACCCCTTCATGAAAAATTATTGCAACTATGATAGTTATTGTACTCTCTTCCCGATTCCTAATAATACTACCCTCCTCATCATCGCCCGGATTGGCGTTTAATTCCTTCCCTGAAGGAGTTCAACAGGTCTCCATTCCGGTTACGAATCCTTTTAATAGGGGTATTGCATAGTAGAAGATGTCATCAGCGGAAAAGAGAAAGGAGGTGAAGAGAGATGAAACAAAGTGACAACATGGATTTCGAAACACGCATTCCGGTTCGCGAAGTAATGAAACTTCATCCGACCACAATTGATGCACATGCAACAACTGCCGAGGCAGCACTGGCGATGTGCCGCGATGAGGTTGGCAGCTGCATCGTTCTGCAGAATAACCTTCCAATTGGTATTGTAACCGAGGAGGATTTTAACTGCAAGATAATGGCACTCGACAAAAAACCTGGAGAGGTATTTGTTAAGGAAGTAATGAGCACGCCCCTCATCACCATCGGGGCTGATGCAACCATTGCAGAAGCTGCACGGATGATGTCACAAAGTCGTGTCCGAAGACTCCCGGTCGTCAATGGAGATCAGAAGGTCATCGGGATCATCACAGTACGTGATATCCTCAGCATTGCGACCGAGATGAATGAGATCATGAGCGACCTGATTGTGATTAACCGGGTGCAGGACTACAATGACGGCGTCTGCGACCGATGCGGAAGCCTATCAGATGAGCTCAGATACATCGACAACCAGAACCTCTGCCCGATATGCCGTGATGAGGAGTCAATCGTATGAAAGTTGCACGTGACCTGATGATAGAGGTGACATCTCTTAAAAAGAACGAGTATGTCACCAGAGCACGGCAGATTCTTCGTGATGATGTCTACCGAGAGATCTACATCACAGATGATCAGGGACACCTGAGCGGGATGATCGATATCACCGATGTCCTCAGGGTACCAGACACACGATCAAATGTCACCATTGCAGGGTTCATCCGTGATGTACCAGGTATCTCTCTGGATACACCACTTGAGGATGCCGCCCTTACCATTCTGAAGACAGGAACCGACAGCATTCCGGTATCCGCAGGGAACGGGAAGTTTGTCGGATCCATCCTTCTTCGCGATCTCTTTCCGATACTGGTCTCACGCCATGAGATCACCGGAAATGTCAAGGACGTTATGACAGGAGATGTCGTCTGCTGTGATACTGAAGACACCATTCAGAAGGTCTACTCCCTTATCACCGATACCGGATATGCATCTCTCCCCATTGTCAAGGGGAAGGAGCTTCTCGGAGTGATATCACGCCGGGATCTTGTGGAAAACGGCGGTATCAGGCGATCACTTGGGAACAGCTCAAATACCCGGATTGGCAAGGTGATGACCACCCCGGTCATCACGGCAACACCGGATATGCCGGTGTCCGAAGCATCACACCTCCTCGTATCTCATGATATCAGCCGCATGCCGGTTGTTTCTGAGGGAACTGTCGTTGGCATCCTGGATCGCCATGATGTCCTGAGAACCATAGTCAAAAAGGCGTAAGGAACCACCATGCACGATAATAATTCAGGCCATAACAAAGGTGAGCGCTATCTAATGAGAGCCGGTAAGCAGGATCGTGGACCCATTGAGTTCAGGTCACGCCCGGCTGATCGTCAGGGCGGAGTAATGAACATCGGAGTCAGCGATGTTGTATGCGTCCCTCCCACGATGAGCATCTGCGATGGCGTCGAGACGATGACCCGCGAGGGATTCCGCAGGCTGCCGATAGCAGATGCAGGAAGTCGGAAGCTGCGTGGCATTATCACCGTTACTGACATCGTTGATTTCATGGGGGGTGGGGACCGGCACAATCTGGTGAGGAACAAACACCAGGGTAACTTCCTCTCTGCCATCAACGAGAATCTCAGATCCATCATGACCGAGAATGTGATGACCCTCCATACAAACGACGATATGCAGGCTGCAGTCGAGATCATCGTCGAAAAGAGGCATGGCGGGGTTCCGATCATCGATAATGATGAGCATGTCGTTGGTATCGTCACCGAATATGATCTCCTGAAATCGCTCTCCATCGAACAGAGCCAGCTGACTGTTGAGGACGTGATGTCCTATTCACCGCGGGTAACCTACCCTGACTGTTCAATTGCTGAAGTTGCAAAACAGATGAACAAATATCATTTCAGGAGACTTCCGGTCGTCTCCGATGATGTGCTCTTTGGCATCGTCACCGCAACAGACATCATGAAATATGTCGGCTCCGGAGAAGTGTTCCGATCGATGCAGACGGGCGAGGTTGCAGAAGTGACGGCACGCCCGATTCGATCGATCATCTCCGGCAATCTTTACACAACCACCCCTCAGAAGGACATACACGAGATCGCACGTGAGATGATTCAGAAGCAGATTGGTGCGTTTCCGGTCACAGAAGATGCGCGCCTTATCGGAATGATAACAGAATATGATCTTGTTAAAGCACTCGCACAGAGGTGAGAGCCATGATTGTCAGAGAGATGATGTCATCCCCGGTTTATGTCGTGAGCAAAACAGAGAACATTGCGTATGCACGCAACCTGTTACTGAAGCACCATATCTCACGGCTTCTGGTAATGGATAGAGAGAATCTCACAGGTATCATCACCAAGAAGGATATTGCCCATGGTTTCCGGCAGAGCGATCCTCTCTGGAGGAGACGCCCGATCGATAATATTCCGGTCGAGGTGATGATGAAGAAGGATCCGATGACGATTTCACCGGAGGCTGATCTCAAAGAGGCAGCACGTATGATGATGATGCATGATATCAGCAGTCTTCCGGTGACCGATCTTGGTACCGTGGTTGGGATCATCACAAAGACGGATATTATGGCTGCACCCGATGTCGAGAAGATCAAGGCGACAGTTGCTGATATCATGGAGGATGTGGTGACGATCTCCCGGTACCACTCACTCAGCCATGTCATCGATGTGATACGGGAACGAAACGACAAGCTCCTTGTCGTCAATAATGACGGCACGCTTGCAGGTGTCATCACCGAGTCAAATATTGCATTCTACGGGTATATCTTTGAAAACGGAGTTCCTGAAAAGGAGATTATGCATCTGCGGCGTGAAGAGAGCGGGGGGAGAAAGAGCCTGCGACATGTCAGGAGCGTTTCAGCAATCGCAGAGGATGTCATGTCACGGCCCGTGATCACCATCAGCCCGTCCGAGTCTGTCGCTGGCGCGATCGCACTGATGCGCAAGCACAATATCAACAGTATCATCGCTGTTGAGGGCACCGACATCAAAGGAATATTAAAACGAGACGACATACTGAAAGAGGTAGCACAATGACAACACAGATCACCATCAAAGACGTCATGTCAAAGCCCGTCAGTATCGCAAAATCCTCACTCATCACCGAGGCACTCGAACGCATGCTCGATGAGGGAGTCGATCCGATCATCGTCACGCACAACAATCAGGTCGTAGGGACTGCATCCCGGCGCACTATTGCCGAAAAGATCGGTAGCATAAGGAGTGGGCCCATTCCCCCGACGCAGATTCATGTAGCGAACGTCACCAAAGAAGACTACACCTTCGCCTACCATGATCAGGATATTGACATCCTCATCCCCCTCCTCCAGAGCTATAAGATCGTCGTCGTGCTGGATGCAGAGCACAAGCTCATCGGCATGGTGACAATGGGCGATCTCCTCAGAGTGATGAAACCTGACTGCCCGCTTGAAGACGTCATCGAGCTTGCACCGAAGATCACACCCGAGGATCGGATTGTTCACCTTCACAGGAGGATGGTCGATGACTCGGCAACACGATTCATCGTTGCCGACAATAGCAGGGTTCTTGGTATTGTCACCGAGACCGACCTCGCCCAGGCTATTATGAAGCTCAAAGAGCTTGTCGAGGTGAAACACCATGATAACCGTATCAGGAATCTGATTGCACAGGATATCATGAGCACCCCGGTCACCTCCGTTGAGAAAGGCAAGACCGTCGATGATGTTATCGCCCTGATGGAAGAGAAGAACATCAGCACCGTCCTTGTAACAAACGATACAAAGCCGGTCGGCCTTGTCACCCGCAGATCGCTCATCAACGCGCTCTGATAAACCACACTTTTTTTCCCGCAGATAGGGGCAGTATGCCGTCTGCATCATCTCATTTAATACCGTCTATGAGAAACATACTTGCCATGGATCTGACCCCTACAACCCCTGTCAAACCGACTGAGCGAGTCTCAGATCTCCTTGAGGCTATGAGCAGAACCGGTTTTCAGGGGCGAAAACTCGGTGAGGCATATATCATCTGGAAGGAGATGATTCGGGATCCGGACTGTGCCATTCTTCTTGGCCTCTCCGGTGCAATGGTCCCTGCCGGGATGCAGGAATGCTTAATCAGCCTCGCAGAACGGCACTATATGGATGCCATCGTCTCAACCGGCGCAAATATCTTTCATGACATCTGTGAACACCTCGGCATCAGGCACTACCGGGGCCATCATCATGCCGATGATGCCGCCCTCTTTGAGAAGGGGATCGACCGGATCTATGATGTCTTCGCCTATGAAGAGCAGTTCCGGAGTGTCGATCAGCAGGTTGCCGACTTCATCGCCAGTATCGCACCCTTTCACGGATCAAGCCGTGAACTGATCAAGAGGCTTGGAGAGTGGCTCATAGAGGTCCGGCCGGAAGGACGGTCGCTCACCGCCACCTGTGCCACTGAGGGAATCCCAATCTTTGTTCCTGCCCTCGCCGACTCCTCCATCGGGATCAGCCTCGTGATGGCCCGGCGTGAGGGGACCGATGTACAGATCGATCAGATCAGCGATGCCGATGAGATAACAGTGATCGTTGAGAAGGCGCCAAAGACCGGAGTCATCTATATCGGGGGAGGAGTGCCGAAGAACTTCATCCAGCAGACGCAGGTGATCGCATCCATCCATGACAGTGATCTCGGAGGGCATGCCTATGCCATCCAGTTCACAACCGATGCCCCGCACTGGGGAGGTCTCTCGGGATGCACCTTCGAGGAAGCGATCAGCTGGGGCAAGGAGACGATCACCTGCCCGAGAGTCCAGTGTTTCTGCGATGCGACGATTGCCATTCCTCTGATGACCTCTGCCCTCGTATCCTCAGGGATCCAGCGGGCAGATCGTGGCTGACAGCCACAACCATTAATACTCTTTTGCACCAATCTATTAGAGCACTCAATTCATGGAGCAGTGATTCAAAGTGCACTGCGAGTGTCGAAAGATGCGACATATCTCTGTTGAGGTAGCCAAGCCTGGTATGGCGCAGGTTTGCTAAACCTGTGTCCCCCTGGGACTCGAGGGTTCAAATCCCTCCCTCAGCGCTCCAAGGAGAAGATAAGAGGAAAATCCATGGAAGAAGAACTGAATTACTTCGTACGCGTCAGTAACACAGATCTCGACGGCACACAGTCGGTCCAGATCTCTCTGACGGGCATCAAGGGCGTGGGGCTCCACACCGCGCTCATCCTTGCACGGAAGGCAGACGTCAACACCCATGCATTAATGGGAAAACTCTCAGATGAAGAGGTTGACCGAATCCGCACCGTCGTGGATGAGTACGTAGAGACAGCTCCCACCTGGATGATGAACCGCCCAAAAGATCTCTATACAGGGAAAGCCCGCCACATCATCGGTGTTGATGTCGCTCTCATACGTGAAGAGGACTTAAACATCATGAAGAAGATGCGGTGCTACCGTGGTATCAGACACGAGACCGGACAGAAAGTACGTGGCCAGCGGACAAAGTCCACAGGCAGAACCGGCACAACCGTCGGTGTCTCCAAGAAGAAGAAGTGAGCGGTGATTTGAATGGGATACCCAGGAAAGAACCACAAGCAGTACCAGTCGCCGAAACGCCGTTTTGAGAAGGGTCGGATCACCGATGAGCGTAAGATCGCGATAGACTTTGGTCTCCGGAATAAGAAGGAGATCTGGAAGGCAACCCATATTCTTCGTCGCCACCGCCAGGGTGCACGGAACATCCTTGCGATGATCTCCGGCGGTATCGATGAAGAGCGGATCGATGACCGGCGTGAGGAGCTCCTCCAGCACCTGCAGCGGTACGCTATCATCGGTGCAGGGGCAACGATCGATGATGTCCTGTCGCTGACGGTGAATCAGATCCTTGAACGCCGTCTCCAGACCATCGTCTACAGAAAGGGTCTTGCACGCTCACCAAAACAGGCACGCCAGCTCATCGGCCACGGCCACATTGCCATCAACGGCAGACGTGTCTCAGTTCCGGGCTATATGGTCACACGGGCTGAAGAAGAGCAGATTGGCTACTACCAGACGTCGCCGCTCTCAAGCGAGAGTAACCCTGAACGCGGCCGAATCAATAATGTAAGGGCATAACCATGGCATCTGAGAAGGATAAGTGGGGTATTGCCCACATATTTGCATCATTCAACAACACCATCATCACCGTCACAGATCTCTCAGGAGCTGAGACGATCTGTAAGAGCAGTGGTGGCATGGTTGTGAAACAGGCACGAAACGAGAGCTCGCCCTATGCCGCAATGCAGATGGCAACAAACATTGCCCATGCAGCTCGTGACAAGGGATTCGTCGGTCTGCATGTGAAGGTGCGTGCACCAGGCCGCGGAAAGCAGAGAAGCCCGGGTCCCGGCGCTCAGGCGGCCATCCGGGCTCTTGCCCGCGCAGGTGTCCGTATCGGCAGAATCGAAGATGTCACCCCGGTCTCACATGACAGTATCCGGACCAAGGGTGGCAGGCGGGGAAGGAGAGTCTGATGGAGATCGTATTCGGCAGGCTTGACGAGAGAGTTGCACAGTTCACCCTCAGTTCGTCGTCAGTGGCATTTGCAAACAGCCTCAGGCGGGCGATGATGGGTGAGGTTCCGACACTCGCCATCGAAGATATCAGGATCTATGATAACACAAGCGTCCTCTTTGACGAGATGCTCGCCCACCGTATCGGTATGATCCCGCTGAAGACAGACCTGTCCCGATTTGTGAGGAAGGAAGACTGCACCTGTGAGGGTGCAGGTTGCCCCCACTGCCAGGTCACATTCACCATCACCATTGAAGGACCAACAACGGTCTTTTCAGGTGACATGATATCTGATGACCCGATGACCGGGCCTGTCGAAGCGAATATTCCCATTGTCAAGCTCTGGGAAGATCAGAAACTCGTTCTTGAAGCTGTGGCAGTTCTGAATATCGGAACCGAACATGCAAAGTGGCAACCGACAATCGCCTGCGGGTATAAAGAGTATCCCGTAATCGAGATCACCGATCAATGTGACGGATGCGGGATGTGTGTCGATGAGTGCCCCCGGAATGTCCTTGAAGTCAAAGGGCAGACCGTGCGTGTCGTTGACGGTAAACT
The DNA here is from genome assembly GCF_018132105.1 of Methanocalculus chunghsingensis. Classification (GTDB taxonomy): domain Archaea; phylum Halobacteriota; class Methanomicrobia; order Methanomicrobiales; family Methanocorpusculaceae; genus Methanocalculus; species Methanocalculus chunghsingensis. Next base: position 47,114 of record NZ_JWHL01000003.1, on the reverse strand, counting down.
CGAAGCCTGTTCACTCTGCCGCCTCTGTGAGAAGGCATGCATAGGAACCGGTATCGGGGAAGAATCTGCCATCAAAATAGATACAGATGAGACAAAGTTCCTCTTTGTCGTCGAAGGTGACGGATCCCTATCCGCACAACAGATCGTCGAAGAGGGGCTACGATATATCAGATCCAGGTCAGACACCCTGGTAGAAGCGTTACAGGAAATATCCACGGAGGGACTGTAGATGAAGAGATCGGGCAAAACAAACCCGCGCCTCGTCAACCTCATCAGGATGCTCAAGTCCGCATCCCATGAGAACGAGGCGAGTATCTGGCGTGAGATTGCACGGAGGCTCGACACGTCCAGTAGTAATTATGCCGAAGTCAATATCGGCAAGATCAACCGCTATGCTCAGGCAGGCGAGATCATTCTCGTCCCGGGGAAGGTCCTCGGAAGCGGTATACTTGATCAGTCCGTCAGGGTAGCGGCACTTCACTTCTCCGACTCAGCCCGTGAGAAGATTGTGCAGGCTGAGGGAGATTGTATGACGATCGAAGAGCTCGTCTCGGCAAATCCTGCTGGCAGCCGGGTCAGGATACTGAGGTGAATGGCGATGACAACAATCATCAATGCAGAAAATCTCCTCCTCGGAAGACTTGCAAGCATCGTTGCAAAGCGGGTCATCAAAGGTGAAGAGATCGCCATCGTTAATGTAGAGAAGGCGATCATCTCAGGAAGCAGGGCACATGTTCTGACCAAATACCATGAGAAGAGAACCCGTGGATCTGTCGAGGGAGGTCCGTTCTTCCCCCGCCGTCCGGATGATATCATGAAGCGGACAATCCGCGGAATGATCCCGTACAAGACCGGCCCGGGTGCAGATGCGCTCCGCCGTGTCAAGGCATATGTCGGAGTTCCGGACGAGTTTGCAGGCCAGGAGATGGAGATCATCGACGAAGCGCACCGTAACAGGCTGAACAAGCCCATGTACGTAACGCTTGGTACAGTCAGCCAGAACCTTGGTGCAAAGTTCTAAGAGGGATCGAGATATGGCAAAAATTATCAATACAAGTGGAAAGAGAAAGACAGCCGTCGCCCGCGCAACCCTCAGGGAAGGGAAGGGCAGGATCAGAATTAACTCGGTACCTCTTGAGATCTATGGATCTGAACTTATCAGAATGAAGATCAGCGAGGCACTCGCCCTTGCACCTGGCGTCAATGACTCGATTGATATCGAGATCAATGTCAGTGGGGGCGGTATCATCGGTCAGGCTGAGGCAATCCGGACGGCACTTGGACGAGGCCTTCTGGGCTGGACGAATGATCCTGCTATCAAAGAGATATATCTTGGATACGACAGGACGCTCCTCGTCAATGACTCGCGCCAGAAAGAGGCGAAGAAGCCGCACGGCCGTGGTGCCCGGAAGAAGTTCCAGAAGTCATACCGTTAAATACAGGCAGGATAATAAGGAATCGAGGACAAATGATACCTGTACGATGTTTCACCTGTGGAAAAGTTGTTTCCACGGCATGGGATGAGTTCAAGGAGCGGAAAGCGGCAGGTGAGGATCCAAAAGAGATCCTCGACTCCCTCGGTTTAGAGCGGTACTGTTGCAGAAGGATGCTCCTCTCACATAAGGAGATTATTGATGAACAGTATCCCTATCAGTGAGGGGTCGTGGGGTAGCCTGGACTATCCTATTGCGTTCGGGACGCAGTGACCTGAGTTCGAATCTCAGCGACCCCATTTCTGTTCAAAATTTTACGGAGTGATTACTATGATATCCTACACTCGATACGAACGAGCCAGGATCATCGGAGCCAGAGCGTTGCAGATATCGATGGGAGCCCCGGTGCTTTTTAAAACCGTACGAATCGATCCGCTGGAGATAGCACTTGAGGAGTTTGATAAAGGTCTTGTACCCATCACCGTCAAGCGTCATTTCGGGGATCTGGAAGTCGTGGTGGCATGACATCGATTGAAGCAGTGACACTCAGGACCATCCTCGATAGCCGTGGGAATCCCACGGTTGAGGCCGATGTGATTGTCAACGGCGGGTACGGACGTGCTGCAGCTCCAAGCGGAGCCAGCACAGGAAGATACGAGGCGGTCGTCAGACCTCCACAAGAGGCGATACCATATGCATACAATACGGTCATCCCTCAACTGGTCGGTCTCGACTCCCGTGACCAGGTTACCTTTGATCGAATCCTCCATGAGATCGATGGAACCGGAACCTTTGAAGGAATCGGGGCTAACATCGCTGTTGCTCTCTCACTTGCAAACGCAAAGGCAGCAGCATCAGCGATCGGTATAGAACTCTACACCTATCTTGGTGGAGTCTATGCTGATGAAGCTCCGTTGCCGCTTGGTAATGTCATCGGAGGAGGCGCTCATGCACCCGGAGCGACCGAGATTCAGGAGTTTCTTATCGTACCTACCGGTGCCTCATCAACAGAAGAGGCGGTCTTTACCAATGCACTCGTCCACAAGGAAGTAAAAAAACTTCTGACCGGACGGGGCATCACCTGCGGTAAGGGAGATGAGGGTGGCTGGGCACCACAGATCAGCGATATTGATGCGCTTGGTATTATCGGAGAGGCGATTGATACCGTCACCGACGAGACCGGTGTCACCGTCGGAATCGGTCTGGATGTCGCCTCAAGCGAGCTCTGGGACGGTGAGCGGTATGCATACCGTGATATCAGCCGCACAACTGAAGATCAGATTGCATATATCGCCGATCTCGTCGACACCTACGGCCTCATCTATGTTGAGGATCCACTCCATGAAGAGGATTTCGAAGGGTTTTCAACCCTCACCAGTCAGATCCCTGATAACTGCCTCATCTGTGGCGATGACCTCTTCGTCACAAATCCTGAGCGTATCCAGAGAGGAGTTGAACTCTCCTCTGCAACTGCGGTCCTGATCAAGCCCAACCAGATCGGAACCCTGACGGATACCTTCGAAGCCGTGAGCCTCTCACACAGAACAGGTATGGAGACGGTGATGAGCCACCGATCCGGAGAGACGACAGATACAACCATCGCCCACCTGGCAACAGCATTTGGATGCATCTATCTCAAATGTGGTATTGTTGGTGGCGAAAGAATAGCAAAATTAAATGAATTAATTCGTATTTCGGAGAATTTCGCATGAGCGAGACAGAACTTGATATCGAACTGAACGAACCCCTCGTCCCCGTCGAGGAGTACCTTGCAGCAGGTGTTCACATCGGAACGCAGCAGAAGAGCAATGAGATGATGAATTTCATCTACCGCGTCCGCGGAGATGGTCTCTATATCATCGATATCAGAAAGACTGATGAGCGGATCAAGCAGGTTGCAAAGTTCCTCTCCGGTTTTGAGGCTCCAAAAATTCTTGCCGTCACATCACGTCAGTACGGTCAGTATCCTGCCAGGAAGTTTGCAGAGACGATTGGAGCAATGGCAACAACCGGACGGTTCATCCCAGGAACCCTTACAAATCCTGCCCTGAATCAGACATCCCTCCAGAAGTACATCGAGCCCGATGTCGTCATCGTCACTGATCCGATCGGCGATGCCCAGGTTGTGCGCGAGGCGGTCTTAAACGGTATTCCCGTCATTGCCCTCTGTGACACGAACAACAATACAAAGAACATCGATCTCGTCATCCCGACGAACAACAAGGGGCGGAAGGCTCTCTCCATGATCTACTATCTCCTGACAAAAGAGATGCTCAGAATCCGTGGTATTACAACCTCACTCACCCCTGAAGACTTCGAGACCGATCTTTAAATAGTCAGAAGAACAACTGCCAGAAGAGGTGCGAACCTATGGAGATCCGACGGTGTACTGTGGCAGGGATGTTTTATCCCGGAGAACCTGGGCACCTTGAGCAGGTGCTTGAGATGTTCTTCAAAAAACAGGGGGAGCAGCTTCACCCCCTTGGCATCATTGTTCCGCATGCCGGGTATCCATACTCCGGTGCTGTTGCCGCCCGCGGATACAGCACCGTTGATCCCGGATTCTCCGGGACATTCATCATCATCGGCCCAAGTCATCGCGGATACAGGACATGTGTCTCTGCACTCCCCTGGGAGACGCCGCTTGGGATCATCACAAATGATGAGGAACTCTCACTGGCACTTGACCTTCCTGTTGATGAGGCTGCACATCAGGATGATGAGAACTCACTTGAGACGCAGATGCCTCTTATCAAATACCGGTTCCCACGAGCCAGGATCACACCGATCCTGATGGGCGATCAGTCCCCGGAAGAGGCGGAACGTCTTTCAGCTCAGATCATCCGTGCAGTTTCGAGGACAAAAAGGGACGTTATCATCGTTGCATCAAGTGACTTCTCACATTACATACCAAAGAATACTGCTGAGAAGATCGATGCTGAAGCGATTAAACCTATCCTCTCGCTTGACACCAGTGAGTTTTATCACAAAATCAGGACACTTCGGGTATCGGCCTGTGGTGTTGGCCCTATCGCAACCATGCTCCGTGCAACAGCCGATCTCGGTGCTGAAAAGGGAATTCTTCTTACCTATATGACAAGCGGCGATATCACCGGAGATCCGGATGTCGTCGGGTATGCGGCCATTGCGGTGGTGTAGGGTGGCAACATGGAGTGCTCCGGGAAAGATCTTCCTCTTTGGTGAACATGCTGTCGTATATGGCAAGCCCGGTATTGCAATGGCGATCAAACCAAGGGTTATGGTCACTGTCCGGAAAGCCAAACGACAGAAGAAACCAAACTCATCCTATATTGCCGAATGTTTCCGGCAGATGGGGGTTTCCGGATCGGTCTATGTCCGGTCCCAGCTTCCAAGCTCATCAGGGCTTGGATCCTCGGCGGCAGTAACTGTTGCAACCCTCTTTGCGATAAATGATGAGTTTGATATCGGGAAAAGTCCGGAAGAGCTATCATCTCTTGCTCATATTGTTGAGAAGAATGTTCAGAAGGGGCGGGCAAGTGCAACAGATACATATGTCTCAACCGTCGGGGGGATGGTACTCATCACCGGCAACACAAAGAGACGCCTTCCCCCACAACCAATTCAGCTCGTCATCGGAAACAGCCTCACCCATCACAATACATCTGAGATGGTCGGCAAGGTCGCCGAGCTGAAGAGGACACGGCCTCAGATAGCTGATCCGATCATCGATGCCATCGCCGCAGTCACCAGATGTTCGATGCACCATTTCAACAATCCGCGTGAACTCGGCAATCTGATGAATATGAATCATGCACTCCTTGATGCCCTCGGAGTCGGCCATCCCCAGATATCCCGTCTCGTCCTGGCAGCACGGGCAGCCGGAGCACTCGGGGCAAAGGTGACAGGGGCCGGAGGCGGCGGATGCATGTTTGCACTCTGTTCAAAGAGTGCCAAAACCCGTGTCGCCGGTGCGATTGAGGCATGCGATGCACGGGCAATCATCACCACCATCGACACCCAGGGTGTCCGGAAAGAGAAGGATGAGTAAGACGATTGTACTCAAGCTCGGGGGATCCGTGATCACCGAGAAACAGAATCCGGGGGTGATACACACCACCCGGCTCCAGGCGATAGCGGAGACTATCGCTCACCATCGGGATCTCCCCCTCATCATCGTCCATGGAGCAGGATCCTGCGGTCACCCCGAAGCCCACCAGTACAGAATTCCTGACGGCGTCGGCCGGGAGAATGCGGCAGGTATCGGAGAGACGCACCGTGCCGTTGCAGGTCTCAACAGTACTGTTGTTTCGATACTCCGGGATGCCGGTATCGATGCCGTCGGCGTACATCCTCTCTGCGGTTCATTTGCAGAGGAGGGGCGGCTCATCTCTTTTGAGACCAGGCAGCTTGCAATGATGGCAGATCTTGGTATCGTGCCGGTCCTCCATGGTGACGTCGTTATGGACAGAAAACGGGGGGGCTGCATCATCTCCGGGGATCAGCTCGTCCTCAGAATTGCAGAGGGAGTCCGGGCAGAACGTGTCGGCCTTGCCACCGATGTGGCGGGTGTTCTCTCCGAAGGAGAGGTGGTCAGGATGATGACAAGGTCAACAGCAGATGCTGTCGATCTCGGAGACTCGGAGAAGATGGATGTAACCGGAGGAATGCGGGGGAAGGTTCAGGAGCTCCTCGCCCTCGCGGATACGGGCATCATGTCATCTATATTTCATATTGAGCGGCTTGGAGACTTTCTCGCCGGAGACGATCACGGCGGAACCGAGATCGTCATGGAGCAGTTATGACCCTGCCTGAACAGACGACATCACGCAAACTCGATCACCTTCGCATCTGCAGTGAGAAGGAGATTGAAACAGGGTGTTCGGGATTTTCCGATGTACGGATCGTTCATTCCGCACTTCCAGAGGCAGATATGGATCATATCGATCTCTCCTGCCGGTTCCTCAATACTACTCTCTCATCCCCTCTCTTCATCGCCGCGATGACCGGTGGCCATCCCGGAACAACCGAGGTGAACCGCCGTCTTGGACGTGCGGCTGAGCGGTTTGGGTGTGCAATCGGTGTCGGCTCACAACGGGCAGCACTTGAGCGCTCTGATCTCAGACACTCATTCTCTGTTGTCAGGGAAGAGGCCCCGACTGCGTTCATTGTTGCAAATATAGGGGCGATACAGCTCCGTGATCATGGTCCTGCCTGGGCTGAGGAGGCTGTCTCGATGATCGAGGCAGATGCTATAGCAATCCATTTAAATCCACTCCAGGAAGCGATCCAGCCTGAAGGCGATCATGATGCAACCGGATGTCTCAAGGCGATAGAAGAGCTCTGCTCTCGCGTCTCATTTCCGGTGATCGCAAAAGAGACGGGGTCAGGCATCTCTCGGGAGACAGCCCGCAACCTCTGGAACGCCGGAGTCCAGGCGATAGATATCGGAGGATACGGGGGGACATCGTGGGCCCGTGTCGAAGGGGTCCGGGCCGACGAGGCAGGTGACCCGGTACAGAGACGCCTCGGTGACGACTTCCAGAGCTGGGGGATCCCGACAGTGGTGAGCCTGATGGAAGTCAGAGAGACCGGAGGGCCGGTTATTGCAACAGGAGGTCTCCGTAACGGCCTCGATATTGCAAAGGCCCTCGCACTCGGTGCTGATATGGCAGGGATGGCACTTCCGCTCCTTGCACCAGCGATGGAGAGCGATGCAGCTCTCAATTCAAAAATCGAAGAGATACACAGAGAACTAACAGTAGCGATGTTCCTCTCGGGAGCCGCGACGATACGCGATATGCGAAGAGTCCGGACGTATATAACCGGAGATACGCGCGATATGATACAAGAACCAGGATGTGAAAAACACTATGGAGATAGAAGTAATAGCCGTCGGCGGATATGAAGAAGTCGGTCGGAATATGACCGCCGTCCGCTGCGGTAAAGATATCGTCATTTTTGACATGGGCCTGCGCCTCGATCGGATTATGATCCATGAGGATGCCGAGGTCGAGAACATGCATTCCCTCGATCTGATCCAGATGAAGGCCATCCCTGATGATACCGTGATGAACGGGATCGAGGGAACAGTCAAGGCAATCGTCTGTACGCACGGGCATCTCGACCATATCGGGGCACTCCCAAAACTCGCCCACAGATATAATGCACCCATCATCTCGACACCATATACAACCGAGCTGATCAGGCAGCAGATTGCGGGTGAGCAGAAGTTCGGAGTGAATAACAAACTCTTTGCCCTGAAGGCAGGTGGCAAGTACACCATCTCGCAGAACCTGACGCTTGAGTTTGTCAGAACCCAGCACTCGATCATCGATACCGTCATGGCGGTTCTCCACACACCTCACGGTGCGGTCATCTATGCAAATGACTTTAAACTGGACCGTACGCCGGTGATCGGAGAGCCTCCGGACTTTAAGCGTCTCACCCAGATCGGGAAGGAGGGCGTTCTCTGTCTCATCACAGAGTGCGTCAATATCGATTCGAAGGGGAGAGCACCAAGCGAGAGGATCGCACGGGATCTCGTCCGTGATGTCATCACCAGCTTTGAGGATGACAAAAACGCGATCCTTGTGACGACGTTTTCATCTCATGTCGCCCGTCTGAAGACACTGACGGAAGCGGCTCATGAGATCGGGAGAAAACCTGTGCTCCTCGGCCGGTCGATGGAACGGTACTCGACAACGGCAGAACAGATGAAACTTGTCGCATTCCCCAGATCCACCTCGGTCTTTGGGAACCGGAGAACCGTGGATCGGATCTTCCGGCGGATGATGAAGGAGGGGAAGGAGAAGTTCATGCCGATCATCACCGGTCACCAGGGTGAGCCGGGATCGGTCCTGACCAGGATTGCCCAGGGAGATACACCCTATCAGATCGAGAAAGGGGACAAGGTCCTCTTCTCCGCAAAGGTGATCCCAAACCCGATGAACTACGGGCAGCGGTATCTCACCGAGACGAGGCTTGCGATGAGGGGGGCCCGTATCTTTGATGAACTGCATGTGACCGGCCATGCCTACCGGGAGGATCACTATGACTTTGTGCATATGCTCAATCCCCAGCATATCATCCCATCGCACGGAGGCCTGGATATGTCCGGGGCATATGCGGCATTTGCAGCCGAGCTCGGATACACACTCCACAAGGATGTCCACCTGATGAGCAATGGTCAGAGGATTCTGATACAGAAATAGAGAGGGAACAATCATGGATCTGAAAGAATATCTGTCAAATGTTGAAAATCTCGTCGACAAGACACTTTTTCGCTTCCTTGGAGATGCTCCGGGAGACCTGAACAAGGCAAGCGCCCACCTCCTGCTCGCCGGGGGAAAGCGCCTCCGCCCGGCATTGGTGATGCTTGCAGCCGGTGCCATCGACAAAAAGGCACCAGACCGGATCTTTCCGGCAGCACTGGCACTTGAGATGACCCATACCTTCACCCTCGTCCATGATGACATCATGGATAAGGATTCGCTCCGGAGGGGGGTTCCGACCGTCCATACCATCTGGGATGAGGCGACCGCAATCCTCGCAGGAGATGTCCTGTATGCACGGGCTTTTGACCTGATCTGTAAGGCAACGGCCGAGCCCGCCGCACAGGTGCGTGCCGTCTCGATGCTTGCCAACGCCTGTGCAGAGATCTGCCAGGGACAGTCAGATGACATGTCCTTTGAGAAGAGGGACGATGTCTCCCGTGGCGAGTACCTGGAGATGGTACGAAAGAAGACCGGGGCATTGTATGCGGCCGCCGCCGGAATCGGTGCGATCCTTGCAGGAGCGAGTCCACCACAGGCAGAGGCACTCTATAACCTCGGAATGACGACAGGTATCGGATTTCAGATCCAGGATGATCTCATCGATCTCCTTTCATCACGGGACGGGAGCGGGAAAGACCGGGCATCTGATCTCAGAGCAGGGAAACAGACCCTGATCGCCATCGTCGCACGGGAGAAGGGGATCGATCTTGCACCATACCGGAAGGATCTCACCGATGACGAGATCGATGCTATCATCACCGAGCTGCAGGATGCGGGAGTCATCGATGAAGTCAAAAAGATTGCCCATGATCTTGTAGTGAATGCCAAGAAAGGCCTCTCCGTCATTCCCGAGTCCGAAGAGAAGCGACTGATCAATGAGATGGTCGATTTCTTCGTGACGAGGGGGTTCTGAGATGGGTGATGAGATCCGGACGATCCTTGAGCAGTACGCACTCCAGAATGCAGTAAAGCATCAGGACGTCCCCCGTGCCGGGGCTGTGATCGGCGCCATCCTTGGGAAGCACGCAGAGCTTCGAAGCAGGGCGAAGGAGTTGAACGCCATCATCGGGTCAGTCCTTGCCGGAGTCGAAGCCCTCACCCATGAGGAGCGGGAGGCGAGGCTTGCAGAGATTGCGCCGGATCTCATCGCCTCGATGCATGAGAAGAGGGAGAAGTCATCAGATCTCCCTCCGCTCCCTGATGCAGAAGGCGGGGTTGTGATGCGGTTTGCCCCAAATCCATCCGGTCCCCTGCATCTGGGCCATGCCCGTGCATCCATCTTAAATGACTATTATGTCCGGCGGTACGGCGGATCCTACATCTACCGGATCGAAGATACCGATCCGAAGAGGGTCGTTCCGGAGGCATATGAGATGGTCCGCGAGGATCTCGAATGGCTCGGGATTGCGATCTCTGATATTGTGTACCAGAGCGACCGTCTCGGGATCTACTATGAGTATGCACGCCGGATCATCGGGATCGGCGGTGCCTATGTCTGTACCTGTGAGGCAGAGAGGTTCCGTGAGCTGAAGCTTGCAAAGAAGGCATGTCCATGCCGGGATCTTACTGTTGAAGAGAATCTTCTCCGCTGGGAGCAGATGCTCGACGGGACCTTCATCGAAGGGGAGGCGACCGTTCGGATCAGGACCGAGATCGATCACCCGGACCCGGCAATCCGTGACTTCTCGGCGATGCGGATCGTCAATACCACACTCCATCCCCGTGTCGATGCAACCGTCTATCCGCTGATGAACTTCTCGGTTGCAATTGATGATCATCTCCTCGGGATGACCCATGTGATCAGGGGAAAGGATCATATCGCCAATACCCGGAGGCAGAAGTACATCTTCGATTACTTCGGATGGAAGCCCCCCCACTATCTCCATTACGGGAGGATGTCCATCGAAGGGCTCGTCCTCTCGACCTCCTCCATGCATCAGGGGATCGCAGACGGCACCTTCACCGGGTGGGATGATATCAGGCTGGGAACACTCCGTGCCATGGCCCGCCGGGGTATCCGGCCTGAGGCGGTCCGGGCAGCGGTCATCGAGATCGGCTGTGGCGGGACCGATATCTCGTTTTCATGGGATAATCTCTTTGCAAAGAACCGGGAGCTGATCGATAAAGGATCAGACCGGTACTTCTTCGTCCAGGATCCGGTTCATCTCACGGTGAAAGACGGGCCGGAACAGACGGCGCATGCACCCCTCTATCCGGGTGATGAGGAGCGTGGGTACCGGACGATCACCTTCAACGGGGAGATACTCATCCCTGGAAAAGAGATGGAAGGAAATGATCTGATCCGGCTGAAGGATCTCTTCAATATCAGGGTGACGGGCGAGAATACCGCAGTCTATGCAGGCGACTCCCTCACCGAGATACGGGCTGCGAAAGGCCCAATCATCCAGTGGCTCCCGCCGGATCAGACAGTTCCCTGCCGTATCCTGACACCGGAGGGGATCATCAGCGGCGTCTGTGAAGCCGGGGTTGCCGGGTGTGTCGGCGAGACGATCCAGTTTGAGCGGTTCGGCTTTGTCAGGATTGATGCCGTCGCCGATGGATGCGTCACCGCATACTTCACCCACAGATAACACTTTTTTATGGATGATCCGGTTGTTTCCCTCCTGAGAGAGGCATCTGTGCAGAGAGCCGATGCCGTCGCGGCACTCCGCCATCTTCCGCTACCGATCCGGCAGGGGCTTGCTGCAGAGGATCATGAGACGAGGCGGCGATCCGAGGGGAGATTTTTTGAGGCGATCATCTATGAACTCCTCAGGAAAGCCGGAGCAGAGAGCCCCCTGATCACAGCCATAGCAGCCTTTGGTGCGGATGTGCCGGAGGAGAGCGGATCGAAGAACGGGATCCGCTACACCCGTGACGGAAATATCCGGATCTGCCGGGACGGGGCTATCGCTGCAGAGATCGATCTCCTCTTCTCAGATGCCCGGGGGCGGATCTTCTTTGGGGAGGCGACGATTGCTCCCCCACCTGCCTCGTTCATCAGCGAGGTGAGGGAGAAGAAGGCGCTCCTCTCGGATCTTGCAGCGGGGAGGGAGATCATCTTCCTCTATCTCTCTCCATCCCCTCCACCCGATGTACTTGGCCCCCTCTTTGCGGAGGGGGGATACCCGATCATCAGGCCGGATCTCCCTGCTCTCAGGGAGGAGGTCGCCGGGACGCTGACAGCACCGAGGAGGAAGAGGCGGCCGATCCCGCATCCGAAGGTGACGGATGGGGCCGCAATCCTCAGAAAAGAGAGAGTGGAGGAGGGTTTCTTCTCCTATATCCAGCGTTTCTTCCGGAAGTAAGCAAGCATCAGAAGGGAGATGCCAAGCATCAGGGCGAGGACGGCCGGGTAGGCGAGAGTCCATTCCAGCTCGGGCATGTACGCAAAGTTCATCCCATAGACACCGGCGATGAAGGTGAGGGGGATGAAGATGGTGGCGATGATGGTCAGGACCTTCATCACCTCGTTCATCTTAAACGATATGGTTGAGAGGTAGAGATCAAGCATCCCCGCAGTGATATCGCGGAGCGACTCGATGGCATCGATCACCTGGATGGTGTGATCATAGATGTCACGGAAATAGATCCCGGTCTTTGCTGAGATGAGCGGGGTTTCTGTCCGCTCGATGGCGGAGAGGACCTCACGAAGCGGCCATATCGCCTTTCGAAGCATGATGAGATCCCGTTTGAAACTCCGGATCGTCTGGACGGTTTCGGGATTTGGATCCGTCAGAAGGGTTGTTTCAAGCGTCTCGATATCATCGCCGAGTGACTCAAGGATACCGAAGTATGCATCGACGATGGTATCGATGAGCGAGTAGCAGAGGAAATCTGATCCATAGGATCTGATCCGCCCTTTATTCCGGATCCGGGTGCGGATGGGATCAAAGACATCGCCTGCACGTTCCTGGAGGGAGATGACGCAGTTTTCTGTGAGGATCAGGCTCACCTGTTCCGAACGGATCTCGCCGTCCTGACGCGAGAGCATCCGCAGAACGATGAAGAGGTAGGAGGGGAACTCCTCAAGCTTCGGCCGCTGGGTGGTATTCATCAGATCTTCGAGGGTGAGCGGATGGATCGAGAAGAGCGATCCGATCATCCTGATCACATCAGTATCATGAATGCCGTTGATATTGATCCAGGTCGTTGACTGGCTGTCCCGGTACTGGCTGATGGTATCCGGATCAAGGAGGCAGAGTTCCCGAAATGAATCACCGGCATCATAATCCATCACCGTTATCGAGACAGGCTCACCGGGCTTCTCCCCGATATGAACGAGGGAGCCGGGCGGGAGGCCCGCCTTTCTGGATGGCTTGATAAACCGGTGTGGGAACATACGCCTGCCTACTCCTCGACGACCGCACCGATATAGGCGACCCCGATCTTTCCGCGCCGGAGACGGGTCGTATCGCTCAGGTGGCGGATATCAGTCACCTCGCCGGTATCGATGAGGGCCTGGATCTGTCGTCCGAGGTCGGCGTTTCGGTCCCAGGGCTTCCCCTTGAAGATGACGCCGTGGTTATGGAGGCTGAGATCCTCCTCCCCTCTCTTTGCCGGGTGGGTTGAGGCGAGGGCGTGGAGGGCAGCGGGATCATAGGCCGAGAGGTCGGCCGTCATATCGACCCCGACTCCAAACGAGACGAGGGTGTCCCCCTGGTAGAGGGGATACTCGTTGGTCGATATCCAGTCGCCGGATGCATCACCCTCCATGATGGTCCCGCTGAGGCCACCGGAGTACTCTTTCAGCGGTGCCCGGGTGATGCTTGATCCGGTGACTCCCGCACTGACCCCGGCGATGGCAAGTGCGATGATCCCTTTGAAGTCCCTGCGCCTGACGCGGGCGGCCGAGATGATCTGACGGTAGAGATCGGCGAGGGAAACCCCGGCGGGATCATCGGATTCAAAGGAGACATACTCATGGAATGGCCCTTCAAGTGTGACATTGAAGGCGGTATAGACCGGGATATCCATCGTATCTCCTGCAGGTGCAAGGAAGTCCGGGGTGTCGTTGCCATCGGTCGGGAGCCAGATCATCGTTCCATGGAGGGTGATCATCTCACCGAGGAGCGGGAGGGAGGACGCGGCATCCGGCCCGAGCGCCCCAAGGCCAAACGAGTACTCAATGGATGAAAAAGACGCCTCTTTGAGGTCATCCTGTGTGATCCTGGCATGGAGAAGGGTATCAAGGCTGCCCCGGACCTTCAGCCCGGCAGGGGCAACCTCTGCAACCTCGGTCTGGTACCGTACACCATCCTTCGTGACCGAGGGGAGGGAGAGTTCATCGATGAGGGAGAGGGTGACATCTCCTTTCCCGCAGATCCGGATCGCCTCCCCAACCGTCGGAACGATCGAGAAGATCGACTGGAACCCTGCCATCTTCAGCACCTTCAGGGGGTACTCCTGGACACCCGCGAGTGCCATCACCCCGCCACGCCGTTTCACCTCCTTTGCAAGGGTGAGGAGGGTACGGATTCCTGCGCTTGAAAGGTACCCGACAGAGGACATATCGACGGTTGCAGCGGTGTCGTCATCATGGAACGCGGACCTGATGGCCTCCTCAAGGATACCGGCTCCATGGCCGTCGAGCCGCCCGTCCAGGAGAAAGACCAGGATACCATCGTTTCGCGTAACTGTTATCTGCATGATACAGGTAGCTTGGAGAGGTAGAGATATATATCTCCCGTTCACTTTCGCACCCCGCACGCTGATCATCAATACCCGGCTCATCCATACTGATGGTATGGAGATGCGACTGACACCCTGGATCACCCTCACAACCGGAACATTCTCTGCAATCGTCTCGTCTGAGGAGGAGATGGTCCGCCTGCTGACACGGCGGGAGGAGCTGAGGCGATACCTCTTTCTGTACATCTCCGGGAACTATTCCCGGCTCCTCTCACGGGTCGGGGACCGGAGGGCACGGTTTGATGTCAGGCGGGCGTTCACCACCCACCAGCTCCTGACCATCCTCCGTGAGGCTGCACATACGATCGTCTTCATCGAGCATGATCCGACCCTCTTCGATGGAGTACCCGCTCACCTGATCACCACTGTTGGACGGACGATCCAGGAGATGGCGGCGGGTTCGATTGTTATTCTGTACACCCCGGTTCCTGATCGGACATTTGGAACACTCGCCGACTATGCCGATCGGATCGTCACGCTTGCACCTGAGCAGAAGGAAGAGCCGAAAGGAGGAAAAGGGCCGCGTGAGAGGCCGGCCGGCCAGGTCTCGCTGGGGGCGTTCTGATGGGCCGGAGTATCGAGAGCGTCCGGCAGGGGGTCAATGAGACTGCACGCCGGTGGGAACGGGCAGGCCGGGCATTACGGAAGGAGGACCGGCCGTATGCCGCCCGGCTGGCTGAGATGGCACGGGCACATACCGGGGAGGGATTCTATGCCTTCGATGATCCCCTTGAGGCGGCGGTCTTCTCGGTCCTCCTCGAACTGGTGAAGGAACGCGATGTGGATCCTTGATGCTGCCATAGACGGGGGTTCGATCCGGTTCTTCGGCCGGGGCGGGGAGAGGAGGCGGGTCACCTATACCCCGGCCTTCTCGTTTGTCATCGAGGATCCCCACCGCCACCGTGAGATGCTCGATGCCCTGGATGACCGGTATGGCCTCTCCGAATGCCGGATAGAGACGATCTTCGGGGTCGAGGATGGGTACAGCATCGTTGCGTCACGCCGGGTTGCAGGGCTGATCGAGGAGCAGAGCGGCCATACCGCCCGGATCTATAATCTTGATCTCAGGGCTGATCAGCGGTTTCTTGCAGAAGCAGGGATCACCTTCTGCGCTGTACCGGGAGAGGACCGGTTCAGCCCCGTCTTTGACCGGACCCTGGCGACGATGGAGATCGAGGTCTCTGATCCCCCGTACCGAAGCCGCCGGGTGCATGGTATCACGGTTGATGGAGACGCGATCACCGGGCCGGTGATCGACCGGCTTGCCGGGCTGATAGATGATGTTGATCCGGATCTGATCCTCTTCCCCCATGCAGATTACTGGATGCCGATCCTCATCGACAAGGCGGAGAGAGAGGGGGTGATCGTTCCGATCAGCAGGACGGGGAGGTACAGCCGCCTCTCTGCACGGTCATACTGGAGCTACGGGCAGATGGTCCACCGCGAAGGGGCGGTGATCCCGGAGGGGCGGTGCCTCATCGATACGGACCGGAGCTTTACGTACCGTGAGTGCGGCCTTGCGGGGGTGCTCTTTGCAGCACGCCTGACCGGCCTCTCCCCAAACCTGACGGCACGGTTTACGCCGGGGACCCTCATCTCCTCCTATGAGAACTATGAGGCGATCCGGCGTGGCATCGCGGTGCCGTACCGGAAATGGGATGCGGAAGGGTCGCGTCCGATCTCGATGCTCCGGGAGGCAGATAAGGGAGGGATGATCTTCCAGCCGGTTCCGGGGGTCTATGATGATCTGCTGCAGGTCGATTTCACCTCGATGTACCCCTCGATCATCGTCGGCCAGAACCTCTCCCCCGAGACGGTGACTGGGTCAACAGGTGAGGGGTTCCTCGCCTCGGTCCTTGCTCCGGTGCTTGCACTCCGGATCAGGACGAAGGGGCTGAAGAAGGAGGAGCCCCGGTATGCGGGGATGGACAGCCTGCTGAAATGGATGCTGGTGACAAGTTTTGGCTATACCGGGTATCGAAACGCGAAGTTCGGGCGGATCGAGGTGCATGAGGCGGTGACACGGCATGCACGCGAGATTCTGATCCGGGCAAAGGAGATCGCCGAGGATGCGGGGTGCACCGTCCTTCATGGGATCGTCGATTCGCTCTGGGTAACCGGGGGCGATAGTGAGACGTTTATCAGGGAGACGGAGAGGGAGACGGGGATTGCGACCGAGTCTGAGGAATATCACTGGATTGCGTTCCTCCCGATGGCAGACGGGACCGGGGCATATAACCGGTACTTCGGACGGCTGAGGGGAGGGGGGATGAAGATCCGGGGAGTTGCCGCCCGCCGGAGGGATACCCCCCCGTATGTTCGATCCTTCCAGGAGGGGCTGTTTGCCATCCTTGAGAGGGCAGGGTCTGCGGGTGATCTGCCCGGGCTTGCCGGGGAGGCACGCCGGATGCTCCATGATGCGATACGTGGCCTCCCGGCTGCTGCGATGGAGGATCTCGTCATCACCCGGCGGGTGAGCAGGACCGAGTATACCCGCCGCTGCCTCGAGGCATCTGCAATCCGTGCCTATGGAATGGCGGGTGTCCCGGTTGAGGCGGGGATGGAGATCGGGTATGTGGTCCGGGACGGGAAGCGGCTCCTCGTCGATCCCCCCTGGGAGGCAACAACGGCAGATCTGCAGTACTACCAGGTGCTCCTTGAACGGGCACTGGAGGAGGTGGCACCTGTTTTTTCTCCGAGGAGGGGAGATGATAATGGAGAGAGAAGAGGATGATCTGTGTAGTTTGCAGGAGTGGAGAGAGGCAGCACGGTACGACCACGATCACCTTCGAGCGGGAGGGGGTTCTTCTGGTGGTGAAGGAGGTCCCGGCAGAGATCTGCATGAACTGCGGGGAAGATTACGTGGATGCGTCGATCACCCATGAGATCATGCTGCTGGCTGAGCAGATGGCTCGGAATGGTATGTGTATCAGTGTCCGCAGATATGTTCCAGGTTCTGTAACCTGTTGAGAGTATACCAGCCGGTGATGGTCTTCTCTACCACCAGAGATGGGATATCGATGGATATCCACCTCTTCAAAAGGGGGGAGTTCGGATAGCACCTTTCAGAAGAGGGCGGCGATCCGAAACGTCGTGGTGATGAGGAGGGCGACCGGGATGAGATACCTGCAGAGCGGGGGGAGTGCCCGGACGAGGGGATGCCTGCCTGAGAGGTCGCCCCAGAGGGCTTTGGGATCGAAGAACCAGGAGAAGGTGACCGCGATGAGGAGGGAGGTGACAGAGAGGCCGATTGTCCCGAAGATCTCATCCATCAGGTCAAGGACGGGGATGCCCGCAATGGAGAGGGCAAGCGGGCTATAGCTTGCAGCGGCGGGAAGCCCTGCGAGGATGGCAATACCGGTGACAAGGGCCGCCATCTTCTTCCGCGACTGCCCAAACGTCTCTGCCAGGGCGGCGGTCGGGACCTCGATGAAGGAGATTCCCGAGCTTATCGCGGCAAAGAAGACGATTGCAAAGAAGAAGACGGCGGCGACTGCCCCAAGCGGCATCATCTCAAAGGCGTACGGAAGGGTGGTGAAGACGAGCTCCGGGCCTGCTGCCGGTTCAAGACCAAAGGCAAAGACGATCGAGAAGATGACGATCCCGGCCAGAAGGGAGACGCAGACATCCGCGATGGTAACGATTGCAGCGGATGCCGGGATCTTCTCGGCAGATCCGAGGTATGCACCATAGGTGAGGAGGGTCCCGTACCCGACCGAGAGCGAGAAGAAGGCCTGGCCGAGGGCTGCTGCCCAGATGAGGGGATCGGAGAGGACCGAGAAGTCAGGGGTGAAGAGGAAGGCAAGTCCTGCACCTGCCCCGGGGAGGCGGACGGCGACGATGATCATCGCAGCGAGGAGGACGAAGATGATCGGAACGAGGAGTGTCGTCGTGCGTTCGATCCCTCTTCGGACGCCCGAGGATATGATGATCCCGCAGATAACTGCCGAGAGGACGAAGAAGAGGATCGGGAGATAGGATCCCGTGAACTCCGAGAATGGTGCAATGGTTCCGGTGACAGAGAAGGCAAGGTACCCGAATGTCCAGCCGGTGATGACCAGATAGTACGAAAAGATCCCGGTCATCACGATGCAGATAATCCAGCCGGCGAACCTGATCGGCGACCGGGATGTGTCGCCGTCCTTCCTTCCACCCAGCCCTCCGGCTTTGTTGAAGGCGGCGATGACGGTGCTCCGGGTCCGCTGGCCCGCCTGCATCTCAAGGATCATCAGCGGGAGGCCGACGAGGAGGACGGCGGTGAGGTAGGGGATGAGGTAGGCGCCGCCGCCGTTCTGACCGACGACTGTTGAGAAACGCCAGATGTTCCCGATGCCGACGGCTGATCCGATTGCAGCAAGGATAAAGCCGAGGCGGGATGACCAGAGCTCCATGAAGGTGGATGGATCTCCGGGGAGATATTGGTTGTGGATCGACAGGGGGTTGGGGGTGGAGGGATGCAGAGAAAATGGGCAAAACTTCATCATCATCTCACACAGAGATAACATCAGGAGGTGCTCTTCCTATTATGAGTGTTCAGGCATCCCGGGGAAGGAACGATTCCATCATCAGTCAGCTTGAAGCAGTCGTTCCCCATCTCAGAAAGCGTTATGGTGTTGCCAGAATCGGATTCTTCGGCTCGGTAGTGCGGGGAGAAGATCGCCCGGATAGTGATGTCGATCTGCTGGTTGAGTTTGCACCTGGAGAGGCAACCTTTCGAAATTTCATGGAGCTGGTCTATTATCTCGAAGATCTCTTTGGCCGCAATGTAGATCTTGTTACCGATCAGGGATTAAGCAACTATATCCGGCACACTGTTGAGAAGGAGGTTGTCTGGTGTGAAGCGTGATGATCTATTCCTCGGACATATCCTGGAGGAGATTGCTTTTCTCAGGTTAGCTGGTAAGGGGTTAACGTATGATAAGCTAATAGACGATCAAATTCGTCAACGTGCTATTATCCGTTCTATCGAGATAATTGGAGAAGCAACAAAGAATCTCTCCCAAGAGTTGAAAGATGAACATCCTGACATTCCATGGAAACTGATCGCAGGTTCACGTGATAAGATGATTCATGCCTATTTTGATATAGACTGGAGAATAGTCTGGAATATTCTTACGCATGAGATACCAGATTTAGAAGATAAAATCAATAGCATCCTATAAAAGAGCACATATGCATAAGAATAACCTGTCATTACCAGTCCATAGTGGATTGTTCATACTCACTTGCGACACTCAGCTATGGCGATTGGACCGTGCTCCCCGGCCACCTGCTCGCAATCTCTGGTACGTGACTTCGTTCTTTGAGGCGACAACGGCCGGAAGGAGAGCCTTTTTGCCATCCCACATTATTCCCGACGGGCACATCATATCAGCATCGGAGATGAATTTGTGTGAGGAAGCAATGATATTTACTTCATATCCTGCTCGTCCTCTCCTTCAGCTCTGCCGCAAACGCCTCCATCGTCTCCGGATCTTTGAATCCCGGGAAGATCACCTTCCCTGATGAGAAGAGGAGGGCGGTCCCCGTCTCCCCCCGGTAGACGACGCCCGGGAACTGCTCGGGTTCGTACTCGACCCGTTCCATCCCCTCGGCGATGACGAACCGGGAGAGGTTGATCGCCATCCCGAAGTCCTCCATCCCGACGATATTCTGGACCTTCGGCGGCGAGGCGGCTGCAGGGTCGATGATCGGGGAGATGATGGCGAGGAACTCCTGGTAGGCTCCGTCGATCTGATCGAGGGATTTGAGGCCGTAGATGATATACTTCCCGCTTTTATACAGGGTGACTTTGCCGGTGGAGATGAGGATATACGCCCCATGGTACTGTTCGGGGTCATAGCGGTATGATGCGGATGGGAGCTCCTCCAGCCGCTGGAACGGGATGGCCTGACGGAGGTCCCCGGAGCAGACGATATTGATGATCTTCATCGGAGGTCTGGGGAGAGTGTTGGTGCTTCTTCCTCAGATAGGTTCCCTTCTGGAGAGCTCTTCAAGTCCGGAGATCCAGGAATTAAAATGCGGGCACTTCTCCCGCATGGGACCAAGGCTGATTCGTTTTGCAATCTGACTACCATCGAGCACTTTTCGGTAGGAGGGATAGACTTTTAAAAGTCGTTTTGAGGGGGCAGTCATCTCCCCATCGTTAATATATTCGGGTCCGCCAGGATAGTCTCTCAGAATATTTCTGAGATCACGGAGCCGGGAGCGGGTGTAGACTCTCATATGCGCATCAATACCCTCAATATCAGAGAAGAGGAGTGTTTCAAATTCATGAAGCTGGATATAAGGGAGGAAAAAACGATTGTCAATATCCAGACGCAGAGCCTCCTCAAGCAACTGAATCCGCTGATAAGGATCGGTGATAGGTGCAGCCTCCTGCATGCCCGGAAATGACTCTGGTAGTTTGTACAGATCAATCATCGTGGTGATATATGCTCCAGTCCGTTCAAAAGATCCGAGAATTAATCTTCTCATACGAGTGTAGCTTCCAATTCCTCCACGGTGAGTCCTCTTTCCAACTGCTGTTGGTATGGTAATTGGAATTGCAATGATCTGATGTCCTGCAAGATGAGGAGCAAGGAGGGATCGTACAAAAGACTCTTCGGTCTGACCCTCGGTTATGATCTTCAGCCTTATCATCAAATCACCAGACGGGTTTGCCGCCAAGGATGTTCATCTCCCAGAGCTCGCTCAGTGAATACTCTGAGAGCCATGACTCCAGTTCTTCTTGATTGAGTCTTCTTGCGGTTGTTTCTCCTTGCAGCCGATCGACAACAACAACATCCTCTGGTTCAAAAAGATCAACAAGCATCGCTGATTGTGTTGCTACAATCACGTGTGTCCGATGTGATGCACTCCCGATCAGTGCTGCCAGAACCTGGATGGCAGATGGATGGAGACCAAGTTCCGGCTCATCAATGATGATCAGATCAGGTGGATCCGGTTGGAGGAGAAGAGTTGCAAGGCAGATGAATCTGAGGGTTCCATCCGATAGCTGATGCGCAAGAAATAGGTAATCCGAGTCGATCTCTCTCCATTCAAGTCGCATCATATTGGTATTTTCCACCATTGGGCGAAGGGTAAAGTCATCGAAACCCGGGATAACAAGCTGTATTGTCTCAACAATTCTCGTATAATGATCGGGGTGTGTATGGGAAAGTGCATAGAGAAAAGGGGCCAGGTTTCCTCCATCCTCCCGGAGGTAGAGGTTATCATTGATCTGCTGTATCCCTTTCACATCAGCAGTATCTGATGTATCCTGGAAATGATATACCCGGAGATCATTGAAGGTCCTGAGGATCTGCCTTGATGCAGGATCTCCCTTTTCTGCCAGTTTTGAGAGGGAACTCTCCCAATTGCCGCCTGCATCAATTGAACGATGCCAGTTTGATCGGCCTTTCCCCTCAACGCCAGCAGAGGTCCCCTGATCCCTGACAAATGACGGCTGAAGATCCAGATGAATCCCCGGTCTTTCTTCAGTGAAGATGAGATGCCCATCTTGTGCAGGAGCAAGGACACACTGATACTGGTGAGGTCCAAGTTTGACTTCTATGGCCATCTCACCTGTTCGCTTCTGTCCATAGTGAAGTGTTGAGGATGCGCCACCGCCCCTGCTCATGGCTAGTTTGAGCCTTCCTTTGGCGATTGCATTGAGTAGTTTGAAGATGCTCAGGATATTGCTCTTGCCGGAGCTGTTTGCTCCAATCAGGATGGTAATCGCCCTGATGTCAAGTGTGAGATCCCGAATTGATTTGTACCCCTGAATTCTGATGCTGTACAGGTTCTCCATCTCTCCTCTCCTTCTGCTGCATCTCTTTCATGCATCTTGTTCATCCATCTCTTTGCTGCATCTCTTAGCGGGTGCTTCCCTGCCCGGAATGTAGGGAAGGCAGCAGATGAACGTTTTACACCTTCATGGCAATTGAAGATAGTTGGCATTATTCCCTTAAATATCGTCCTCCGACCGGCACAAACCGCTCCGGCTTCTGCACCGCCCCATACGCCCGGATATCCTCAAGCTCAAGTGCCATCCAGTCCCGCTTCCGGCTCTCATTCCCCTTCCGGACCCGGACGGCCTTCCACCGCTCCTGGTTCCCGAGATATGCGATCATCTCATCCCGTGTGAGGAAGACGGCATCGCCATAGGTGTCAAAGAAGGTGAGGGGATCTTGTGCGATCAGTATCCGCCTGATCGTCGCCTCTCCCGCATATCCGGTATCTTCATGCGACTGGTAGAAGACGAGCCGCATCCCCCGCCGCAGCTCCTTAAAGACGGTCGCCGGTTTGACGAAGATGGTTTTACCTTCTTTGAAGAAGCGGTGCATGTACTGTTTTGGGACGGGGAAGGTGACGCCGGTGATGGTCGTTTCTTCGCTCTCCATGAATCGATCCATTGGTATCGATGGTCTTAAAGGCTATTGTGTGGTGAACGAGGAGAACGTGTATGGATCAAAGGTGATCAACCGGCTCTCAGACGATCTCAGAAAGGAGTTTCCGGAGGTACGGGGTTTCTCTCCCCGAAACCTGAAGTATATGCGCTCGTTTGCAGGGGCATGGCCCGATCCTGAATTTGTGCAGCGGGCTGCTGCACAAATACCCTGGTTTCATAATTGCGTAATCCTTGACAAAATATCTGAACGGGCAGCGAGGGAGTGGTATATCCAGAGAACAATTGCGAACGGGTGGTCAAGGAACGTTCTCGTGCATCAGATCGAGAGTGGGCTTATCAGACGCGAGGGGCGGGCGGTGACGAACTTTTCATCAGCACTTCCTGCACCTCAGTCAGATCTTGCACGATCGGTACTCAAAGATCCCTATATCTTTGATTTCCTCGGGATCGGGGAGGATGCAGCCGAGAGGGAGCTGGAGCGGGCGTTGATCGAACATATCCGCGATTTCCTTCTGGAGCTCGGGGTAGGTTTTGCGTTCATCGGGAATCAGTACAGGCTCTCTATTGGAGGGAGAGAATTCTCTATTGATCTCCTCTTCTACCATCTCAAACTTCGGTCATACGTGGTGATCGAATTGAAAATTGGAGAGTTCATCCCGGAGTATGCCGGGAAGATGAACTTCTACCTCTCAGCGGTTGATGATCTCCTCCGCCACCCTGATGATAGCCCAAGCATTGGGATCATCCTCTGCAAGTCACAGAACCGCATCATTGCTGAGTATGCCCTCAGGGATATGGAGAAGCCGATTGGCGTCGCCGGATATGAACTGACAACTCACCTTCCCGAGGATTTGCGGGGGAGACTGCCGACGGTGGATGAACTGGAAGAGGAGCTGGGGCGGAGAGAGGGCTGAATGGGGAGGGGGCGTCTGTACCGGGTAAGGTAACGATCTTAAGAGGATCTGCATGAGGAGAGGAGTATATGGAGAGATTATTCAAAAGACTCCACGATCTGACTCACGGTGTGGTGTACCACCGATCAGGTATGCCACTACCTTGGAGTGTGGATGATGGGATCCAGGCTCAGGATCATCAATAATGATGAGCTGAGGGGATTTATCTTGTAGCAAATAGCAGGGTATATCTTCTCTGAAATATCAGATAGGGAGAATTATGATGGATACATCCGGCCTTCCGGAAGGATACAATGTCTTACTTTCAAAGGTAAAAGACCGGTTAAGAGAAGCACAGTATACAGCACTTCGTGCCGTTAACAAAGAGCTTGTCGGCCTTTACTAGGATATTGGCAGTATTATTGCCAGCAGACAGATTGAACAGGGCTATGGGAAATCTGTAGTCCAACAACTATCAGATGATCTAAAACGCGAATTTCCGGGTATAAAAGGCTTCTCAGTTCAGAATCTATGGTATATGCGCCAGTTTTACCTGGAGTATTGCACGAGTGAAAAAATCCAGCCATTGGTTGGAGAAATTAGCTGGAGTCATAATATCGTTATAATGTCACGCTGCAAAGATCCTCTGCAACGTGAATTCTATATTCGAATGACCCGGAAATTTGGCTGGTCAAAGAACGTTTTGATTCACCAGATAGAGAACCATTCATATGAGAAGATGCTTTCCGGTCAGAATAATTTTGATACGGAGCTTACGCCGGAGATAAGGGCACAGGCAAAACTGGCTTTAAGAGACGAATACATTTTTGATTTTCTTGAACTTGGAGAGGAACATTCCGAAAGGGAACTTGAACGAGCACTGATAAACCGGATTGAAGATTTTCTTCGTGCAATGGGCGGGGTCTTTGCCTTTTTAGGCAGCCAGTTCAGGCTTGAAGTGGGTGATAAGGAGTATTTTATTGACCTTCTTCTCTTTCACCGCAGGCTTTGTTGTCTTGTTGCAGTCGAACTTAAAGTCGGTGAGTTTCAGCCAGAATTTGTAGGTAAGATGCAGTTTTATCTGACGGCTCTTGACCAGCAGGTACGTGAGAACAATGAACATGCTTCCATAGGCATTATTCTGTGTAAGGAGAAGAACCGTACTGTAGTTGAATATGCCCTTCAGTCTTCCACAACACCTATCGGAGTTGCTACATACAGGATTGTAAGTGAGCTCCCCTCTGAGCTTCAAGGCCAGCTGCCGGGGCCTGAAGAGATTGCAAAACTGCTGGAGGATGAGATCTGATAACTCAGACATGAATCCGGATACCATGGGGGAGAAGGATATGATGAAAGATCATACTTTGATATAGTACCAGCTTCTTTTTCCAGATGGATTCGAAATCAAAAGAGAGAAGGGCCGGGAAGAGAACCTGCTCTGCCAATGCAACGATAGGGTGAGGGAAGGGATTTTCCTCCATCCGCTGAAAGGGGAGGAACTATTGGGGGTCGCCGGGGCAGACGATATTCATGATCTTCATTCAATGTCTTTAAATCCCTGAGTCTCTGGTCTCACTTGTAGTACTCTATTGATTTCAATCCCTTAGATACTGCCCACCAACCGGTACAAACCGCTCCGGCTTCTGCACCGCCCCATACGCCCGGATATCCTCAAGTTCAAGTGCCATCCAGTCCCGCTTCCGGCTCTTATTCTCACTCCCATTCTCATTCTCCTTCCCCTTCCTGACCCGGACGGCCTTCCACCGCTCCTGGTTCCCGAGATATGCGATCATCTCATCCCGTGTGAGGAAGACGGCATCGCCATAGGTGTCATAGAAGGTGAGGGGATCTGCTGCGATCAGTATCCGCCTGATCGTCGCCTCTCCCACATACCCGGTATCTTCGTGCGACTGGTAGAAGACGAGCCGCATCCCCCGCCGCAGCTCCTTGAAGACGGTCGTCGGTTTGACAAAGACGGTTTTACCTTCTTTGAAGAAGCGGTGCATGTACTGTTTTGGGACGGGGAAGGTGACGCCGGTGACTGGTAGAGGTGTCGTCATGCTATCTTCACCCCTTGCTGAGGATCAGCCGATAATCCTCCTCCGGGATCTCCCGCATCGCCACCCGGATGTGACCGGTCCACATCGTCTTGTTCTTGATAAAGGAGAGTGCCGGGATGAGCGGCTTGAACGCAACCGGCTCCTTGAAGACCTTGATCGGCTTCAGCTTCATCCTATATGGAAAGACCTCATCCCCCATCCGCTCCGGGGTTATGAAGAGCGGCGCCGAATCCTCATATCCATCCGATACGACCTCGAATGCACCGGCGACGGCAGATGGGAGGATCTCATCGCCATCCTTCTGCTGGGCGACATAAATGAGGATGGCGTCGCCGGGCGTCACCCGATCGATGATCGATTTGTTCCGCTTCGGGATGCCCCAGATGTTCTTCTGCCGGATGATCTCCCAGTTGTCACGGTTGGAGGAGGCGAACCAGTACGTCATGAAGGGGAGTTCGAGGGGGGAGAGGATAAAGGTTGCAGGATAATAATGTGTTGACCTACTCACCGGTCACTTGTTTTCAATCTCCAAGCACTTTGTAGAGAGCATCCCGGGCATCTTTGTAATAGATCACCATCAGTCTTGAAGCGAGATCATCGGACATATCATTCAGTTGTTTCCTGCTTGATACCGGTAGTAATATGGCTGATGCACCATTATCTGCTGCCATCTCTGCCATATCAAGTCCATTATAGACGGGTTCAATGGTTCCACCAACACTCATCGTCCCGGCTATCACCACTCCTCCTTTGAGACTACGTCCCAGTGCTGCTGATGAAAGGGCAAGGAGAATTGGTATTCCTATTGAGGATGCTCCCTTTGCAGCACTCAGCGCTCTGACCTGTACGGAATATTCATTTCCATGGGGATCACGATCCCCTATCAGCAGTTTGTTCTGCGTGTAGAGCACCTGCTCTGCTGCACGGAGACTCTCTTTCAGACCATATGGTGCACGGACATTCACAAGCCGGATGGAGGAACCTGGTGTGACAGTCACTTCAATCTTATAAAGGCCACTCCCTTCATTTGCTTCACCCGGTCCAATAGCCCAGACCTGTCCCGGAGGGAGGGGATCCGGCGATATCTCGCTGTCACTATGGAGCTCGGGGGTCGAGACATACTGCTCGATTCCATCAATTCCGAGCCGGTAACTGAACATCGTATTCCGAAACTCTGCTGATCCGATCCGTTTCTGCTGTTCCTTTACTCTCCGGCGGCATTCAAGTGCAATCCTGACAACCCATTCAAGTTGATCATCTTCAATCTCCATCTCTGAAGAGGGGTAAAGAATCTTGAGAAGACCATTCACCGTCTTATTCACCGCACGCCGATCACGACCACTGAGTGCATCCCCGAAGAAGATCCGATCATTGATGAGATGGAGGCGGCTTTCACCCCTGAGCTGTCGCCAGGCTTCACTCAGAAAGTCACTGACCAATCCGTAATGCTCTGTCATCATGTCAGGGTGGATCTTCGGATAGTCCCATCCCGGAACATAGGAATGGATTCTATCCATAAATGCCGTATCGTCACGGATCTCCTTTGGCATGGGACCAAAGAGATGGCCGATCCTCTGCTGATGCTCAACATCGACATCGAAGTTGCCGAGCATGACGATGCCGCCTTCAGCCCGGATACTCTCTCTGCCTCGTGAGAACTCGCCGCTCTCCATGTATCCCTTCATAATATTGACGCCGTCTTTCTGGTCGAAGCTGATCCCGGATACTTCATCAAAACAGACGACATCATACTGGCAGACAAGGCCTCTCTGCCCGTTTGCGTTATTCACAAACATCTTGGCAACCGTTGCTTTCCCTCCGGATACCAGGTGTGAGTAAGGACTGATCTGCTGATAGAGGTAACTTTTCCCGGTACCCCTCGGGCCAAGCTCTATCATATTGTACCCTTTCTCGACGAAGGGAACCATTCGGAGGAAGAGGACATCCTGTGCACGAGCTGAGAGTGAGGATGGCTCAATGCCAACACTCCGGATAAGAAAGTCCTTCCACTCCTGTGTCGTCATCTCTTCACGGCCACGTGCAACATCCTGAAGAACACCGCGTTTTGAGAGCTGGATTGGACGGAGGCGTTCGAGGGAGAACGGACGGTTGCTCTCCGGGTCGCCATACGCAATTTCTACCTCTGCATAGAACCCACCCGTCAGCATTCGCTCATGTTCATAGACAAGATCAGAAGAGATATGGACATCATTTAAGAGAAGAGAGGGGATAGTCGCCAGAAAAGTATCGCTCTTTACATCCAGACGTGCCGTGATAAGATCGATCACCTTGACGGTTCCGTGCACCTTCGCATTAGCCTTATAGAGTTCCTGCTCCCCTGCCCTGACAATCCGCTCGCTTAACTGGCGCTGTACGATCTCAAGCCCTTCCTTAATCTCCTCTTCATCGGTGGTGGCACAGTATTTGCCGATGAGAAACTCGGCTACATAGGTTGGAACCGCATAGTTACCTTTGAACTTCTGTGCGAGATCCTTCCGGACGACATAGCCGTCAAAAGCTTTTGTGACGAGCTGATCGAGTTGATCCAATGCTGGCATATTCTCATTCTCCTCCAATAATCACCTTTCTCTGGGCAGATGGATTGCCATTATCATCCAGAATTACGATGAACGCTTCTGTTCCTTCGAAACGATCATCCGGTATGACCAGCGATACCTTTCCATCTGCGGGGATCGTCTTGCTCGCCTCTAAGAGACTGGTTGCCGGATCTCCGGGTTTCTCACGGATATCAATTCGAGATCCTTCTGCACCACTCGTATCTACCGAGAGGCGCAAACCTCTCCAAACCGGAGGTTCGACCTCTATCACAGACTGAACACCCCCACCCCTCCTGACAATGATCTCGGGAACAACGGCCTCTTCAGGGCTCAATCCCCCATGATCAAATTCCTTTCCAGCTTCAAAACAGGTGATACCAGGAGCAAGGGCGATCCGAACGTTCCGATCCCAGAACCACGGAAGCACAGGATAGGAGACCTGAACATCCGGATGGAGTCGGGCACATCTCCCCTTTTTGACAACTGTATAAGCCGGGGGGAGATCAGTCTTCTGCAGGCCTCCAGGGATAAGGACCCAGCCGTGATCGGTGACGATCCGAACCTGTGACCATCCTGACTGAAGGAGAGAGTGTACCCGATTCCCGATGAGCGAGAGTTCGTGATCAAGGGTTGAGGCAAGGGCGATCCCTCTGTCATGGCCGCTATGATCGATGTTGCCGATCTCGGTCCATGCCGAACCTGCAGGATCACCATACTCTCCTTCTTTCAGGACCTGATACGAATGTGCCTCAAGGAGCCGTCTGAGTGCCTGGATCTCTGCTGCAGCACCGCTCTGCGTGCATGGGGTAAGCCCTTCTCCTGATGCAAGCTCTCCGGCTATGGGCATCACAGCGGGCTTTGCCGTCTCGGTCAGGGTCGGGAGCACCGAATACCTGTATGAAAGGCTGCATTCCTCCCCTGCATCCCCGAGGATTTTTTTGAGCCGGTGACCGCAGTCCATACGAAGGCCATCAACAAAGAGGAGCACCTCTCCCACAACGGGAGGACTTGTTTGTTTCATCTGCTCGGGCGGAGATGAGCACCATGCTTTCTGGAACTCCTCTGCACGTGCAGAGAGCCAGTTGAGAGCAACTGCTCTGATAGCAGTGGTTACTGCTTTCGTTGTATCGGCATCGGTTGCATACTCAAGACTACGCAGGATGGCATTGTCTGCCATATAGAGCGTCTCGGTATAGCGTCTCGCCTGCTCATCCAACGTTCCGCCAAAGGTATAATGTGCAGAAAGCTCTGCAAGTTCGTTCAATGGTTGTAATGCCATCGCAAGGGGACTCTCCCCTACTGCTGCCCAGACCCAGCTCCGCCGTTCGGCATGGGCTTTTTCAAGCCTTTGAATTGTTTCAGCAGCTTCCCTTGCAGATACCTGCTCAAGTGCGAGGAGGTCAGTATGAAGTTTCTTTTCCTCTTCATCATTGATCTGGGGCCACGAATCCTTAAAGACGATAAATGAAGGTCGGACAAGGTTTCTAAGAAGATTAGGTATATCAGGAAACCTCTCAGGCGTCTCGATAAAACGCTCCCATATTTGTTGCCATCTCCTCTCCTCCTGGGATGCGAGTTTCTCAGCTGCGGTTGCCACGCCATCGATCTGGGGATCAAATTTATAATCACTTTTACAGATAAAACGGAAGGATGTCCAATCACCTTGCGACATCTTTCCCCGCTCCTCTTCAGGAGCATTCATCCAGAGAAGTATCTGTTTCTTTTCATCAGGATGAGTGAGGCTGGTGAAGAAACCGGCTTTGAGTGGCTGGTTTGATCTGAGTGTCTGTATCGTCTCCTGGCAGAGTTTCTCTATCGAGCTTCTGAGTGCATCTTTTGTCGCCTGATCCGGCTGTGTTTCGATACTATAGTTTGCCTGAAGAAAGCCTGCAATCGTCCAGTCCCTCCCGTTCTTGTGCGACCAGAGCAAGCCACGGTACTGGAGCTCAATGAGTGGCTTGATCATATCCGGACAGTCCCGGCTATTCCTAAATGCATCTCGCGAATACCCCGGAAGGTAGATGATAGGACAGTCACCTTTTGGGAATGTAGTGTCTGGGATTGTTTCTTCAAGGAGACACCTGAGATAGATGGCGGGACCCTGCCATGAGTCCGGATCATAAGAGCCAAGCGTCATGATCGGCATCTGAAATGTCTTCTTTAAGAGCGAAACGACTGGTCGCCACTCCTCTGTGGGATCTGTCCAGAGCAGGGCAACGGGGGGTGCGGCATCGTTGCGATTATACTCAGTTGTCGCGTTCTTCAGGGCGTTGTGAACTGTTTCAAGGAATGTGGTTTTCATGCTCTGTCTCCGGAGAGCTGCTCAATTTTCATGAGCCAGGCATCAAAGTGCGGGCACTGTTCCCGCATAATTTCAAGAGGTATTCTCATTGCAATCTGAATGCCTCGTGTTCTCTTCTTGTATGAGGGGTACAATTTCAGAAGCCTTTTTGATGGGGCTGTCTCTTCACCATCATTAATCGATTCCGGACCATTTGGATGGTTTCGGATAATGGTTTCTAACTCTGGGATCTTGGATTGAGAGCTGGGTATCAATAGTTCATCAATGGTAGAGATGTCTGAGAATAGGAGAGCTTCAAACTCATGGAGCTGGATATAGGGGATGAAGAAGCGGTTGTTAATATCCGCCATAAGTGCCTCTTCAATCACCCTGACACGTTCATAGATATCCGAAATTTTTTCTGACTCACCCTTCCCGGGAAATGAATGATGCAATTTATAGAGGTCAAACATGGTTGTGACATAGGCCCCATCCCTCTCAAAAGATCGGAGAATATCTTTTCTTACACGAGAATAGGGTCCAATTCCTCCGCGATATGTCCTCTCTCTGATCGATGTGGGGAGGATGATCGCTATGACCTCAATCTGGAACTTTTTGAGATAGAGCGTTACTACTTCTTTGATAAAACTTTCTTCGGTCTGACCTTCACAGATGATCTTTAACCTGATCATGCAATCACCGCTGGGGTTTTCCGCCGAGGATGTTCATCTCCCAGAGCTCGCCAAGAGAGTAGTCAGAGAGCCAGTCTTCGAGATCTTCTGGAACAAGCCGTTTGATCGTCGTCTCTCCATCATGGCGGTCAACGACAAGGATATCTTCAGGTTCAAACTGGTTGATCAGACTGACAGACTGTGTTGAGAGGATGATCTGTGAGCGTTTTGATGCACTCATGATCAGGTCTGCAACGATATTCAGGGCATACGGATGCAGGCCAAGTTCCGGCTCGTCAATGAGGATTAACTCCGGGAGATCCGGCTGGAGGAGGAGTGTTGCAAGGCAGATGAACCGGAGTGTCCCGTCTGAAAGGTGGTGGGCAAGGAATGGGTAGTCTGAGTTTTTCTCCTTCCATTCAAGCTTTATCAGGTCATTGTTCTCTGGGAGTGGTCTGAGGATAAAATCATCGAAGAACGGTGCGGCAAGCCGAACCATATCTCTTATATCATTATAGTTTTTTTCATGGATTTTTTGTAGGTAGTAGAGAAATGGAGCAAGATTCGATGCATTGTACCTGAAGTACATATTGTCATTGATCTGTTCTATCGCTTTTATCGGGGATTCATTGCTGGTATCATGAAAATGATAGACCCGCCAACTCTTCAGGCTCTCAAGAACAAAACGCGATACCTGGTGACCAGGTAATTTTGCATAATTATTCAGCTTTGTCTCCCGATGACCTGTTTCAACCAGATCATAGTACGGGGTTGCATCCGGTCCATGACCATAGAACTCTGTTTCTTCTCGTTGGAAGATAAGACCTTCATCCCCTGCACTATCCCAGATGCAGGAGTATCCATTCTTTCCGAAACGGAGATTGACCTCGATCTTCTTTGTGGTCTTTGGACCATAATGCAGGAGTGAGCGGACCCCTCCTGCTTTTGCCACTGCGAACTGGAGCCTCCCCTCAACCATCTCGTTCAGGAGCCGGAAGATGGAGATAAAATTGGTCTTTCCGGCACCATTTGCACCGATCATGACATTGAGATCGTGTAAGGTGACATCCAGGT
This sequence comes from Methanocalculus chunghsingensis, assembly GCF_018132105.1. Lineage (GTDB taxonomy): Archaea > Halobacteriota > Methanomicrobia > Methanomicrobiales > Methanocorpusculaceae > Methanocalculus > Methanocalculus chunghsingensis. The sequence continues at coordinate 14,805 of NZ_JWHL01000003.1, read as the reverse complement.
TCTTTATCGATTTAAAACCCGAAATATGGATCGTATCCAGTTTCCTCATTTCTCTTCTCCTTTCGCTCTTTCCCGTGCCTGCTTCTTTTCATCGATTTTGAAGTGCCGGTCGTTATGCCGCTCCACCGTCCCGGATGCATTCGGCACCGGATCTTTGCCACGGTCTGTCCTCCAGTGGATCTTCGGGGTGGATCGAAGCACCCCCGCCTCAACAAATGGCCGGATATTCAACCGGATGCCATCATTAAGATCCGGGTCCCATCCGATCGGTTGCTCATGCAGGGGTTTCCACCTGATAAAAATATCATAGGGGTCTTCACCCTCAAGTATCTTCTTAAGCCGTGTTTTCAGGTCAAGGGCGGCAACAAGCCGCTCTTCTGAACCGGGGGTGGCAGCAACGAAGGGGTTGATATCTTCAAATTTATGGCATCTAATTGTTTTCTGTCTAACCAATGCGACAGATTCTAAGACTTTTTGGATCATATAATCTCCATTTTCCTTAAGTGATTGATATAATCATCTCTTTTTTTTTATCCAATCATCAATTATTTGATGATCCAAAATTATGACTTCTTCTTCTATGTCAAAATTCCTTTCTACATAAAAATCTGAAATACCATCAAACCTATAGTCTGGCCATTGGTGTTTATCAAAGATATCTGGATACGTTAGTCGTATTTCTGCTAATTGTTCAAGACCTGTCCGATAAAGTTGGTCCAGTTTCTTATCGCGAGCTTTAACAGTAATATGAAAAATACTGTTTAAAATATTGCTAATTTGTTTTTTCAATCCAAGTTTTCCAGCGATGAGCCCGAGAGATTTGAGTGTTCGGAGACAATCATCCGCTAGCTTTATATTTTTATGCGTAATGGCTATGTTATAAGTTTTTTCAATTGAATCCAATACTTCAATCATAACAAGAGCGGAGTGCTTCTCTAGTGCGTCCTTCCCTATGGTTAAATAAAAATCCAAAAAGATGTCATAATTATTGTTTGTATTAAATTCTATAATTCTTTCAATATTGCTTTGAATCGAATCAACCGCTTTTTTTGCAGAATCCTCAATATTGTTCGATACTGCGGTGATTCCTAGCTTCTCCTGACACTTTATCAATTGGTAGATCTTAGAGTTGATATTCAGATCGTTTGGACCGACTTCAAGCTCTATGTCTTGAATAATTTCATCTATTGAGGTTATAGTCTCATTTAAAGGGGAACGCATTCCATTTTCTGCGGATTTAACACCAATTTCGCATAAAGTTATGATACACCAATGAAATGATGATTTTAATTCATTTTTAACACTCCAATTGATGATGAGAGAGAGCTTATGGACAACCTCAAATACAAATTTCTCTTCTCGTATTTCAATGAGTAAAACACCACATCGCTTAAAATCATCAAAAAATCTAGAATTAATATATTCTAGTTGGGCGTGTTTTCGATTATCCATTACAATTTTTTCATAGTTATTTACTATTTGTGTGAATCCATTACTCATAGCAATAAAGTCAAAACGCTTAATTGCACCATAAATAACATCAAATACTGGCTGAAACGGATCATGTTCAGGATCAAGACTATCAGGTATTTGGATAGCAGCTGTAAGCCGTTTAATAACAGTGTCGGCATTTAGTAGGTTCATGGTGATGTAAATATATGGTATTAGAGCAAAAAACAAAAAAATTGCGAGAAATAGGGAAAAGTAGAGGAGTATCCTTACAGTTGCACTATTAGTGAGATCGGTCCCTACAAGAAGTATCAGTAAAAACGAGCTAAATGCTATCGATATAATATAACTAGCCAAGAAGCACCACATATTGATATGACTCTTGAAAAATTCAGTGATACGGGGTGAATATATTTGTGCTGTCAATTGTACTGCAATCAATGTCAATGATATTACAATTGAGATCACAGCAGCCTGGCTTTGAATAAGTGCGCTCAGAATGTATCTGGCACTATTGACATCGATTGCTTTGTACGGAAATAGGAGTCCAAAGCCTGCTCCTAGAATAGCGGCAATGAAGAATATAAGAGCGTAGAATAGAAACCAGAACTGCTTTGGATGTTTTTCATCAAGCTCGAGAAATGTACGCCTTACCCTATTGGTAAACGTTCCAGGTTTTCCTTGCGGATCTGTGTACTGGTTATCGCTCATTGTCATCACGGTGATATAGTTATAGATCCCAATCCACTCTTGCCTGCTTCTTCTCATCGATTTTGAAGTGCCGGTCGTTATGCCGTTCCATCGTCCCGGATGCGTTTGGCACCGGATCTTTCCCCCGGTCTGTCCTCCAGTGGATCTTCGGGGTGGATCGAAGCACCCCCGCCTCAACAAATGGCCGGATATTCAGACGGATACCATCATTGAGATCGGGATCCCAGCCGATAGGTTGTTCATGGATCGGTTTCCACCTGATAAAAATATCATAGGGCTTCTCACCCTCAAGTATCTTCTCAAGCCGTCCTTTCAGGTCGAGGGCGGCAACCAGCCGCTCTTCTGAACCCGGGTTTCCGGCGGCGACTTCGGATCGCTGCTGGGTGATCCAGCCGCCGAGGTAGGTGTAGATGAGCCGCTCAAGGTTGCGCCGATCCAGTTTATGATAGTTGAGGAGGACCGAAAACCCGTCCGGCCTCCCGTCCCATATTTGCCAGATGAAGGGGCGGTGGTGGAAGAGCTGTGAGTGTGAGGCGAAGAAGCCGTCCCTGAGGAGACTCTCGAGATCCCCTTTCAGCTGTCCGTCATTCTTTGTATAGCCAGCCGCCCGGAGGAGCTTGTTCTCCATCTCAGGCGACCACGCAGTCCCGTATGCGGCGGCAAGGAGCGACCGCAGCCGATCCACAAGCCGCCCTTCTCCCCGGAGCGAGGGGATACCGGCGATGCCGTCATCATCGGCGAACGGGAGGAGGGCATCGCATCTTTTCACCCATTCCCGTGCTTCTGCGGCAAGCTCCATCCCGGGATCGGTCTCGGCGGGCCAGCGGTACCCGAGGAGGCGGGCAATGGCGACATGGAGGACGGTTGCATCGGTCCTGATCGGCCCGTGGGTGAGCCTTTTTGTCTCTTCGTCCCAGATGACCGAGCCGCAGGGGTGGCCGTGGAAGAGCCACTGGGTGGGATCGTCTGAATAGGGTTCTGGAAGGCCATGAGGGTACTGCTCCTCGGCAACTTTCGTCCAGTGGTCGATGTCGAAGGGGACTTTGACGAGGGTAGCGTTGGTGACTTTGAGGCTTTGATCGATTTTACGGACTGCTGTGTTGTATTCGGGGGAGGAGCAGAAGCACCAGATGGCAGGGAGGTGGGCGGGGTTATGGGGGACTATAACTGCAGTATTGTTATCATATGCCTCTTTTTTAAAGATGGTTGATGGAAGAACTCTCATTTGACTTATTAAGACCCCCTGTTTACCCCACGCTTCCAAACCATCCCTTCGAGCTCCAGGCAATATACGAATAGCTCCGTTACCGTGTTCCCATCGTAATAAACATTCATTTCCTCCGAAAAAAATATGATTTGAGATAGTTCCTTGATATGGCATCCAAATATCCATTAATTCAGTAATCTCCCAGTAACAGAATTTCATTCTTGGCATATCGCCAGAAGTTAATCCATGATAGCAGTAAGAAATTGTAGATAGTAATGTTTCATTAGTATTCATTTCAAAAACAATTCTTCCATCCGGATTCTCCAACTGCCCCTTCTGCTCCACGCACTTCATCTCTGCATCAACGAGAGCCCCGGCCTTCGCCGCCGCGCTACGCTCCTCCGATACATCGAGCCCGCAGAGCATATGCCCCTCTGGTGCCTGTGTATGGCTGATACTCAGGAGAATGGTAAATGCACCTGCGGCGGCAGAGCTATGAAAACCTCCTTCTCCAAGCCTCGCCAGCAGATCCCACCGCTCCTGCTTCAGCAACCCCTCCCGGAACTTCATATAGGATTTCAGAAAGAGCCAGTTCTGCGGCATGACGGCACTGACTTTCCCGCCTCTCCGGCATAACGAGAGGCATCGTTTGAGAAAGACCGTTGCAATATCATTCTTTGCATCAGAATAATTATCTTGGCAGAATGACTTCAGGAGACTCCCATGCTTTCCACCGGAGAGATACGGCACATTCGTCACGACACAGTCATACTTCCGCGACAGAAGATCCACCGCCTTCATCACCCCGTGTGCCGTCTCCCCGAAGATCGCGGCAACCGGATCACCGGCATCCTTCTCCTTCTTAATTGCCCGCTCAAATGCCTTCTTCAGGGTTTCGGCGTTCGCAAGTGTCTCGCCGGAATCGACCTGAATCAGGCTTCCGAGGGTGTCGGCATTCTTAAAGAGCTCATAGTACTTCTCAAGCTCTATCTCAAGCGAACCATCCCCGCCCGCGAGCCGGAGCCACTCCTCTTTCTCAGCTTTGATCGGGATACCGGTGCAGGCGAGGTTTGGTACCGGCAGGTATGACTTCGTCGGTGAGAATCCCGCCTTCCATGCCTCAAGGGCGAGGGCGAAGGTGGCGATCTGGATGCACCGGGGGTCGAGTTCGAGGCCGTGAAGGTTCTTTCCGATGATTGCGGCGATGGCAGACTCGTCATCCTCACCGAGCTCCTGCCGCATCGCAAGGAGCATATGGAACGCCCGGACCAGAAAATGCCCTGATCCACAGCAGGGATCAAGGATTCTGAGATCGTTGATGGCGGTTGGCCAGGTCGAGAAGTCGTGCTGGACCTGCTCCTTGTAATAGACCCATTCAGATCGGAGCCTGCTCTCCGGATGGAGTGAGAGCCACCAGGCTCCAAGCGTATTCTCTAAGAGGAACTGCACCATATAGGGCTCGGTGAAGAGCTGCGTGACAGCACAGAGATCATACCCTTCTATCTTCCGCTCAGATACGTTCACCTCTTTCTTCTTCTCGGTCTGCCAGAACTGGTACGTCCAGCCGAGTGCATCCTCGGCAAGGAAAGTCAGATCAGAGATCCCGGAGAGGATCGAATGAAGCCCTGCGGTATCTTCGGGTGCATACCGGATCGAAAGGAGCGGATCATCCTGCCTGAAGATGCCGGGGAGCATCCATTCGGCATACTCTGCCGCAAGCTCAAAGAGATCCCGGTTCTCTTCGCGGGCGATCTCCCCGCACTCGGCGAGTGTGACAGCAACCTTGTATGTTGGGTGGAAGAGGAGATCGTTCTCGGCAAGGAACCGGGCAAAGAGCATCCTGTGCCACTGCTCATAGGCGACCGCCCGGATGAGTGCCTCAAACCCCTCTGCATTAACCCCCCCAAGCCGCCTCAGTTCTACCCGGAGCAGCCGCCGGAGTTCTGCCTGCTCCAGAGTCAGATGAGGCGGCTTCTTCTCGTCACAGATGCCGAGGACAGAGAGTGCATTTCGTGCCCCTGCTTCTGCCACCCGACGAGCCGCCTGGACGGCGGTATCGAGGGCGCCCCGGTCCTCACGGGAGAGGACGGTCATTTCAGCATCACCGGATTGCCCTTCTCAAGTTCTGCAAGAACCCTGCCCCGTACCTCTGCAAAATACTCATCAAGGTCCTCAATTGTCTTCACGGTCAGAGATCTCCCAAGAGGAACCATCACCGTCTTCGGCTCAAGAATCTGTGCCGCCCTCTCCCTAATACTGGTGAGTGCCCCCTCAATAAGCCGGACAGCCCCATCAAAGGATCGAAGCGGCGTCTTCTTCAGCTGCTCGATGATCTCAGCATCGGTTCCTGTCTTTAAGGGGGGGAGCTCCTCAAGAGTATAGGTTCGGATCAGCCCGGCACGATCACCATCAGAGAGCTTCAGCCAGAGGGGATCGTCTTTAAGTGCGGCCATGACACCAGAACGTGCGGCTTCAACCCGCTCTCTCCCCTCCCTGATCGCTTCCCGGAGCCCGTTCCGCAGATCGGAAAGTAGCGGCTCTACCGGATCGGGATCAGCAAGGAGGCTCCGGTATTCTGTGATCACCGCTGCTTCGGATCGGATCTCGTCAAGTTCAGGCAGCCCTCCGGCATGGTCGATCAGGTGCCAAAGTGCCTCCCAGCCCGGTCTCTTAACCGAAATCCTGGTTACAACTGTCTGCCAGCGCCCTATGTCGGCCTTGATCTCATCCTGCCTGATCACCAGCTCCCGGACAAGCTGATTCCCTGAATACCCATGAAGTTCAGGGAGGTACCCCGGCTTTATTACCTGCGGAAGCGGAGGCTCACCACCGGTCTTGTAAAGAAGTGTTTCAAGAGCGGTTAAGAATCGGATCGCCTCCTCAGTCTCCCGGCCCGCCTCAGTGCTCAGCCCAAACTCCCGGTACAATGATCGGGCCGCCAGCCTCTCGGTCTGTGTCAGGACAATGTTTTCAGCAGCAAAGGTTGCTTTTCCAATCTGCTGCCGGTCTAGATCCACTGCCGATAACGGCTTTCCGTTTATGCTCGCCTTCAGATGGTTCGATGCAACAAGCACCATCACCGCACCATCGACTGCATCACGCGGCCAGCCAAACGGCGGCTGGTCAAGAGACTTTCTCAATTCATTTCCGTTCTTTGGGTTCGCCAGCCGTTTCAGGATCTCTTTACAGACCGGCTGCTCCTCGGGTCCCCTCTCATATCCGATCTTCTTCAGGGGTGTCTGATCACTGCTCTTCACCCTTGTGATCACCTGATCCCAACCCTTCGTATCGGCTTCAGGGAAGCGGGGGTACATCCGGATGACCGCACGTGCTGCAGCTGTCTGGATGGCACCGGCTAACGAGTCACCCTCGATCTTCATCCCCCCTCCAAGATAGACCGATGCGTTGGAGAGTAGTGTACCGATGATCCGCTCAATCCGCTGGATATGCCCGGTCTTCTTTGCCTGGATATTTGATCGTGCCTGATCACCCTCCGGTGTCGTCGGTGCGGGCCGGTCCGCTATCACATTCTCAGCGGCAAGGAGCCCTGCGATCTCATCTCTGAAGGCGTCATGGTCTCTCTTTGGGATAAATGCCATCACAAGCGGGCTGTCATTTCCTTCTGCTGCTGCATCTGCCTTCACTGCCGACTCGGAGACCTCCCAGCCATGCCTGATCCAGATCGGGATCTTTGATCCGATCTCCGGTCTGAGAGACGAGAAATAGGCGAGGTCAATATCACGGGGGGTCCTGGTCTCCCCCTGTGTGATTGTGATCCTGCCCAGATGGTCGCGAAGATGTGCCTGCAGGAGTTCGTTTCTTTTAAAGATCACCTGTGTGTCATCTGCTTTGTAATCGGTCTTCCGCTTCTGGTACTCGCCCTCCCAGACACTCCCCTCTTCAGTCTGGATACGATACTCATCCCCGACCTTTGCGATGACACCGCCCTCATGGAGATCCTCAAGGAGCCCGGGGATCTCCCGCCTGAGGTTCTCTGATCCGCTGGCGAGATCGGTGATCAGGAGATCGGCCAGTGTATCCGGCGTTGCACGGAGTCCAAAAGACTCGTCTATCTGCTGTATCAGGAAGAGGAGGGCGCAGATCCGCGACTTCAGCTCCCCTTCAGGCGTTCCATCATCCTCTTTTGCGATATTCTCTGAGATCTGCTGTGAGAGGATATTATTCCTGATCAGGTGTGTCTTCTGCTGGGAATAGATGAAATCTGCCGGAATTACTGTTCCCAGTGGTTTATCTGCATACCTCTTCGCCCCATCAAAAGTGATACGGAGCTGGTTTCGGAGCTGTGTGCTCATCCCGCCGGTATCCACCGAATGGAGCACCCGCTCCCAGAATCGTTTCCTGCTTGGCAGGAGGGGATAATCGAGGGGGAGTACCCGTTCATCATCAAACCGGTGTGCAAGTTTTGATCCGTCAAGATGGCGTGAGATCTCGCCGTTGACCGAGTCGAGGATCTCTTCAAGCGGTGCCTTCATCGACTCTTTCTTCCGAAGGACCGTCTGCCGGAGGACCACATCGACATCTTTAGAATCGAGAGTGACACGCTGAGAGAACCGCCCCTGCAACCGCTGCAGAAGTTTATTTGCCAGGAGTGCCTCCTGACCGGTTGCGACGATCAGTAGCCGTGATCTGAACCTGCTGCTGATATCTTCGATCACTCCCTGAAATGCCAGGAGCTGGTCTGCACCCTCACCGATAGTCAGGTACTGCTGGACCTCGTCAAGGACAATTAAGACGAGCGGCATCTTCCCTTTCTGGGTGCTCTTCATGGCAAAGATCTCATTGAGCATCTCTGCCATAACGGCATTCGTCACATGAAAATCGGTTTTAAACTGGCGGCGGAGATCTTCACGTGCCTCTTCGGGGGAACGGGTTGTAAAATCAGGATGGAGAGCGATGAGGGCTTCTGCAAAGGCAGTTGAGACGAAAGGCCGTGACATATCCTTTTGCTTCCCCTGTTCAGAGAGACATTGTTGCATTGATTCAAGGATTCCGTACTCAGCAAGCCAGAGATGAATCCGTGCAAGATCGATGTTGTCAGGGAGACCTGCTGCACGGAGGACCACCTGGAGGATGGCGTTCCGGGGGTTGTCTCCAACCCCGGAACTCAGGGTTCCTGCCGCAGACCATATGCCGCCATTTCTTCTCCCCTCGGTGGTGAGTTGCTTTAAAGCATCTTTGATATCCTGCGGGAGTGAGGCGATATCCCGTGCAGTTGCTCCATCAGGAAAGGGAAGATCACTCCAGAGGAACTCAAGTACACGGACGAGGTGCGATTTGCCTGATCCGAAGAACCCGCTCACCCATACCGCAGGCTGAACCGGATTGTCGAGATTATCAAGGAACGACTCAAGGATCGCCTTGAGCCCCTGATGGTATGATCCCTCACAGACGAAGTTGGCAAGTTCGTACCGGGCTACTGCAAGCTGATTCTCATCGGTGATTGGGCCGACTTTGGTTACACCGTCATTTGGTATGGTGTAGCTCGTCGGATCGCTATAAAAAACCTGTTTATTCAGGATTGTGTCATATTCGTTCACTAGTATCACTCCTCTGCTTCAATGGGCGTCGCAAGATAATTCCACCCATCCCGGGCTTTTAAGAGACGGTAGTTTCTCGCATCACGATCTCCTGGGAAGAAGAATACCAGCCTCCCTGGTATCGGGGTCTCTTTGACCGCCTGATCGATGACTGCACTGGCACGGACGATCCCGTAGAGGGATCCGATCCCGGTGACTGCAACAATGGTATTCGCATCCGTCTCTTCTATCTCCTTCCTCAAAAGAAGAACGAGGTGCCTGATGAAATCCAAAAGATCATATTCGAGATCGGAGGGGACTCTGAAGTACTCTTCATGATACTCGTTTTCGATCAGCCATGATTCAAATGCCCCTGCAATATTGATATGCCTCCATAAATGGCCTGATTCAAGAGTCTTGATCCTGAACTCTTCGAGGCGTGCCTCTATTCGCCGCTCATAGGGGGGCTCATAGACACAGAACCAGATCTTCTCCTGTTCCGAAAGCATCTCTTCCCAGGGGAGCGATACCTGCCGCTGATATGCATCAATAAGGTTCTCAATCATGCCCATTCTTCTTCACCTCTCCATTCAGATCCAATGTTATTGTAAGTTCAATGATACCTCCGGCATTCCGGTACATAAGCCACCCTTTCCTCATCGCAGCATGGAGGTATGCTTGGATCTCGGTATCGGTTGCATCCAGTGCATGCACTAAGACAGTTTCAAAGAGTGATGACCCCTCTACACCTGAGAGCTGGCCAAGGAGGAGGGCATATGTAAGGGATGCAGGACCTGCTGTTGCTTTTCTCCGACTCTTCTTCACCCTTCCGCTCAGATGGCCGGATTGTACCCAGGATGAGAGGAGATTGCGGGAAGTTGATTCTAGTACGTTTTGAGTATAGAGCTTACCATATTCCTGCTGGATGTTTTTGATCATCTCTTCCTTTGTTATCAGCGTATCACATTTAAGAGGGAGAATTTTTTGCGCGGAATAGCGCAGGATGTGATCTCGTGCAAGAGCAGCTTCCAGAGCAATTAGCGGCCTCTCATCCGGCGCTTTATTCCAGAAGAAACGAAGGGTTTTAAAGGCGGTATTTTGGATATCGAGAGTATACAGGAGCTTTAAACGATAAAAACTCATTTTTCTGCTGGAGAAGCTGCTTTTTTGTAGAATATTCTCCTCATAAACCAACCGCTTGATCTCACTGATTGAGCAATCAATAGGTGTAATATCAAGAATGTGTGATAATTCATTGAACATCAGGGTACGGCCAGTATGGGCACTTGCAGTGCTATCTTGGCCAATATCGTCTGATTTCTTCTCTGCCTTAGGCGTTTTTCCTGGCACAAAAGGAAGTATGTTCCTTCCACATTTATAAAGGGTTAGATTTGATTTTGAGGGGAATAATAAAGCGAGATAGAGATCGCCGCCTAGTGAATTACCCCAGCGAAGAGAATTTTCCTGATCGAAGGCCAATTGCTTCGCAGCTGGTGGGTGACAGTGTTGAGGCTCATTTACTCAATGGTGTTTGATCCAGTAAAGGTCATCATACTTCCTCTCTATCACAGATAAGCTCTGAGACTGAATGAATCTCCCAACCATTATTCTTCAATTCTCCTTTATGTTCATCAACATTTAATGCCTGGCATGCAAAGGCTAACAAATGTTTTGGACGACTAAAAGCAACGTGTACAACTTTTAGGTTATAAATATGACGTTTTTTCTTTAATTCACTCGAATTTCTTTCCCCTTTAAGGAAGTTAATTAATCGCTGTGCATCCGTTTTCCCATAATAATCTGTTTCTAGGTATAACGTAGCAGCATGCGTCTCGCCTTTAACAGAGTGAACAGTTCCGACATTCACTACTATCCCACTATCTGAAATAAACTGATTGATCGGTTCCTTTGTATCAGGTTGATTTGTGAAGTCGATCTTATCGGAGATCAGAAATGATTCTGTATCATTTATTGACCAGTTTTGCACAATAGATGCTTTGATAAAATCCCTGAGTTCAATCGCACCAAGGCATGAATCAAGAGCCCGGAGGTAATGGACTATGATTTGCGAACGAAATTCATTATATCCATTCCCATTCTGCCGTTTCAAAAATTTCTCAACATTATGTCGGGTATAAGACCGATTAGACTCCTCGATTTTAATCCCGGCATCATCAAGCGCATCAGCAACACCTTGGAGAATGACTTCAAAAAAGTGTTTTAAAGACTCCGTTTTTGCATTTTTGATAGCATACGCGGCATAAGAAATCAAATTGGAAAAATGCATGTTAGATTGTTTCTGATATCTATTATACTGAGGAAAGTATGCTGGAATACAGAGTTTATTTTCGTCAGTTTTGTCCTTTCCTATCCAGCCAATTGCATAGCATGGATTTTCAGACAACTCAAACTTATGAACCAGTTTCACAAATGCTTGTAAAACTTGATGTTCCTCACCCGGTAAAAAAGTAATTAACTGAGGGGTATAAGAAATCCTTGATTGGAAACCTCTTAAAGAGATATCGTTATAAAACCGGACAGAAGTCAACAACTTGGAAATTGTCTCACCATAACGGTGGGAGTCTGAGAATTTAAGCGGAGATTGTGGTTCCCATACCCTATCACTCTCCTTATCTGAATTGAAGATGGCCTGATTGGGATCACCTATGCGTTGGACCAAGAGTTTTTCCGATTGAAAAATGGCATCCAAAACCCGAAACTGATGCTCGTATGTATCTTGAGCCTCATCAAGGAATACCATACAAAAACGGTTTTGAAATGCCTGGTGAATTGTTGGAACGAGATGTATATATCTTAACGCGATAGAATATGCGTCATTAAAACTGAGAAAACCGCTCTTCAAAACCTTCATCCTGATATCAGTTATTTTTTGATGTGTTGGTGTATGTTCCCCGAGGTTACGTATCGGTTCATCTAGACTTCTTCCAACTTTCAACGTCTCTGGATGAAGCCAGTAATTTCCAAGGGTGCTTATTCCACCTTTTTCTGCCATCCAACGCTTAAATCCGTAGTCTCCTCTTAAGTACATTTTTTCCAGTATAGAAAAAAAGCGGTCGTTATCGATTGCAACAATAGCATTTCCAAATTCTGATTTATAACCAGGTATTGCCAAAAACTGGTTAACAAAGCTCTGTATTGTACCGAAATAGTTAGGGTACTGAAATAATACATCAGCTGCATGACCCGCTCGTCGTTTTATCTCATCAATTGCTACATTCGTGTGCGTTAAGACACAGATCCCGCGATTCTCCTCAAATGGCACCTTTCTTGCCAATATCACAAGTTTAGCGAGTAACGCGGTTGTTTTACCGCTTCCAGGGCAGGCAATGACATCGCGTGACTCCATGCAGCGAATGAATGCCCTACGCTCATCATTGAAGGACTGTCCTGCTGGAAGTAGCAATTTCTCCGCATAGACGATATCATCCTCAGTTATCTCAATGAACATTGGATTGTTCCCTCGGCTCAGTAACATGGTAGATGGCATCGAAAAGATATTGAATAGAATTGGCTTCCAGAAGATCGGATTTCGGTGATTTAGCCTCTATAGTCTCTGCAAATACTTGGGCGGTTATGGCCTTTGAGATTCCTTTATCAAGCAGCCCCTTTTTGTAGATTTCAAAAGCGATTTTTTCATAGATTCGAGGGTCGCCATCCCATTCCTCTAACCATTTATTATAATTTACCTCAACCATCTCATCGACTTCCCCAGTCTTTCTTTCTTGGGGAATGCCACTCTGTGAGTTTGCTATTTTTTCTGCCAATAATAGTGATTTATAGAAATCCTTTTGAAACTTTGATGAAAGAGCAAATTCGTATTCCAAAGTCCAGTTTGGTGAAATAAATACTTTAATTTCGTCATTAGTATATATTGAGAGTTTCAATATTCTTTGTTCTTTGGCAGATTCTATATCAGATTCGGTTTGCTCTTCCTTTTTTTCCTCACGGTATACTTCGTTGTACTCTAAAGGTTTAACATCCATATCGGTGATGAGGGCAACTTTGATTCCCATTGGTTGGTCATCTTGACGACGAAAGATTTCCACAAAATGGGAAAATGCTGTACTACCTACATTCACAATTGAAACACCATAGCGGTGCAGCGGCCGATCAATTATTTTAGCGAGGGTTGGAATCAGAAGATTTTCAGCATCACCTTCTACGAGCAACACGCCACGAGCGAAAAACAGGTTTGCCTTGGTTGCATCCAAGAATCGATAAAGATAATCATAGTTTCTTTGCTTAAGTTTTGTATAATTACTTCCCATTGGGAAAGCTTTACCCTCTTTGCAGAGTATCAGGCTCTCAAGTGGAATGCTTGAACCCAAAGTGGTGCTATGAGTGGTTAGAATGTATTGACCCTTTGTAGATTTTTCTTTTAGATAATGAATGAGACGAAGCTGGGCCTGTGGATGTAAATGAGCTTCTAATTCCTCGATCAGCGCAAGTTTCAGGCCGACATTCTCTTCAGATTGTAATAATAACAGTTCTGTCGCCATAAACAAGAGGTTAGCTGCCCCAAGTCCAGAAGGATTTTGACCAAGTGATAATGAGAGGCGTTGGAGAATATCAAACAAATCACTCCCAGAAATCGTGACGGAAGGCACGTAAGGTTCATTTTGAGGGAAAAATGCTTCCACATATATATTCAATAGTTTCATCAGTTCACTGGCGTTAGAACCATCTTCGTTCTGTTGGAAGTAACCTTCGATAGCTTCATTCGCATTGTCAAAAATTACTTCCAGATCATGCCTATTGGATCCATCTTTTTGAAAAAGAGTGTGAGCTTTGAGAATTTGAGCAAAACGTGAACGTCTTCCAGGAGTTAATTCTGCATCTGCATCACGCAGAGGCTTGAGATAAGTAATACGTAAAAGTGATCTTGCCTCACCATCTATCGAAGTTCCAATTTGGTCAGGACCCGCTCGCAAATCTGTAAAAATTCGATTTCCCTTATTTCTTGCAGTATATCGAACATTAAGGACATAATATTTGGAACCTTCAACATCCTCATATCCAATCCATTCTAGAAACCTCCCTGCTTCCTGATCTGTAAAACCGCGGAAAGTACACTCGATTCGCAATTCTTGCGCCCTTTGTCCTCTTTCTATATGAAAATCAGATTCACTCAAGCGGATCCAATCCCCACTTTGAGTTCCTAGAGTGTAACGGATTGCATCAATAATTGCCGTCTTACCCGAATCATTCTCGCCAATAAGAACGTTCATTCCTTCACTAAATTGGATCGATAAACCAGGTTGTGAATTTTCGATCGACTCCCCAATCATTCCAAACTTTCTGAAGTTCCAAAGTTTTATTTCGGAAAGATACATTATATCCGCCTTTTTCCTTTAAAGTGAGAATTAATTGATCGGTCACATAGGCAAATATGATTCAATCCATTTGGAATTATTAGTACGGTAAACACCACCCCATATAACTCTCCAAGACATCACAACATAATAATGAAGATTGAATTGCAGATCAAATTTGCCTGTTAGAATTTTCCAATGTCCATTGTATTACAATATATGTCTTTGTCAATCTCAGTTTCATCTTATCCACCTCCTTTAGCCCAACTTTGCCATTAACAAGAAATAAATGTGTTCTTAGTGATGTTTGAATCGACCAAAATGCAAACAAAACTAAGAACAAATGAAATTGCGCCGAATGAGAATATATCCTTTCCTATCGGTACTATTTTCCTCGTTAATCAGCTGTATGAAGCCCTTGACTTTCGCGATATTTTCAGGAAACACAAGACAAGAGGTATCGATATCAATAATCTGCTTCGAGCACTCATCAGCTACAAACTGACGGATAACTTCAGCATTAAGAGGTCTCATAACTGGATCAACCGACCTGAAGTTCGTGCCGAGT
>NZ_JWHL01000026.1 GCF_018132105.1 Methanocalculus chunghsingensis | reverse complement strand
CTATAAAAACCGGAGTTTGAGCTCGAAGTAAGGATCCTTACAAGCCTCACATAACTATTGGAAATGGATTTGATGTACAATCTGTTCCTCTTCGTAAGGTCCCGGTATATCAGGGAAATGAGCTACATTTCCTGTGTATTGCGACAGTCAGCCTCTGGCATGGTCTTGATCGGCTCCTTCATGGCATGTCTCTTTACACGGGATCCAAGACCCTTACACTCCATATTGTTGGAAAGGGTCAACTGGAGTACCTCCGGAAATTATCAATTGAACTAGGTTTACGTAATCAGGTTATATTTCATGAATACGCCACCGGAGAGGAACTTGATGGCTATTTTAACAGATGTCATATCGGAGTAGGCAGCCTTGGCATTCACCGAAAGGGTTTGCTGGAAACGTCTGAATTAAAAGCACGGGAATACTGCTCCCGGGGATTTCCATACATCAATGCCGCAATAGACCGTGATTACCCGGCAGACTTTCCGTATCGTCTTATGATTGCTCCTGATGAAAGTCCGATCAACATCGACGATATCATCTCCTTTGCCGAAGCAGTTCTTGCCGATCCTGACCATCCCAACAAGATGCGCCATTATGCTGAGGAGCATCTTGACTGGTCTGTTAAAACTAAAATGCTTAAAGGATTTCTTGAAGAACTTGTTGATTGAAGACAATGACAACAAAGTTAAATAAAAAAATATGGTTGTATCATTTCGAAAGTAATATTTAATACAAGGAATACATAATACTTGTTCGATGAAATTACTGATTATTGCCGGAGCACACCCAACGAGTTCACAGGTCATTGGGGGGCTTTTCATAACAAGAAATATTAAAAAACTGAATGAATCAGGTATTCAGACGGATGTAGTTTCATATTATATTGATGAAAGTATTATATTCAAATTTGTAAAGAAGCTACTAGGCTATGATGAGAATATTTATATGGAAACGATGGAAGTAGATACAATACAATATAATTTTATATCATTAAAGCGATCACTATTAACTAAATTATTGAGTCTTAATAATAGGTTAATAGAATTAATGGTTGATCAAACCATAGCCTGGAAAGGTCCACAGAACTATGATCTCATTCATGCGCATTGGGTATATCCCCATGGTTATGTAGCTTCTTTAATAAAAAAGGAAACGAAGATTCCATGTATCATTTCAGCGCTTGGAAGTGATATTCATACATTTCCACACGGCTCTCCAAAAACAATTCCTTTGATCGTTGAGGGATTGGAGGATGCAGATATTGTTTTTTTCGTTAGTAATGCGTTATTAAAGTCCGCACAAGAGTTGGGATATAGAGGTACAAATTACAAAATACTGTCCTATGGAGTGGATACCGAATTATTTTTACCAGCACCCAAGAAGGATGCCAGGATTCAATTGGGACTGGAAAAATCCGTCTCAAAGGTTGTTGGATTCGTTGGCAATCTTATATCTGTCAAAGGTGTTGACAGATTACCTGACATTTTTAACGAGGTTTCAAAGAGGGTGGATAATGTTCAATTCATTTTCATAGGTGTTGGTGATTTGCGAGAAGAGCTGGAGGAGAGGTGTAAACGTTATAATCTCAACGTTTTATTTTTAAAGCAATTGAAGGCTGATGAAATAGTTCTCTGGATGAATGCCTTTGATATTCTGGTCTTACCCAGCCGCAATGAGGGGTTACCAAATGTTATCCTCGAAGCACAATCCTGTGGCTGCCCTGTTGTTGGGAGTGATGCAGGCGGTATCCCGGAGGCGATAGGGCCCGGGGGAATGGTTGTTGCGTGGGGTGCAGGATTTGAGGAGAGATTTTCTGATGCAATCATAAAGGTTATGAACGAACCGCCGGATGTAGAGCAATTAAGAGAGTGGTCTGTCAAGTATGACTGGAGAGAAATTATCAAGGAACAGATAAAGGTGTATGAGTCAGTCATAAAATCTTATAAAAATAATTAAATAATATACATCTACTTATTATTTCTCATCATCATCATGAAACTGTTGGATTTATTTGTAACCCCATAATATGGCATTAATATCGGATTAAAATTTGAAGCAAAAGTAGAGAGGTGTGGTGTATTTGCCGCCATCATAAAAATTTTTGTAATGCCGAAAGACTGGAGATCCCGAAATATTTCATATAACAAGAAGGGAGTTGATCCTGTCCAGAGCTTATCAGGATCTGCTGCTGCCACCCACCTGTAGGCTCCTTGCTTATCCCAGAGGATATATTCTGCCGATACCGCAGTATTGTCGGGGGTTGTAGCAACCCACATCTCTCCCATCCCATTTTGATGCACCATATCCATGAGGTCAAATAAATGTTTCTTTGCATAAGGGACCTCTTGATTTTGTTTTTCATACGTCTTCACTTGCAGGTTCCACATTAATTCCTGATCATATAATTTTTGAACTTCAATCCTCTCCGTCTGTGCTTTTTTCACTGAACGGCGAATATTTCTTGAAGCTAATGCCTCCATATCGGTGTCAAGAGGTAGTAGATATGTATAGTGCACAGAAGTTCTCCATCCATTCCAGATCAACGGGCGAATGTCAATTAAAAATGGATTGTTAACGATATTGATGTGTATATAATTCAACGTGCAGATGTAATTGGATAAGGCCGAAAGTATCTCGTTATGCCATACCTCGTTTGCTCTGATACTTGTCCGGTCGCTCCGACTGATTACAAAACCTGAATATGGAGTTAACTGAACATTGGTCATTGCATGTTTTAACAGACGAAAATGCTTCAGCTCATAAAAACAGCAACCACCTACCAATTGGTCGCCAATGAAAGCACCAATCAGTTTAAATTGAAGTTTTAAACTTCGGGATGTTGTTGTTAACCAATGAATGGAATGAAATATGGTTCCTTGAGGGGAATTTTCCACCAGGCCATCCCAAAGATCATACTCATCCCGGCTTAATTCATGAATCTTAATAGTCATCATACTTTCACTGCATCGAGATAATATTCTAACCTGGTTGGATATAGGATGTATATCCTATAATGAAATAATTTTATTTGTATATATTATTTGTCTTATGGATCGATCCTGCATATTCTTGATGATATTTTCATTTAACTAGGCAAATATGAATTATTAAATTATTAATTTTTTAAGTATCGGCATTGAATGGTGTTTTGATCCTACCATGAAGTAATTTTATTAGTTATCATACATATATTGGTTTATGAAAATTAAAAATATTATGAAAATAATTTTATATTGTGTTTTAGACCATCCTTATGTGAGTGTGGTTGACATAAATCTTACAACCAAATGTAACCATAAATGTGTCTACTGTGAGATTGGGCAGGGGTTAATGAAAAAAGAGCAAATAAAAAATGAAACGAATAGTCTTGATCTGGAGGATCTCAAGTGGATTATCGATCAGATGAATCAATGCAGGATTCCATCACTTGTTCTTCTTGGTGGAGAACCTTTCCTATTTAAAGACGTATTCGAAGTATTGGAATATGCATCAACGTATCTCTCAGATATTACGATTATTACCAATGGAATGCTGATCCCGAGATTATCTGACAGTCAAATTGCTTTATTGAAAAGAACAAACTGTAAAATTATACTTTCTTTGGATTCATTTAATCCTGAAACGCATAACAGGATACGGGGTGTGGAGACGGCATTTGAAAATGCTATTCATGGAATAAAGATACTTGTTGAGAATCAGATTCCGGTGCAGATTGAGACGGTGATTTCATTATATAATTACCAGGATCTTGCAAATGTTGTGAGAAATGCAGATGCACTCGGTGTTTCATCGGTGAACTTTGTACCAATTATTACTGCTTCAAATTTTTCTGGTGTGCAGGCTATCCCGCACAAGGAAGAGCTCAATCCAAAGCCGGATCATATGCGTTTCCTTGACGATGAATTTAATGAGATTCTCAAATTTGAAAGAGATCATGCAATACAAACGAACGTCTCTGATCTTAAACGATGGTTACAACACTATATAACATTCCACGCGCACCAGGCTCCGGACAGTGATTTCTTCTTTAAGTACCGATTACAGAGGCTTATTTGCTTGAATTTGTACTCCCGGATTAAAATCAATGCTTTTGGTGAAGTACAGCCCTGTAATCTTATCCCCTCATCCATAACGATACATGATAACCCCAATCGCTCTCTGGTGGATGTATGGAATATATCCTGCACTCAAATCCGGACCGCAATGAAAGAGCAGAAATATCCAGAACAATGTCATGGTTGTTATGGTCCACATTCCATGAACATACTTCTCTCAACGATAAAATATCCCTTCTCAAACAGAGCAAACATTCCCGGTTTTTTACGTGAAACTATACAGAAACTCAGGAAGTAACAGTAAAGATCGAGAGGAGGATATTCAAAAAAAATTTTTTATAAGCGTTCAGATTCTCCGATATAACAATCTTTCCCGGATATCATACTCTTGGAAAGTCAGATAAAGGCGTCCGGGGCACCAGACGCATCCCTGATTCCAGCGACTACCGGTTTAAATAATGTTGTAGACCTTTTAGGCACCGAATGTAGAATGAATTTCGCTCTACAATATAATACGGTACCAACCTGGGATTAAACCCTGTGGCAAAACTTGTCAACCGTGGCGTATTCCCATGCATTATATTCACTTCCGGGAGCCCCTTTTCCTTTAACTCCTCTAAAAAGCTATAAAACATCAGCTTATTTGCTCCTCCATCCTGGAATTCCGTTGAGGGCAACGCACCTCCGCTCCATGCATAGGCCCGGTTATTATCCCACAACCAGATGTATGATGCCAGAATGTTGCCGGATGAATCCTTGATTATCCGCATATCTCCAGAATTATTTGAATGGAAGAAATTGAGAAATCTTTTGATAACTGTCTCATTGAACGGTGGAAGAGCATGGCTATGTTGAAAGACTTCTGTAAGAATACCACAATGGGATTTGGCGTCTTTACTTGCTTCATATACGAGATTCTTTTTTTGTGCAGCCAGTATACTTTTTTTTACGCTTGTAGAGAAACTGTCAATGTCTGCATACAACAGATCAATATAATATGTATAAGCCACTGCCCCTCTCCAGCCTCGCCGTAAAAAAGGCCGGATATCCATCAGTTCCGGGGAGTTCGTAACTGAGATTAATGAGTAGTTTTGATTCTCGATATAATCACATAAGGCATTGATGCATTCCGTATACTCCATTTCACTCTTTCGAACCCTCCCCGGATCTGCCTTCTGGGAGATAAAACCACAAAAAGGAGTGTCGGGTCCGTTGGATACGGCATGTGTACCTCGGAGGCGTTTCTTCCGGACAAACAGTGAGCACCCCCCAATTAATGTATTGTCCTCAAAACACCCTACCATTTGTAGTCTGTTGTTGGTTGCATCCGCAAGAATCTGTAAATATTCACTGTTTGAAAAAATGCTCCCCTGTGGTGATTTTCGAACCAGTGTGTCCCAGAGGGGATATTCTTCATTCCGGAGAAGCCGGGCCTGGTACTTATCACGTGTCATACTATCACCAGATCTTTTCCACCATTCATAAACGCTCCTTTCTCAGAGCAGTACGCAAGTATCTTCTTATACAACATCAGTTTATCCCCCTTCATACAATTGTTATGCCACAGTATCCCTAGGACCCCATTATATCGCTCAACGGTGTCGATGAGGCGGCGTGTCATTTCCCATGCGCGTGTGGGATCGAGCCGCATATACACCTCAAAAGTTACATCCATAATCGCGAGCGGGATCTCAACGATGTCAATCTCCGTGCCCAGGTTGAGATCATACGGTCTGAATGGGTGGCACATCCCATTCCGAAAGCCCAGACAGTCGGCGTAACCGAATGTGTTATCATAGAGGAATCCGGCCTTTGCAAGGTTTTGCCAGGTATCCGGCACTCTGAACCTGAGAAAGTGGTTTCGGTACCCGGCAACCCGATGACCAAGTACCTTCTCCAGCCTGGCTTTTTCTGTGACAAGCTGATCATAGTCACAGTATGCCTTATGACCGCCATGAAGTGCCACTTCCCACCCGGCATCGGAGATCAAACCAAGTTCCCTTTCGAGATCCCGAATGTCATATGAATAGTCCTGATCACCCGGTGCCAGTGCCATGAAATTAAAGCTTGAGGTTGCGCCATACTCCTCCTCAATCGCCATGATCTCTTGAAAGTTACATAACGGTATCTTTCTTGAACACATGGAGAGGGCGGTATCGATGCAATGGGGGATGTCCTTATTGAAAAAAGATTTGACGAAGTGATACCCCTTATATGGGAGTGAACAGTAGACATTATCGATATCATGGGTCAGAGAGACTGCAAATGGCTGACCATCAGGATATTCAGGACGATACCCTGCATTGCTAAGGTATTCTGACACGACAGGCTGAAAGATATTCCGATTGGAGCTGAGATAATATGGAAAGCGGTCGTACTTATCCCGTATGGGGGATGTGTACTCCTCCTTACATTGGAATATATCCCATATCTCTGGATCCTGCCTTAAAATATCATACATGGGGTTCATAATGTCTTCCCCGGAATCCCGCATTTTATCTCCTGATTTGGAAATGCCTGATTTGGCTCTTTGTCAGGTGTGACGTGATTCTGATTATGCACCATCATCAGATTCCCCTCAGAACATTTTTGCTTGACATTCGCAGAATATCTCTGTCTGACTGCATCCACCATGAGTGATACCAGAGGAAAAGGATGGTGGAGAGGATCTCTCACATGCTCGTGTACGTCAGCACTACCCGATAGTAACGTGGAGCGTGCGGCATAGTCCTTTCCATAACGGAGTTCTGAAGATGGTGTTGAAAGCTGCATGGAGTATCACTTATTGATTTGATTGTGGTAATGGTATTATATTACCAATAGTATAATTTTGTTTTATTTATATATTTTGTTTTCATTCTACATCTTATTCAGAATGAAGGTTGACCTTGTTCCAATCCCCTATTTTAACTGCTCGCCAAAACCCTTCTGAGTTCAATTCTGATCGAACGTGTCTCAGGTGTCAACATAATACGATCAAATTTCCAGGCTTCATTGGTTCCCTCAGCGAGAATGATACCTGCCAGACCACAAACCCCACAGGGGACCATTGTGCAGCAGTCCGGACACTCTTGCCGGACGAGGGCACATCCTTCATAGAGCTTATACCATGTGATCTCAATGGAGCATAGATCTCCTTCCAATCTTCCCTCTACCCGATCGGCAAGTTCCAGTGCATATCGGACGGACTCGGCATAGGAAGCGAGTGCTGCATCAAAATCCTCCGTCTGGATGAGTTTGTATTTTGTACGGAGATGATGCCAGAGTGGAAGGGAGGGGGGCGATATTTCAAGACATTTGGTTCCTCTCCAGTTCTTCAGATGTGAACAGGTGTTGGCAGAAGGAATTGCGGAGCCGGTTAACGGAATGAGCTGGAGGATCGGATTGCCAGGAATGATATACGCCCCTTCTTCACCGCCGATATCTGCTACAGTTTTTCCAAAGGCAGTCTGTATGCCCGGGGTCAGCATACCCGCAACATCCGGCAACACCATATCTCCACGATAGAAGACGAGCATTATCAGTCCAATGATGAAACAGGTAAACCCGGAGAGAATCAGAACGGCTGAAATTGTAAAATCGAAGAGGATCAGGAACGGAAGGCTGAATGCAATGGCCGCAACCATGAAGAGGATGAATGATCCCTTCACCTCTTTTGATCCCGCGGCATGGCGAAGCCGGTACCAGCTACCGGTTCCCTTCATACGTGATCACCCCGGAGCAATTGTTCACTCAGATGATCCGAATGGGGGATGGCTACTGAATTCCAGACATATTTGGGAAGGGCCTCCACGGTGACGGCATCTCCCCTGGAAAGGATCTCCGTTGTCGTCTCGTGTATCGTCATTTTTGCTCCGGTTGAAGAATGAATCTCTGACAAACGGTTTAGAGGGTGCCAGTCTGCCGGATAAATAATATTTTCATGATCTCTCACTCTTTTATTCCGGATCAAGCCTTGCCATATCAACCGATGACCCCCTGTATTGATTCAATAAAGTACAAAAGAAAGATGACGACACCAACACCGATGATACTATACAATCGTATCAGAAAAACCGGTTTGACGTAAAATGGCGTTCTGTTTTCAGCGATAAGAATCAATGCAAGCAGTATGAGGAAAGCAAGGATCTCAAAGCTGAAAGCCTGTGCCAGAATCATGATGAGAATAATACCGCACATCCAGATACTCAGGACAAGCGCCACACTTCCTCCGGTTCGTATATGCATCATCGATCCCTCACGAATGATATGAACCATATAATATAATAATATTTGTTTTTATCATACAGGTTATGGCGATATGAATATATCTGGCACAACTCTTCGACCGAAGAATGAAGCGATTCCGATCAGGGGTAATCGCCACTGTTGATCGATGAGTGGGATGGAAGATGAGTATGAAAATGAAGCTTCATCTCATGAGATTGTGTTGTTTCGCACAAGCATCAACCAGGATTGGGGGATGGACCGGACTCGGCTACTCAACCATTTACATTTGCTTCCAGATTACCGCATCCCGAAGGGAGGGGGTTTGGCCGGGGGTCCTCCAGATCCGTTATGGCGCACCCGGGTGCCCCTTCGGAGAATAAGAGGGTACTCGATTCCTCCTTGCCGCTCAGTGACCGATAGCTCCCTTCCTCAATCGGGAAATCTTCCATGGTGTTACGTGTGCGCGGGAAGAGAGTCCGGGCGTCTCTCTGCGCGAGATCTCTCCGAAACGATCGAAGGAGAGCAGGGGCCGGACTGAGGCTCCGCTCAGCACTCACGCGGGTGATCTCTATGGTATGCAGGGGTGGAATGCAGTGCAATTCCCCTACCCCTGACGGAGCAGAAAAGGATTGTATGAATATTGTTATATGGAAGGTTAATTTGTTCTTTGATTTTTCATTTATTTGTAGAATGTATATCCATATTATACAAAGATATCGATAAAATAAAAGGTTTTAGAGGATTTCCTTATTTTCATACACCGGCACTCTTTATTACGAGAAAGGGCAAATCAATTCTAGTGAACGCAAGGGTGATGAGCAGGGGTGATCTCATACTAGTGGAAGGAGATATCCTGGATCTTCTTACAGAGAGAGTATATCCGGCATCGGGGGGGCGGGGTGGCGTGCAGATCATGCCGTCCTCCCAGGGATCGACGGTGAAGGACATACCATCCATAGGAGAGGGATTCCATGTATCGTGAGAAACGGATCGCCGTCGTCGTCCCGGCCCATAATGAGGAACTGCTCATCCTCGACACCCTTGAGACGGTCCCAGACTTTGTTGACCGCGTCTATGTCATCGATGACTGCTCAAAGGATGCGACCCTTGAGAGGGCGCGTGCCCATGCAAAGAAGGACGCACGGGTGACGGTCATCCACCATGAGGTGAACGGGGGGGTTGGGGCATCTATTACAACTGGATTCAAAGCAGCGCTTATAGATGGTACGGATATTCTTACAGTCATGGCTGGCGACAACCAGATGGATCCTGTACATTTACCTACACTTATTGATCCTATTGTAGAAGGGAAGGCTGATTTTACGAAAGGAAGTCGGCTAAAACCTGGTTATTGGAAAGGTATGAGCAATTGGCGATTATTTGGAAATATGCTTTTAAACTTAATTAATAAAATCGCCTCTGGCTATTGGATAATAAGTGATCCTCAGAATGGATATATAGCGATTTCTTCGACCGGTTTATCTAAAATGGATTTAAATTCGTTATATCCTCGATATGCTTTTGAGAATGATATGATGATTAAAGCAAATGTCCATGAATTGAGGATGTTTAATATTTTTATTCCAGCAAAATATGGATCGGAAACATCCGATATTAAATATGGTTCATTTATTCTGAGTACCAGTTATTTTTTATTTAAATCTTTTATATGGCGAATTATTGTTAAACTTCTCATATATCGAAGATTAGTATACTTCGGATATGTTCTTGGGATGCTGTGTTTAGTATTAGGGGCTGTAATGATATTCTTTGGAGAGTGGAACATACTCCTTTTAGGTTTTGTTCTTTTTATTTTTTCATGTATTGGAGAATACAAACATGAAATCCGATCGCTCACTGAGGATAATACTAATCCTACTTCAATGGTGAAAAGATGAGAATAGGGATATTTGCCAATACTCCTGCTCAAGTTCACTTTTATCGTAATATCATAAAAATGCTAAAAGAGCGGGGCCATGAGACAGTCTTATTAGCCCGAGATTATGGTGAAACAATTGATTTGTTGAAAGAGGAGGGGATGTCTTATTATTTATTCTCCACTTCACCAAAATCAAAATTAGGTAAAATTTTAAGCTTTCCCCTTGATGTTCTTAAAGCGAGTATCCATTTGAAAAAATCAAAGGTCGATCTTGTGACAGGATTTGGGGCATACGATGCATACGCTTCTGCTCTTCTTCGTATTCCATCAATTGTTTTTACAGACTCAGAATTTACAGTAAATAATAAATCGTATACAATTCAATATACTTTATCTAAACCTTTTATAAATGTTATTATTACACCATATGCATTTACTCAGAATCTAGGTGTTAATCAGATGCGGGTGAATAGCTATAAAGAGTTGGCATACCTTCACCCTAATTATTATCACCAAAGCGAAACGATACATGATTTATTGGATGTTCCAAGAGGAGCAGAATATTCAATACTTCGATTTAATGCCTTTGACGCGGTTCATGACCTTGGAATTGGGGGTTTTGATACAAATGCTAAAATTGAAATAGTTAATGTATTAAAACAATTTGGTCCAGTTTTCATTTCAGCAGAAGGATCGATACCTGAAGTATTGAAACCTTACGTACTCCAAGCTCCAAAAAAGAGGATTCATGATATTCTTTATCATGCAAAACTACTTGTTACTGACACTCAAACGTTGGCTACTGAGGCTGCACTTTTAGGTACACCAACAATACGGTGCAATCAATTCGCTGGCAGAAATGATATGAGTAATTTTGTTGAACTGGAAGAAAAATACCACATGATGTTTAACTTTAATAATGCAACAGAGGCTATAAAAAAAGCTAAAGAATTAATGCAATCAACGGGCCTTAAGGAAGAATGGAGAGAGAAAAGAAAAAAACTATTATCTGAAAAAATAGATATCACGAAATATATGGTTTCTTTTTTGGAGGAATACCAATACGTGAATGAGTAAGGTAGACAATTATTGGAGAATGGTTTTATCCAAAGAAATCATGATTGTTACTCATCAAAGTGATGCCACTCAAAAGATTGGAAATAGTAGGTATGCAATTATCCGGTTCATTGATGGTTTATAGATGGTAACAAATCCTGATTTGATACGAATAATCTATTATTGTTCGGAATGAAATAACATATCCGATGATTATAAGGTGTAATCCAAATGCTTAATAAGCAATTATTTATCCTGGCACATACTTTTGGTGAACCATCATTCTACCACACATACAGGCGTCTGGTGAAGAACCAGTGGCGATCGTATGTTGAGTTAAAAGAAGAGCAGGAGAAACAGCTTAGGCAAATGATCACATTTGCGTATAATAATATTCCCTATTACCGCACACTCTTTAAAGAACTGAAGATCACACCTGGTAACATACGTACCATTGAAGATCTTCAGAAACTTCCCATTTTAACAAAAGATGTCATCAAGCAGAATTGGCAGGATTTCAAGCCGGTGAATCTCGATTCGTTGAAATATTACACACGTGCCACAGGGGGGTCAACAGGGACACCATTTCAATATCGAATATCTAAACAGGATCGGTTTTTAAGCGGGGCTATCCTGTATCGAGGATGGGGATATGCTGGCTTTGAGCTGGGTGATAAGATGGTGATTCTTGGGGGATCATCCATTGTGGGCGGGGCCGTATCCAATATTGAAACAAGAGTCCACGAAATTGTGCGGAATATTAAGAAACTCTCTTCCTTTGATATGGGGGAATCTGAGATGCAACATTATACGAAGGTATTGAACACCTTTCGGCCAAAATATATTCAAGGATATGCATCATCAATCTATTTCTATGCTCAATGGCTTGAGAAAAATGATTTATCAGTTCCAAAGCTTATTGGAGTGTTCACGACTGCGGAAAAACTCTTCCCCCACATGCGTGAGACCATTGGCCGAGTCTTCTCGTGTGATGTATTTGATACGTATGGTTTGAATGACGGGGGAATTACTGCTTTTGAATGTCCTGAGCATTCTGGACTACACATCGATACAGAGCGGAGCATTATGGAAGTTGTAGATTCCCAGGGATGTCAGATGGATGTAGGGAAGGGGCAAGTAATCGCAACGAGTCTGCATAATTATGCGATGCCGTTTATCAGGTACGCAACAGGGGATGAAGTATCCATCACAGATGAGACATGCAATTGTGGAAGGGGCTTGAAACTCTTAGATGAAGTTATTGGTCGATCAGTTGATGTTCTTGTCACCCCCGAAGGGAAGAGCGTACATGGATGGTTCTTTTTATATATTTTCTGGGAACATTGTGAAGGGATAAAAGAATATCAGGTTATCCAAAAAAGTGCTGAGGAAATTCTGATAAAATTGATTATTGACGAGAAATTTAATGAGGGACAACTTGAAACGATTAAGCAGATTATTCAGTCAAAAAGCGCCGCTTGGGATGTTAGATATGATTTTGTTGATGAGATTGAGAGGACAGAGGCTGGGAAATATAAATTCATTGTCAATGAATTGGTGGGTAAATAATGTCTTACCTAATAAATAGCCTCTGCTTCAACCTAGGAATCATTAAGGTGGTTTTTCACCAAAAAATTTTGTATTGCCTAAGGCTCGCTGAGAACAATGTAGCCAATCAGTCTTTAGCTGTTTTGTTCAGCAACGCCAAATTTTTTCCTTACATGCGAGAAACGATCAGCCTGTTGTTTGAATGTGATGTCTTGGATGGGTATGGATTAAATGAAGGTGATATTACTGCACTTGTGCGTCTGGAACATTTCAGTCTGCACATCGATACTGAGTGGAGTGTTATGGAGATTGTTGACCATCATAGCTGTTAGGTGGATGAAGAGCAGGGGAAAGTACTCTCAAACAAACCGCATAATTTTAGGATGCTGTTTCTCACGTACGCAACAGGGGGATCGTGGGCATATAACCGATAATTTATGTTGGTGTTTATGTGGTGCATTCCTCCCCCATTGAAAATGATTATAAAACATCTTAAATAACATCCTTACCTTGACTGAAATAAAGGATTTATAATTATATAGAATCTTTATTAATGTTTAAATTGAGTGATTAAATTTAAGTTTTATTTAAGCATCGGCCGGGAACAAAGGAGAGAAATAAAATTTTCATTGAAGAGGTGCCATATGGTAGCATAGAATCCCTACATCATGGACAAACACCGTAACAAAAATCGTTATTACCATTTTTGGTAATATTGTTAATGTAAAGCCAAAATAACTGAGATGTTCCTTTGATATATGAGTGGGATGTAATAATTATCGTATAAAAAAGTATTTGATGAATGATGGATTTAGATTTATTGATTTCAGAGATGGTGGCGAATAATCTAATGGATGTACACTATGATCAAAAAAATTAACTATGCCATAATAATAACAATATTACTTATTGTAATAGCAACTGCTTTTTCGCTCCCCTCATCACCTTTAGATTTCTATACACCACACCATACTGCTAATCTCTTTTTACCAAATTATGGGTATGAATCCCAGTACTCGACACAACCCAACGTTTATCCCACTCTTTTACTATACTATAATTATTATAAGGTAATATTAGAATTGGTAAGTGGGGATATAATGAAGTATACACATTTGTGTATTATAATTGATATTATAATATCTATAACTTCTTTAATATTAATATCCTATTTCTTTACTCAAGATTATAAGTTGTCCCTCATGTTGGGGCTTTTTCTAGGATTCACCTCAACGTACAAAGGGATGCTTATTTTAATGTTTGTGCTATCGTTATACTTTGTCTTAAAATATATAACAACACATTCGAGAAATTCTATATATGCCTCACTTTTAATTTTTTTTTATGGCATAGGGGTTTTTTATTGGCATTCACTGAGCATGGCATTATTATTAATAGTACTGTCGATACTTTGGATTACTTATTTGAATACACGTTTTATGAACGGTTGGAATTTTTCACTCGACGGCGTGGATAATCGATATATAACATCACATATTGTGTACACCTCCTTGCTTTGTATAATAATAGTGGTTATTTCGTGGGTATACATTCGAACGCGACAGTTTCATATAGTTCTGACTTCCAGCAACATTTTAGAATTAATCGATCTAAAATATCTTCTGCATATAGCTATAAATAAAGGTAGCGACTTGCCTAGTGAGTATAATTATATGTTTCACTTTGTAATTCCTTTAGGTACTATTGACTTCGGTCGATACCTGACATACCTCATAATTTATATATATATATCTTTCTTGGCCATAAATTATATGCGAGGAAAAAACAAGCCGCAAGTAATTGTATTATTGTTATTTGCCTTATTCATAGCCGATGTTTTTTTAAAATTATTCTATTACACATCAACAGGTATAATTAATGTCGCTATAACCATAAATTTGATTTTGCCAGTATTTCTTATATACTTACTAATAGAAACACGAAGTAATGTCAATCAACAAATTACAGGAAAAGTTATTAAATATTCCATAATCTTATTAATAATCGTGACGTTGACTCTAACAACTGTGAGTTCACTGTACACCGAGCGGACTCAATACCCTTCAGGAGTAACTAATTTTGAATCGTACACAAGTAGTATATATTGGTTGGTAAATCACGCAAAAGACAATAAAGCACAAGTAATAACCGATGCCGATACTGGCGGTTATTGGCAAATAATATATGTAAAGGAAAAATTATATTATTATACAGATATCCAAATCGGAACACTTTCTGAACATAGATACAAACAATTATCATTTAATAACACAGAATCGTACGGCCCAACAACATTGATCTTTAACAAAAAAATAGAAGATAGAAACCTTGCATTTTTTTCTTTGGAAGGGTGGAAAATATTTAAACCAATTCCCAAAGTAAATTATGACAAAAATTTTTTGCTTTCGTCATATAACGATGGCACTATAATCATATACTTGAACCCATCAAACTAACGTTCTTTACAGCCTGAGTTTGCCACTTTGGGTTCAGACATCCAATGAGATCATCCACTACTGCGACCTAACTTTTCCAGAATTTCATCGGGAAACTACATTTGACAGTTGAAGATTTTTTAACGTAATAATTCTTCTGTAAAATTGAATAGGCCCTGCAGCCTATCATAGTTTGTAGAAGGAGACACAGGGCCATGGATACCTATGCATTTATCGAGTCGAATAACAAGGCGGGATTACTCCCGCCTTGTTATTCGACTTTATTGTGATTCAGTGCCTACAAACAGCGGGAGTTCAGGAAATATGGGCCAAGAGAGGTAACGTAACAACTCTTCTGTAAAATTAAATTGGCCCTGTAGCCTACCATTGTTTGCAGAAAGGAGACACAGGGCCATGGATAACTATGCATTTATCGAAGATTATCTTTCCGATAATCAGAATGGCATGAAGAATCTGATCACTTGGTTCCTCAACCAGGTGATGCTTATGGAAGCGCTCCAACAGGCAGGAGCCGGTCATTATGAACGAACTGATGAACGAAAGGCTCTTCGGAACGGGTACAAGTCACGAACCCTGAAGACACGATATGGAGAGACTACGCTTCAGAAGCCACAGTTCCGGAATATGTCCTTTGAAACACAGATTTTTGGGAAATACTCCCGTGTTGAGAAGGCATTGGTGAACGCTATCGTTGAGTCCTATCTTCAAGGTGTTTCGACACGGAAGATCCAGGATATTGTCAGTCATCTTGGTATTGAACAGCTCTCTCCTGCCTCTGTATCGCGGATGGCCAGAGATCTTGATGAGCAGGTTCAGGCGTTCCTCAATAGACCGATTGAACACAAGATTCCCTATCTCATCGTTGATGCATCCTACTTTAAAGTCAGAGAAGGTGTTCGGTATGTCAACAAGGCTGCTTTGATTGTCGCTGGAATTCGTGAGGACTATCGAAGAGAGGTTCTCGGTGTCACCATCACTGCATGCGAGAATGAAGATTTCTGGCTCTCAATCTTCGAAGACCTCAAGGAAAGAGGATTGGATGGAGTTCAAATGGTTGTTTCTGATGGACACTCAGGCATCCAGAAAGCTGTTGAAGGAGCCTTCCTCGGAGCATCCTGGCAGATGTGTAAATGGCGGGATCAAAG
>NZ_JWHL01000046.1 GCF_018132105.1 Methanocalculus chunghsingensis | reverse complement strand
GAAGGTTTCACCTGTCGATGTGGTTGCGATATTGGCTATACCGAGATCGACTCCGATGATCTCCTCAGGCTCAATCTGTGGTTCTTCAGGTACGTCTACCACGATCAGGAGAAAGAACTGGTTTTTGATGAGGGCGAGATCAGCCTGACCCTTTACTCGTTTGAGATCGAGAGGCTGGTATCTGCCGTATGACATCGATACCATCTCTCTTCCGTCAAGTGTCAGGATAGAACAGGTATCAGGAGTCTTTATCACCAGGATACGTTGATCGTAGATGATTGCTCCATGAGGCCTGAACTCATGGTAACCGGATCGATCCGCAAGATAACTTTCGGATACTTTGCCAACGAATTACCA
>NZ_JWHL01000043.1 GCF_018132105.1 Methanocalculus chunghsingensis | reverse complement strand
GACGTCAACTACCCACGACTGAAGTCGTGGGCTTGCCCTTCCATCTTCCTGAGCGCTTTGGTTCAGGACGGAGTGCGATAGGCTGGTTGACATCAGCCCTTGATGCAATGTTTTTTGCGGCATTGATATCCGCATTATCCGTATATCCACATTTGATACAGAAGAAGTCAGACTGGGTTTTCCGGTTTTCCCTGCTTGTATATCCACAATGAGAGCATTGTTGGGATGTATATTGGGGATCAACGAGGTAGACCGGGATACCAACCATATGTGCTTTATATCGGATGTACATTGCTATCTCATAAAACGCCCATTTACCGATTGCCGCTGCTAATGCCTTATAACCGGGTGTCCGATCACGGATACCTGTCAGATCTTCCAACGCGATACCGGATTGTGTGCCTTTGGCTTCAGCGACGATCTGTTTGCTGATACAGTGGTTTGTATCATTCTTGAATCGGCGTTCTTTTCCACTGAGTTTTTTGAGATGTTTTTTTGCGTCCCATGTACCAACGGATTGAAGATCCGCTTTAATACGGGTGTATCTCTTTCTGGATTCAGTACATTTCTGCCCGGAGAAGGTTTCACCTGTCGATGT
>NZ_JWHL01000029.1 GCF_018132105.1 Methanocalculus chunghsingensis | reverse complement strand
GTGAGAGCATAGTTTGGGATCGATCTCCGTTTCGGTGATACCAGGCACCTTTTCCCTGAGAGCATCCCGTGCCATCGGTTCGGTCAGCCCAAACTCGGCATAGGTCCTGAATGCCCGAAACATCGCATTCCGTGAGGTGATCCCCTCATCCCGAAGGCCCTGGTCGAAATACCAGATTGCCGATTCTTCAAATGCGGCTTCTGCAGCCTGGTAGTTTCCTGCTGTATACTCGGCCAGGCCCTTGAGATAGTATGCTTCACCGGTATCTGGTTCAGGCTGGTCAGAGACGCAGCCCGCAACAGAAAAGAGTGCGATCAGGAGAAGGAGGACGGGGAGACGGGAGATCATAGTTGTAGATTCGTTTATATGTATAAGTCAGTTTGGGTGGGGAGGGATCATTGCTGGGAGGGGATGCCGGCCCGCCTGAGAAGATACCAACCTCAATCAACTCCTTCATGATCCGCTCATACTCTTCCCGGTTCTCCTTCTCCTGCCGCTCATAGTCGCCGGGGATGTCTGCGTTGTAGCAGATCATCGTGCATAATTCAGGCAGCGGGACATGCCGGCCATCCTCATAGATCCTGCCGCGACAGTCCCCGCCGATCCGGTGATGGGCATAGTACTCCATGAAGAATGCCCCGTCATCCATGCCAAATGCGAACATGAGCCGGCCGCTGCCGTAGGGGAGGGAGCCGGGGGTTCCATCCCGGAGGTGGTCGCCGGGTATCTTCAGGTCATGGGGTTCGAAGAGCTCGATGAATTTTTTCTGGATGGGTGATCGGTCGGGAGGCATAAGGTTCACCGTTTTTCATCTTTGCATCTGATCTATGCATTATACCCTCTCATCTGTGCCTGCCCC
Source organism: Methanocalculus chunghsingensis (assembly GCF_018132105.1). Classification (GTDB taxonomy): domain Archaea; phylum Halobacteriota; class Methanomicrobia; order Methanomicrobiales; family Methanocorpusculaceae; genus Methanocalculus; species Methanocalculus chunghsingensis. Next base: position 6,742 of record NZ_JWHL01000029.1, on the reverse strand, counting down.
AGATCCTGGTACTTGTAGGGGATTATCTCAATTCCATACTACTTTGCAGCACGTTCCATACAGGCATGTCAACGTCGGTTTATTTTTCCCCAGGTTTGTCGGGATAAAACTCCCCACCGTCGTCGGAATAAAAATCCCCAATTCTCACTACCATATAAAAGATATGATATCTCCTGCCCCCTCCGGGTATAGGCAAAGTTACACTCACCAGATCCCTTCCCCATATTCCAAATCCCCGGCAGGCTCCCTCCCCCTCACCGCAAACATCAGGAGGAGCCCGAGGATCGCAAGGGTCATACAGAAGAGGAATGCAGCACGAAACGCCGATTCCAGCTCTGCACCATCGATGAGATGGGCACTGTACTGAGCAAGTTTCGGGCCGGCGGCGATCGTTGCAACAAGCATGACCATCGCCACCCCAAGAGAAGAACCAAGGTTGGACATTACCCTCACCAGACCACTCGTTGATCCACGATCTTCTGCCTCGCACTCCCCCATCACGGCGCTGCTCAGGGGTGAGAAGGCAACCCCCGTGCCAGCCCCAAGGAGGAAGAGATAGATGGCGATATGGCCGATCCCTGTCTGGGCGGAGATTGTCGAGAGGAGGAAGAGGGCGGCTGCAGCGAGGATAAAACCCGTGATGATCGGCTTCTTCGTCCCGATGGTATCCGATACCTTCCCCGCCAGTGGTGCTGTCAGGATCATCCCGATGGGGAGGGCCAGCAGGATCGTTCCGGCATTGTCTGTTGGGATCTTCTGGACGATTTCCAGGTAGAATGGCATAATGACCATCACACCGGCAATGGTCATCTGGATCAGCATGATATTGAGGTTCTGGAGCGAGTATGCCCGGTTGGAGAAGAGCCGGAGATTTATCAGCGGTTCGGCAAAGCGGCGTTCCTGTATAATAAAGAGCGTCCAGAAGATTGCTGAGATGAGAAGGGCGAGCGCACCGAGTATCGGGGCATGCCCCTGGATCGAGGTCAGGCCGATGATCAGGGAACCCAGCGCCACAAAGATCAGCAGAACACCAAGGGTATCGATCCTCGAATCCGGGGCAGCGGGCGGGATATGCGGAATGATCCTCATCCCGAGGATGATGGCGGCCATCCCGACGGGCAGGTTCACGAAGAAGATGTACTGCCATGAGAGAATACTGGTGAGGAATCCCCCGGCCACGGGCCCAAGGGCGGCACCGAGCATGGCAAACATGGCGACGATACCAAGAGCCTGGCCCCGGAGGGATGGGGGAAGGGCGGTGGTGACCATCGCCGCCCCGACCGCCGAGATCCCCGCCGCCCCGATGGCCTGAACCATTCGGGAGAGGAGGAGAAATTCGATGGATGTTGAGAAGGCACAGAGCACCGAACCAATCGTGAAGAGAAGAAATCCCCCAAGAAAGACATTCCGGTACCCTTTCATATCTCCAAGGCGGGATGCCGCAAGCAGGAGACTGACGAGGATGATAAGGTACGCGGTGAGTACCCATGAGACCAGTACGGTGGAGATCTCGAAGTATTGTGCAATCGAGGGGAGGGCGATATTGACGATCGTCCCATCAAGACCGGCCATGAACGAACCGAGGGCGATCACGATGACAAGCCTAAGCTCATCTCTGCTCATTTTCCGGGAAACAGCGGATTCTACGATAGGGATCTCTCCTGTATCAGAAAGTACGTAATCTACATATTTATAATAGGTGCGATTTCCTCTGTATACCATCTCTCCTTCTTCTGGCCGCAAAAGGATCCGATACCCGTATAAGGAACGATTGTGCAGGATACTGATGGGCTCCCCGTCCATCATCTCAAAGAAAGAGAGGGGACCCAAAGCCCCACCTATATCCCGATGTACACAGAGATGCCGAGAATCCCATGGAGAAGGGCAAGAAGAAGAGAGATTCGTGCAAACCAGAAATGCCAGGTGAAGGGTACGTTCTCAAGTGCCCCCCTCCTCTTCAGAACGGCGATGGATGCAGTGATACAGAGGAAGATGAAGAGGACAATGCCAAGGACCACAACGAAGGGCAGACCAAAGACCGGTATATAAGCGAATGCTGCAATCGTCATCTCATTTACCTCCAGAGGATTATTGTGGCCGTGCTGCTTTCACGGTGCGGAACAGTCATCGAGTTGCTATCCGAGACTGCCCAGATGATGGCGATCTCCTCACCCTGCCGGATCAGATAATCAAACTCGTCACCGGTGACGAAGAGACGTTCAAACTCAATGGTGGTGACACCATCCACCAGGCTGCCGCCAGACCTGAGGATGTCATTGCTCCCGCCGATCTCCGTATCCATCTGGATCGGGCACCGTGGACTCTGGCTGTAGAGGTCATGGACGACGACCGTCTCTGAATCGACATATCCGGCGATATAATCCACACCCGCCATCATCCGGGGGGTTCCAAGGCCGATACCAACCCAGCCGGTTGCCTGGCCGGAGATGGCCATTTGGATCGTCTCGTCTGTTGTCGACCAGTGTATCTCCATACTGTCAGAAAGTCTCTGGGAATACTGGTATTCACCGGGTTCGATGATCCCATCAGGAACCCACTCTTCCGTTATGGGAGCATCATCAACCGGAGCCGGCGGCGTGACCGGGTCGCTGGCACACCCGGCTGCAAACACCAGGAATGCAAGGACGATCCCAATCATGAATACAGATACATGCCTCATAGCCAGATGCAGGTTGTTTAATATAAAAAGGTTTACTATATAGAGGGTGGAGAGAGAAGAGAGTGCAGATCATCACTCTGATCACCGATGCCGGTGTCTATACAAAAGAGCTCTTCCTTGAAAAGAAGACGAGATTGCCGCTCTTCATAATCCTATTATACTTCATCTATCCGCTCTTCCTCGGATACATCGTCGAGATATACCGGGGGAAGATCTCATGGCAATCCGACAATCCCTTTGCGTTCGCCACTGGGGCAAAGACTCTGGGGAGGCTCTTCTATGACGGTATCCGGGCATTCATCATCCAGATACTCTACGCAACACCAATTGCCCTTGTCCTCGGCCCCATTGTCGTTACCATCATCTTTGGGGAGAGCGACCCGATCGATACGGTTGGATCAGGGATCTTCGGTCTCCCGGACGGGGCGATCATCTTCATCGGGGTGCTTGCAGGTCTCTTCATCTTCCTCTACACCATCCTTATCGCCTTCAGCCTCCCGATAGGGCTTGCCCGCTTTGCACACACGGGGAAGATGCTGGATGCCTTCAGGTTTCTGTCGATCTTTCGCCATATCACGAGGATCGGATGGATCTCCTATCTCCTCTCGATCGGGATCCTCCTCCTGATCATCGGGGGCACTGAGTACCTGCTGATGCAGATCCCGCAGATCGGATGGATCCTTGTCATCATCGCAACCCCGATCCTGGTCGTCTTTGCCGCACGGTACTCGGCACTCATCTATGAGAGCGTCCCGGAGGAATAAGGGAGATTCCACCCTTACAGCTTCTTCCCGATAATGACCGGGAACCCTCGTGCTTTGTGTACTATTGCGATCTCTGCAAACCCTGCCTGTGAAAAAAATCTTGTGACATCCTCTGTTGAATAATAGGTTGCATGCCTGAGGAAACGCCCTTTTACCTCTTCATCCCGGTATTTGGTTGCGATTGCTCCACCACTCTCGATGAAACCAATGACGAGTACTCCCCCGGATTTAAGGAGACGGCATGCCTCCTGAAAGACCGGGAACGGATCATCAAGAAAACAGATGACGGTCATCATCAGAATGGTATCACAGGAATTGTCACGGAACGGGAGGTGCTCACCCTCTCCGATGACAGCCTCGATCCCTCGTCTCCGAGCCATTGCTATCAGGGCAGATGAGGGATCGAGACCCAAGTGTATCCCGAGGGGGGCTGCAAAACGGCCTGAGCCAACACCGATCTCGAGCATCAGCCCCCCTGCCGGCACAACATCCCGCAGCATCGAGAGCTGGGCAGAGTAGATGTGGGGATGGTCATCAAACCAGCGGTCGTACGCAGCTGCATGCTCTTCAAAGGCCTGTCGCATTGAATTCATTTATCATCTCAATTGCCTGAAGGGAGTACTATGGCTGCACAGAAGCGCCTTTCCCCCAGGAAGGCAGCGAATATCCTTGGTTTGGGCGATGCGGCAAGCATCAGCCAGATACGCACCCGCTATCATGCCCTTGCACGGGAGTGGCATCCGGATGTTTCGGGTTACGAGTCTGATGAGGCACACAATGGTATGATCAGCCTGAATGAGGCATATGGAGTACTGATTGATTATTGTTTGCGCTATGAGATCCCCTTCTCTGATGAAGAACAAGTACAGAGAGAAGATAGCGGATATGATAGTGCCTGGATGGATCGGTTTGGATGCGATCCAATCTGGGGAGACGGAAAACCACGCGATAATCCGCGTTAAGACGGGGTTTCTCTCTCTTCTGATTGATGAGAACACAGAAAGCCCGAGCAGTTAATTTCTGTATCAAATGCGGAGATGCTGAGGATGCCGATATACATACCACAAAGAGCATACATCAAGGAGAGAAACCAGCCAGACCCCAGGCACCAGGAAGAGGGAGGAGCAGATTCCGGTTGTTCCTGCAGGCGGACTCGGCGCAGTACCCTCAGTTGTGTGCGACATTAGTGAGGGATACGGAGGTGCTGGATCGAGACCGCGTTAGGCACCCTCACATATCCTGCGTACCACAGACTCCACATCCTCCCCGGAACAGGGAATTGTGTCATCAGCATACTCCTCGTAGAGCGGCACCCGCTGGAGATACATGCCCCGGAGAGTCTGGTTTGGCAGGAGGACGATGCCCCGTGTCGTGATGTTTTTGAGCCTCTTCTCCATCTCCTCAAAGGAGATCTCGAGGTACACAACAACGCCAAGAGATCGCAGGTGCTCCATCGCCGCCCTGCTCCAGATGACGCTCCCCCCGGTTGCGATCACCGAGTGGCGGGGATGGAGGGAGAGGATAGCCTCTTCTTCCATCCGCCGGAACGCATCGGGGCCGTCACGGTCAAGGATCTCCTGGAGCATCCGCCCGCTCTGCTGCTGAATCAGGATGTCGCAGTCGATGAACTGCATGCCGAGCGTCTTTGCAAGGATGACGCCGACGGTGCTCTTCCCGGCACCCGGCATGCCGATGAGGATGATGTTGTCTGGGGTGTGGATCAACGGGAATACTCCTGGTTCTTCATCTCTCTTCTGATCTGATAACTGATTGGATGGGGAGTGTTGTATGATCAGGGCAGGCTGATTGTGTTCATTGCGTAACTGCTTCAGCAGTATCACAGAGTAAGGACTTAATTCTTTATCAATTATGGAAACGTTATCATCTCTTATTAAAACGAACTGTCTGATTTCAGAGGATGTGTAATGAAAAAAACCCAGCTTCTCTTCTGGTTAATCCTCATTTGCCTTCTCCTTGTGCATTACTTCTATGTACCGGAAATGCCCGAATTTGCGACTGGAGAGATAAACATCGACACGAACACGTCGAAGCATAAGTCCGATCTTTGGGTTTTCTGGGACACCCTGGTGCATGAGATGGGCTTTGATAACAGATCGGTTGTACTCCTGCAGCTGAATCAATATTTTTTTGAAGAGAGAAAGGCAAAAAACACTCATTTACTTTTCATCGGAGAGATGGATGGGGAACGGTATCTCTATGAAGTGTATGCAAACTATGATGGTACTATCTCTTTTAAATCCCAAAGGTTCGAGCATCCCCTTGAAGGACTGCATCCTCTCGTTATATTACGTCAACTACCCACGACTGAAGTCGTGGGCTTGCCCTTCCATCTTCCTGAGCGCTTTGGTTCAGGACGGAGTGCGATAGGCTGGTTGACATCAGCCCTTGATGCAATGTTTTTTGCGGCATTGATATCCGCATTATCCGTATGTCCACATTTGATACAGAAGAAGTCAGACTGGGTTTTCCGGTTTTCCCTGCTCGTATATCCACAATGGGAGCATTGTTGGGATGTATAGTGGGGATCAACGAGGTAGACCGGGATACCAGCCATATGTGCTTTATATCGGATGTACATTGCTATCTCATAAAACGCCCATTTACCGATTGCCGCTGCTAATGCCTTATAACCGGGTGTCCGATCACGGATACCTGTCAGATCTTCCAACGCGATACCGGATTGTGTGCCTTTGGCTTCAGCGACGATCTGTTTGCTGATACAGTGGTTTGTATCATTCTTGAATCGGCGTTCTTTTCCACTGAGTTTTTTGAGATGTTTTTTTGCGTGTATACGCCCATTCCTTTTTGCCCAGAGTATATAAAGAAAGGCTCATTCGTTTTTGCCCACCCCTGATCAAACTCCTCCTCATAGACATCGCGTTGAGGGGGAAGTCAAGAGGTGTATTCCATGACGACTGTCAAAACAATACTCGATTCCTATGAGCGAACCGGCTCATATCGAAAGACCGCCCGTGAGGTTGGTGTGGCCCATAACACTGTCAGACGATATGTTCTCCGGGCTCAGGCTGCACGGGAAGGAACAATCGATGCAATTGTTCCAGAATCAAGAGAGATAATTCAACCCTGTCGGGTTGTCACCGATGAAATTCGGGAAAAGATCCACCGGATCCTCGAAAACAATCGGCATAAGCCGAAGAAACAGCGGTGCAATGCCAAGTTAATCTGGCGGTATCTGCTCAGGGACGGTCACTCACTCAGTTATACAACGGTCAAACGTGAGGTTGCCGCATGGAAAGAAACATACGGGTACCGGGAA
>NZ_JWHL01000040.1 GCF_018132105.1 Methanocalculus chunghsingensis | reverse complement strand
CTCACCCTGCTTGAAGAGGTATGCCGCCGACCCGAATGCCTTCTCGATCAGTTCGGGATCATCAGCCGTCTCGGGGTTGTAGTCATAGACAGCCACATCGCCGCAGAGACCAGGTTTCAGGGAACCATACATGTGGGAGAGACCGAGTGCCTTTGCCGTTCCTGCACGGGTCATCATCGCGATCTCGTAGAGCGAGAGTTCGCGGTCGAGTGAACCAAGGCTCGTCCGGTCACGGACCTTGCCTTCGTTCTTCATGATGGCAAACATCTCGTCACGGGCCTTTGCGCTCATCAGCCACTTCATCACGCGGGGATACCGGGTGAAGGGACCGGCATTCGGATGATCGGTCGTCATGTGGAATCGCATATGATCCTCGGCAAGGAGTGCGATCTCAAGACCGATCGCCCACTGGATACCGCAGACGAAGACATCAGGGCTGTACACATATGGCACAACACCGGAGCCGGTCTCAAGCTCAACATCAACATTCGCCCATTTCAGGTGGTTCAGCTCGCAGAGATGGTGCTCAAACGGCCCGTCAGCCGTCATCGTCGTCGTCTCGTCGAGGGTCACAAACCCGAGATCACAGGTGATGTTCTTGTTTGCATTGACGTAGTCAGCGATCTTGTCGGCACGGGACTCAAAGTCACCCCAGGTCGTTCCACCATACGAGTGGAACTGGATATGGGTGTGGTGGAGCACCTGGTCACGGCCAAAGTCGCCCTTCGGCGATATCCCCTCAGCAAGCTTCAGGGTGTCAAGGGTCGTCTCGTAGTTGCCGGGGTTGCCGAGGTTGTTGCTGTGCACATGCATACTGTGCGGCAGCTTCAGCGCCTCGTTCGCCTCGATCAGCCCTTTGACGATCTCCGCAGGGGTGATATCGAAGTACGGCACCGGGTCATGAACGCTTGTACAGTTCAG
>NZ_JWHL01000022.1 GCF_018132105.1 Methanocalculus chunghsingensis | reverse complement strand
TTTCTACACCGCCATTGCCACAGGGTTATCGATCCGGAGAGTACCGCTGCGATAAGTTTAGGGATAGCCGGAGCAGTTGCTACCAGGAGGTTCAGAAAAAGGGCATTTTCCCGTTCTTTTTCTGCCGTATGGATGGCTTTCTCCTCACTCAGCAAAGATTCGATTGCAGCTGTCATCGATTTCTTATAGTAATGAACTCTGACTCTAAAAAAAACATACCACGAGAATTGTTTTTTCCTTCTTAGCTGACCGGATAATTTGAGGGCTGTTACGAACGGGCTGGTAATCAGGGATCTTACCGGATAAGGATGAAGTGGGGGTAATCCCATAGGGAAGTTCCCTCCGGGCTAACTCCTCCTTGAGTTCAGGACTTCCCCCAATTCTCACCGGTCTGCCCCGCTTCAACCTGAGAGTCTGGTATGAACCGATGATTATCGGATAATTGCATTGAAGACAGAATGAGCGAGAATCGTGAATGAATAAAGAAAAGGTTGGCGAAATCAGGGATTTGCCGGAATATTATGTACGGACTCCGTTCCAGGAATACGTAGCGTCACTTTCGTCATTAGCGCTCTTCCATGTTCCGGTGAAGGTGTTTCCATCATCAGACAGTACAAATTCAAAAGTGCCGGATGTCTCCGGAAGACCACTCTCAGACCAGGTGCCTGTCAGTGTGTTTCCTTCAACAGTACCCGTGATTGACCCTGTAAAATCATGTTCGGGATTTACATAGGTTCCGGTTACCGACGAGCCCGTCTGGGTGAATGTAATGTCATCCCCTGGTACCGGGGTCGCGTGATCTGCAGATGTCCATGTCGTACTCCATATGCCTGACCAGGACTCTGCCTGAGCAGTAGGTGTTGCCGGTGGTGTATCGGATGTGCTTGTGCAACCCGCAGCCATGAACATGAGACATGCAAGGCCGATAAGGATAAGACTGATTGATTTTTTCATAAAAATTTACCGCCTTCTTAATTATGTTTGAATCAGCTACAATACAGACAAAACTAAGAGTAAATCAATGTGCCAATTGAAAATTTATACTTACCTGTTGCTGCCATAACAGCTGTGAACAGATGATAGAACCTCCGGAATGTCCCGGATATCCGGTGAGTAATTTTTCCGGGGAAAAGGCGGCTGAAGAGGAATCCTTATGCAGACACCGATCGATTGAAGTATAATGTCACTGCCGGAAGCACCATCTCCTCCCAATGGCACCATCCTCTCCTATGCCAGAACAATCCCCAAATCCATATATCTCCTCTATTTCCTCTTCCTGGCGGGGATATTCGGCCTCCTGTCCGGATTCCAGTACGCGATACTCCGGATTATCCCAATTGAGTTCACCCTCCGGCATATCTACCTCAATGTAGGCGATCCCAGCCTGGCATCCATGTTTCTCAGCAATTATATGCATAATCCCCTGGATTCTTCGCATATCACAAATAATCTCTCTTCAGCCTACCTTCTGATCATTGCGATCTTCGTTGTCGGCATCATCATTCTGCCGGCTCTCCGGTCTCCGATGCCTCCGAAATTCTTCCCGGCAACCATCCTCATATTTCTCCTGGCACTTCCGTTCTCCATCTCTGGAATATCGATCTGGTCTGCCCGTATCATGGGAAAGGAATGGTCTTCGGGATTCTCCGGGATAACCTATGCATTCCTCGGGCTTCTCTTCTTCCTGATGCTCTCGCTTGTGTACAGAACAGTACTGGAGAGCCGATCGGAGAGTACCTCCCAGTCGGTCTTTGTTCTTCTCACTGCAACCTGTCTAACGCTCACCCTTGCCATCTGCCAGATCTTCACTGAGCTGCCTTCCGGGACGGTGAATGTCTATGCCCATCTCGGCGGCCTTCTCCTCGGCCTTCTGATCCCCTCCCTCATCGGCCTCTTCCTGACTGCCCGGGATCACAGGCAGAAGGTAGTTGCCGGGGTCTTCATCGGATCTGTTCTTTTCATTCCCTCGGTCTTCTGGCTTCTGATGCCGTTTTGATTATGTATTCGGGGTATTCAGGCCGGAATGATCCCCTATCCCATTCTGAAGATTCCCCTCAGCCGAAAACCTCCTCAAAAAACCCTATGGGGGGTTCGTACAATATGACGAATATGACGAGTATGAAAGATCATACGGAGAAGAGATCAAAAACAGGAGAGAGAACGTATCCACTCTTCTTTCTCTTCTTGTTCTTCTCAATTGGATTCCTGTGTTCTGTTTTAGAGAGGGATGTATATTAAGGGCTGCAGTGCAGCCTGAAAGTGTTTTTTGGATGTTGTTCAGTTCTCTTCTCCCGGTATGAAAGATCATACTCTTCATATAGATCATACTCCTGATCAGTACCAGAGCTTTTCTTTGAGGTACCCTGATCGGGAGAATCCGTTTCGGTCAAAAAACACTCACAGACCGCACGGTAAAGATAGATACTCCATGCACTGTCACCTGTTCTGCATGGAATCATTTGCTACCGAAGAGATGGCATACCAGCAGAGTACATCAATCTCAGAAATAACTCCGCAGACAATCGCCCGGCATTCTCAGACAGAGATGATACAGGCACGATTCGATACCTTATGCAGATCCCACCCCTCCACTTCGGCAAGGGTTCGACACCCCCTTCCCCCTCAGAAGAGGCGGTACCGGGCAACCTTCAGCCTCACTCCGGCTCTTGCAGAGCCGCTTGAGCTCTACCGGAGGAATGGCGGCAATGCCTCGGCCCTTGCCTCCCGCCTCCTCTCCCTCTACTTTGAAGGAGAGATAAGAGTGGATGATGATTCTGCCCGCTTCTCCTTTCGGGAAGCAAAGATCGAAGAAGAACAGGCCGAGCTGAACCGCCTCTCTGCCCTCGTCACGTCAGCTCACCAGAGACAGGAGGAGCAGAAGAAGAAAGAGGGCGCCATACAAGAGGAGCGGAGAAGACTAATCCGGACCGAGTTTGCTGATGCAGCCGGCAATCCCCGTTCATGGAGAACCGACCTCAGGATCGACGGCTTTGACCCGAATGCGGTCATCCGGAGCCGGGCAGAGTCCCTCTCCGATCGGCTTGTGGTACCAGTATCCGGGGTAATTGAAATGATCGCAGAGGAGATTCCGGGGCTTCTTGCGGTGAAGGGAGATGGAGTGGATATGGCTTTCAGAAAGAACTGATCAGCTACCTCCCTTCTGTTCAGTTTATAAAACCAAAGAACCTATTTGATTGGAATATCTATGGTAAAGATTCATCATCTATTCTTACTCTGCCTCACACTCTTTGCCGTGTTTGCCGCAGGATGTACAACCACTGAAGAGATCACACCTCCTGCACCCATTGGGGCAGAAGCGCTGACGTTCGTAACAGAAGAGCATCCTCCCTTCAACTATATCGAAGACGGGGTTGTCAAAGGGATCTCTGTTGATATCCTGCTTGGAACACTTGAAGAGATGGGAACCCCGGTAGCACGAGATCAGATCAACGTGCTGCCATGGAATATCGCCTATGAGACCGCCCTCTCAGAGAAGAATACCGTCCTCCTGACTACAGTCAGATCCCCGGAGAGAGAAGAGCTCTTCAAATGGGCGGGACCATTTGCATCTGTAGCCTTTTGTATCTTTGGAGAGCTGTATGAAGAATTTGAGATCTCGACTGCGGATGACCTGAAGAAGTACCGGATCGGGGTCGTGCAGGATGATTATGCAGGAATTTTGCTGAAGGAGAGTGGAGTTTCAGAATCAAACATCATTGTAGCGGATGATGTGCCGACGCTCATCTCTCTCCTCCATGATGGGACAATCGATCTCTTCTGTCATGGTGATTTTGCCGGAAGGTACTTCATTGAAAAGACAACTGATGATCCAGACCACTTCGGGATTGTCTACAGATTTGAGACCGATGATCTCTATTTTGCCTTCAACAGGGAGACATCAGACGCTCTCGTCGAGGCATTCCAGGAATCCCTTGACACCCTCCGTTATCAGCCCGACCAGACCGGAGTAACAGAATACCAGCGTATCCTGTACAGCTACAGTGGCGCTTCTTACGATCCGGACCCATCCATCACACGAGAAGAGGTGATCGGACTTGTCGATGGTACGGCCGATGCCATAGAGAAGGACACTCCCGACACCTTCACCAGGATCAATGCCGGTGAGCATCCCTTCTGGGACAGAGAGAACAGGGCACTCTATGTCTTTGTCTATGACACCAATGTGACGATCGTTGCTGAAGCTGATAACCCGCGTCTTATCGGGGTGAATATGAGAGGGAAAACCGACATTGCAGGCACACCTTTCCGTGACCAGATCACCGATATTGCCCTGGCAGAAGGTTCCGGCTGGGTTGATTACATATGGATGATCCCGGAGAAGAACGGGATCTATCATAAATCAGCCTACTTCAAACTGATTGAGGGGAGCGATAGCAATCAGTATATTGTCATCAGCGGACTGTATACTGCCAACCCAAATCCTGCCCACCAGGATCGGTATTGAATAACCAGAAGGACGTTTACGGGGGGTATATCCATCCATATAATCCTTTTTATCTGAAGAAGCATGGGAACACCCCATCATTTTCATCTTGTATCCCTGTTGCCCTTGGTGGCATCATAAGCGTTTTTCTCCCTTCCACACAGTATGCATAGTCATATTCCTGCTAAAAACCGATCTTTTGGATGAGTATACCAATTCAAAATAAGTGCTTTTTAAAGGATTACAATCCATCAAAAATATACCTTTATGCATGAGTATAACCATTCAAAATATCATGGCACCTCTCCCTCCCCCACGCTCTGGCTCCCCGGATTCCCCCACTAACTCCGGATATGATGGATCTCCCGGCTCCTCTTTACCTTCCAACTTCCCTCCTCTCCTCGATATCCTTGCAGCCCAGAATCCCTGGTGGAACAATCGGGATTTTTCGGCCCTGGCAGGCATCTGCCGTGGCCGCTACTTCAAAAAGATCCGGGCATATTACGACTCCGGCGAGATCGTTGTTCTCAATGGGGTGCGGCGTTCCGGCAAGACCACCCTCCTCATGCAGATGATCCAGGATCTGATCAATGAGAGAGGGGCAGAACCGCGTTCGATCCTCTTTGTCAACTGTGATGAGCCAGCAATTGCCCAGCTTGCGAACCCGCTTGAAATGGTGCTGGATACCTATAGGAAAGAGGTATACAGCCAGGAGGGGGCAACCCTTGTCTTTGATGAGATCCAGACAATCTCCGGATGGGAGCGATGGATCAAGGCTATCTATGATCGAAAACAGTTCCGGTTGGCTATATCGGGTTCATCCTCCTACCTTCTCGATTCACAGGCCTCACAGTTGATCAGTGGCAGATACCTCTCTCTCCAGATTTACCCACTTGATTTCTCAGAGTATCTCCACTTTCATGGAATAACCGGGATAGCCGATCCCGTCACACTCGCCAGTAAAAAATATGAGATTTTCGAACTATTCCATCGATATCTCTACGAAGGTGGGTTTCCGCAGGCAGTCCTCCAGAAGGATGAATCGGTAAGGGTGGATCAGCTCAGTGCATACTATGACAGTATCGTCTACCGTGATATCGTCAGGGGGAACAATGTGAGGAATCAGCGGGCATTGGGTGATCTTATTTCGTATATGATGGCGAATATTACCTCCCCATATTCGTACCGTAAACTGGTTGATCTGCTCGGAATTGACACGGCTACGATAAAAGAGTACATCAGGTATGCAGAGATGGCACAGATCCTCTTTGAGGTTGTGCATTTCAGCTACTCGCTGAAGGTACAGGCAAGAAACGATAAAAAGGTCTATTGTATCGACAATGGACTCAGGAATGCAGTTTCGTTCTCATTCTCAAAAGATACAGGGCGCTGTGCCGAGAATCTTGTCTATATCGAACTGCGGAGGCGCGGGTATACGCCCTATTACTGGAAGAAAAATGGTGAGGTGGATTTTATCCTGAAAATGCGTGATTCCAGCTTAAACGCGATCAATGTAACCTACACTGATCAGATACACAGGCGGGAGACAGACGCCCTGCGTGAGTTCGCAGAAGAGTTTGGATCAAAGGTGAGCCGGTGCCTCCTCCTCACAAAGGATACACAGGGGACCGATGGAATGATTCAATATATCCCGCTCTGGAGATGGCTGCTCCTTGGGGATGGAGAGGACGGATCCCAATCACTCTGAAAGGAATGAGGGTATAAATCAGCAGTGTAATCAGGATTGAGACGCACATCCTCGATATGCTGCTTGATAGCCTCATGTGTCAATGCATCTGCAAGGGGGATGGTTCCCGGAAGCTGGCACAGCAGGGAGGAACAGTACAATGGTGGTACCTGCCTACAGTCCCCTCCTCTGATGAGAGGAGAATAAATTCAGGAGCTTCTTTCTCCTGATCTTCATCTCCATTCTGCAATGGATTCACTTCTATTTCTCTTCTCCCTACCTCCCCTCAACGCTCCCCTTCTGAGGAATATACACCTCTCTCCTTCCTTCAGAATGGAGCTTCTCAAGGTTCTCCGGGATTGCTGATCCGAGTTTCCGGGCATTCAGGTCCGACACATAGATCCGGGTGCCTTTGATCTGCACCCTCTCTCTTCATAACTACCCATAATCCTCCCGGAGATTCACCCGCCGGAGCAGCTGGGCATTCGCTGCGACGATGACGGTACTTGCCGACATCAGGACGGCACCCACCGCCGGGGAGAGCATGATGCCGACAGGTGCAAGGATGCCCGCGGCAAGCGGCAGGGCAACCACATTGTACCCTGCGGCCCAGACCAGGTTCTCCTGCATCTTCCGGTAGCTTCTCCTGCTTAAGTGGATGAGCGAGACGACATCCCGGGGATCATTCTCAATCAGGATGACATCCGCAGACTCGATCGCGACATCAGTCCCGGAGCCGATGGCAATACCAACATCGGCACGTATCAATGCGGGGGCATCGTTGACCCCATCGCCGACCATCGCCACAAAACGCCCCTGCTCCTGCAGTTCGCTGATCTTTTTATCCTTGTCTTCGGGGAGCACTTCGGCAAAGACGATCTCAACACCCAGTTCTTTACCAACCTTCTCTGCAACAGCACGGGAATCTCCCGTCAGTATCGCAACGGTGATGCCCATCTCCTGAAGTGCCGTCACCGCCTCATAACTCTCCGGCCGAACAATATCGGCAAGTGCTGCCGCCCCGATCACCGCACCATCCACAATCAGGTACATGACGCCCTCCCCCCGGGATGCTGCGGCATCAGAAAATTCCTGGATCTCCGGGCCCGGTGTCACCTCAAGATGGCTGAGGAGATTGGGCCCCCCGACATAGATCGTCGAATCAGCCGCCGTTTTCGCATGATCACCATCTCCCGGCGCACCGGCACCTGCACTGAGCGTCGCCCGGATCCCCCTGCCTTTCAGCGCCTCAAATCCGGAGACAGAAGGTATTGTTACCCCCCGGCGATCGGCTTCACTCAGGATGGCACGGGAGATAGCATGCTCGGAATCCCCTTCAGCAGCCGCCATCAGGGCGATAACATCATCTTCGGTCTTTGAACCATCTGAGAGAAGATCCACCACACCCTGTTCCCCCCGGGTGAGGGTGCCTGTTTTATCAAAGACGATGGTATCGAGCCTCCGTGCCTCTTCCATTGCAATACGGTTCCGGATCAGCATGCCGTTGCTTGCTGAAAGCGAAGTAATGATCGCAACCACAAGCGGAATTGCAAGACCGAGGGCATGAGGACAGGCGATCACAAGGACCGTGACGACCCGTTCAATAACGATAATACCAAACCCAAGAGCAATCGTCCATGCAACAGCGGCAACCACCGCAACAGCGATGGCCGCATAAAAGAGCCAGCCAGCCGCCCGGTCCGCAAGTATCTGTGTATGGGATCTGCTCTGTTGTGCCTCAGCCACAAGTCGCATGATCCCCGAGAGCGTCGTCTCGTCACCGGTTGCGGTGATCCGGACCCGGAGGCTTCCGTCCTGGTTGATTGTCCCGCCGATGACCCGGTCCCCGGACTCCTTCCTGACAGGTGTTGACTCCCCGGTAATCATCGCTTCACTGACATCAGACTCCCCTTCCTGGACAATGCCATCTGCAGGAATGCTGGCTCCCGGTCTGACCAGAACCAGATCATCAGCCTTCAGATCGTCAACAAGGACGTCTTCAGTCTCCCCTGAATCGGTCAGCCGCTCTGCGGTGGACGGGATAAGCCCGGCCAGTTCATCAAGTGCCCCGGATGCACGCCGGACACTCCGCATCTCAATCCAGTGGCCGAGCTGGAAGATGACGATCAGGGTGACAAGCTCCCAGAAGAGTGGCTCTCCGATACCGAAGAACGCTGCTCCGAGGCTGTAGACAAATGCAACAACGATTGCAAGTGAGATCAGCAGCATCATCCCTGGCTTGCGGTTCTCTGCCTCGACCGCACCCATCCTGAGGAAGGGAAGGCCCCCATAAAGGAATATGATCGTTCCAAGCACCGGAGCCACATAGTCACTCCCCGGAAATGCATAGGCAGTATAGGAGAACCACTCCTGTAGCATGACGCTGTAATAGAGGACGGGCAGGGAGAGGAGAAGGCAGACGAAGAAACGACGCTTAAACATCTCCTCGTGACCGGAGTGATCAATATGTGAACCCTGGTGTTTATCCCCGGATCGTGGTTTCTGATCCGCAGTGGCCTCCTTGTACCCCTCACAGATCCGGCACCCCGGGCAATGGCAGCTGGTGGGATCCTGACCACCGGAGTGTCCTTCTCTTGTCTGGTTATGCGTATGATCGTGCAGGTTGTGGGTCATCTCTTCATCCCCCATATTAAAATGAGACTGGCTTGGTGCAGGTTCATAAAAAGGTATCTGTGGAAGAAAGAAAACATGATGCCGGTGCCTCCACCTCACCCGTACGTTTTTATCCTCCCACTCCTACAATCCTCTTCAATCACTACACCAAAGGTGCAAGCCATGAAAAAAATCTCCTATCGGCTCATCATCGGGGCAATCCTCCTCATCATCGGAGTGCTCCTCCTCCTCAGGGCAACCGGCATCTATGACACCGGCCAGCTCCTCGTCTATACCCCATCGGTAATCGTCCTCTTTGCACTCATTGCACTCATAAAAAGCGGTTTCCGATCCGTATCAGGCCCGATCATCCTGATCATCATCTTCGGGACAATACAGCTCGTCGTCCTCGAGCTCGTCTCACCTGATGTGATCCTCCCGGTGATCATCATCGCTGTCGGGCTCGGCTTCATCTTTACAAGGATCAGACGTCCATCCATCAGGGAGCGGGTAACAGATAAAATCGAAATGATGGCAATCCTCGGCGGAGTCGAGAGCCGGAACTCCTCAAAGACCTTCCGGGGCGGGGAGATGCTTGCCATCTTTGCCGGGGCCGAACTGGATCTCCGGGATGCCCACATTAACGATCCCCCTGCCGAGATTCAGACCTTCACCCTCTTTGGCGGGACCGAGATCCGTGTGCCCGAGGACTGGAATGTCCGGCTGAACGTGCTTCCGATCCTTGGAGGAGCAGAAGACGAACGGCGGCGGCCGCGTGCCGGAGGAGAGAGGGGAGATGGCGATGCAGACAAAGGCACACACGATCAGCCGGATCTCATCATCACCGGCTTTGTCGCATTCGGCGGTGTCACGGTGAAGGATTGAGCGAGCATTAAGTCCATACCGATAAGGAATGTGTGTATCATTCCAGGAGGGGATGGTAACTATCAATATCCCCGAAATCTGTCATCTTCGATCCGTCAGCTGGACACTGTAGCTCTCAGATGCGATCTCAATCCCCTTCTCCTCTTCAAATGCCTCGATGATGAGCTGGTGTAATCGTGAGCGGACTACACGGCGCTCCCGGGCATAGGTAACGAACCGGACCGAGAGGAGAATCCAGTTATCGGTGAGGGTGATATAGACGGCCGGGGTGATATCCTTCTTTGGGAGGAAGAACCTCTCTCCAATCCGCTCGATCTCCTTCTCTGCTATGATTGCAATCTCTTCGGTCTCCTGTCTGGCAATCCCGATGAGAAGAGCCACGGCCCGGCGCCAGTCACTATCGTTGGTGACAGGGATCTGGATCTCATCCCAGAGAAAACTGTGATCCTTGGTGAAATTCTGAACCGAAGCACTGATGATCTGACCATTTGGAATGATGATGAGGCGTCCGGTCGGCTGATCACCGGCCACCCATTCGCGGATCTCCATCAGGGTTGTATTCATAATCCCGACATCCATGACATCGCCATATCTCCCCTCGATCTCAATCCGATCACCGACGCCGTATACACCGGTGAGGAGGATCGTCAGGCTTCCGGCAACATTTTTGAAGACATCCTGGAGTGCTATTGCGATCCCTGCACCAATGATACCGAAGAAGACCATAAGTGCCTGAATATCACTCACCCAGATCAATGCAATTGCGGCGGATATCAGGACCAGTTCAATGACCGATATCACCTTGGTCGCAGTATACCGGGAACGGGAATCGGTGACATTCCTCCGGATCACCTCTTCAAACACGATGCTCAAAGCGGTGAAAAGTGCTGTGATCCAGATCAGGGTAGTGAAGATCTGTGCAAGGAACGGAGAAGGAAAGAATCTATCTGCAAGGAATACCGTAGCCGAGATGATGACGAGTATGCAGAGAACGATGTATTTTTTCTTCATGCTGTATCTTCCCGGCGATTGTACCCCTTTAATAGATCCCCACATATAAAAAAACTCACTTAATAGTTCAGAGAATGGTCAGTCCCCTGCCGGCATCTCTCCTCCTTTGACACAAGCCACGAGGATGGACCATTGTGCTGCCATATACAAAATAAACAGATGCCAACAGTCCATTAAGAACAAATTTTTTAACAATAATTATATAATAATCGCACAATAACTGAGAATATTGGAAAGGGGGTGATATCGCATCATATGATCGAGATCAATCTTATTAAACTGAAAGATACTGCAACACCGGAAGATGTTTTGAGAGTAGCCAGGATGCTTGAAGACTTCGGGACAGAAGTAATCATGGTCTCACACCTGAAGAAATGGCTCATAGCTCCTCTCGATCAACAGATGGCTGTTGAAGTGCGCAAGCTGCGTACCGTCGAACTCCTTGGGGGAATCACCCTGAGCGAACCACATATTCCGGTGATTCAATCATCGGAGAAATAAGGATCTGATAACGTATGGCACTACCAAGTAGTGTGGGACAGGAGCTTCTTGATGTTCCTTTCCCTGAAATGGTTGAGAAGCTCGCCCTTGCTATTGCACAGGGGCAGTTTGCTCTTGATATGAACTCCATCAAGGTAGCACAGATGCTTGCTGACATTACGCTACCCAAAGATACGGTTCCTATCGCGATTGAAGAGACGAGGGATGATGAAGGAAATGTGACAGCCTCGGCCATCGTCTACAACAAATCTGATATGCCACTGATCGCCTATGGGCTGAATCCGACATTCTACCAGTTTACTGATACGATCATCGAAGTCAAGATGACGATTACCATGCGGATTGAACGATCACTGGAAATTGGTGTATCAAAGAAATTTGAGGTCAAATCGACCACAGATACCAACGCAAGCTACAAAACAGGAGGTATTGCAAGCTTCTTTGCCGGAACAGCCAAGTTTGGTGTGAAGAATACAACAACTGTGGCATACACATCCACATTCAATGCAAAGTATGCTCAGTCGTATTCATTCCAGGCAGAAGGGACCAGTCTGATACGGACAATCCTCAAGCCGGTTCCACCGCCAAGCAGGGCAATACCCACCATCGTCGCAAAGGAAGAGATCAGTGCCTGACGTGGCTGGCTACAGGGCCAACCCTGTGGTGAACCACCCGGACGCATGGAGGACCATGTATGGCTGACGTTGAGAAGATCATCGAAGACGTCCTGATCAGCCCGCTTGAAAACGTCCTGCTTCATGTGAGCAGGGGTGTTGCCCAGAGTCAGCTGGAACTGGATAAGAACAGCCTTGCAACGCAGACACTCATTGACAATACAGGAGATCTGAGTGAATCAGGGATCACAGCAACGTGGTACCATTTCTCTGAAGTAGAGCTGGAACTGAAGATGGCCCTCTCAATGACCAGGGTCGTTGAAGAGAAGAGTGGAGGTCTGAAGATATTCAGAAACCGACTTTTTGCAGCACCGATGAACGCTCACTACCAGAATGCGTTTAAGTATGATAGTACCTCAAACAGCATGATTAAGGCACGGCTCGTCTCCATACCGCCACCAATTCAGGTACGGAGATCCTGAGGGGGAACGTATGGTCAACACGAGAAGAGATGCCATTGGGCCGGATGCACTCAAAAAGGCGCTGGAGGGTGTAGAGAAGGATAAAGCCAGAATGACTGAAGAGCTTCAGGTCGACAGGAAGAAGATTGAGTCCCTCACCAGAGAGCAGGAGATGCTCAATACCAGTCTTGCCGAAATTAAAAGTAAGAATGCGGAGATGCAAAAGCAGCTTGCTTCCCTCCAGAAGGAGAAGGCAACCCTTACAGGAGAGAATGAAGAGCTGAAAGGAGCTGTCCGGCGGCTTGAGAAAGAGGAGGCGGGTTTACAGACCAGAATCTCTGCTCTTGAGAAGGAGGCGGGACAGCCGAAGGCAGATGAGGAGATCGCAGATCTCCGAAGGAACCTCACCGCCCTTCAGCAGGAGAGGATGGCTCTCAAACAGGAGAATGAAGAGCTGAAGGGATCAGTTGGACGTCTTGAGAGAGAGGAAGCTCTCCTCCGCGGAAGGATCGCCGGTCTCGAGAAAGAGATCAGGATACCGGAGACCGGTGAAGAGAGTCCGGATATCCATACCCGTCTCGCATCAATCCAATGGGAGAAGATTGCGCTCTCAGTTGAGAATGAACAGCTCAGGACTGCTGTTGCCCGGCTTGAGAAAGAAGGGTATGAAACCCGGAACAGAATTCAGATCCTGGAGAAGGAGTTACAGCGCCCGAAGTTGTTGCCTGAAGAACTGACCGGGATGCTGAAGAACGCCCTGATGAAGATGGACGAGGGGCTGCAGACAACCGGGGGAAGAGTAGGCTACATCGTCGGCACGTTTGATGCAGATATTAAAGCCAGTCTCTCCGTTGATAAGGATAACAACTTCTCAATGAAGCTCCCCTATCCCGGAGAGAAGGTGAGCCCGGACTCACTCAGTTCGATTCGGCTCTCCTTCTCAGCAGTTCCACGGATGGATCCAATCCTCGTCGGAGTTCCCCAATGTACAGGCATGTCCAAAGAGACTGCAATCATGGAGGTTCAAAGGGCCGGCCTCACTGCTGAGACGAAAGAGCAACTGAGCCCGTCACCTGCCGGGACGGTGATCGATCAGGAACCCGAGGCATATGCAGAGGTAGACCCAAAGAGTACTGTTCTGCTGACGCTATCCATTCCACAGGAAGTGATCATTCCAAAGCTCACCGGGATACCAAAAGAAGCTGCACTCCGAATGATTGCAGAAAATCATCTCATGGCCGGGGAGATCAGGCAGGAGCTCTCGACAGGACCACCGGAGATCGTCCTTGGCCAGAACCCCGCAGAGGGTACAGAGGCTGAGGGTTTGAGCCGGGTGGATCTCGTCATATCCATGGAGGGTGTCGCCGTTCCCTCCCTGATAGATCAACCAGAAGAGGAGGCGGTAAAATCTCTCAGGAAGGCAAAGCTGGAAGCCGGAGAGATCAGGCATACGCGATCTCAAAACCTTGATCGGATCGTTCTTCAACAGTCACCCGGTCCGGGTGAGATTGTTGAGCCGGGATCCCGGGTGATCCTGACGATTGCACAGCCCATCAGCATCAAGGATCTGACATCGATGATCCGGTCTGATGAGGAGGCGCAGAAGAACGAGAAGCTCTTCCAGCGAACGCTGACAGCAATAGATCGTCTCGAGATACAGAATCCCGAGGAGATTAGACGGCTGACCGGGATCTCTCCTGAGGATCTGAAACAAACACTTGGATTGCAGACGGATGAGGAGGCAAAGAAGGTGAGGAAGGTCATTGAACGAGTCTTCAGCACCCTTGCGGCCCATGATTGAGCGGATCTGAAAGGATCAGTTCGGAACCATCCTCTCTTTCTTTTCTTCCAAAAAAAAACTATTATACGGAAAGCCCCATATTTTGGGCTACGGCAACCCTGATTACACCATCTCCGGAGAGAGCAGGAAGGAGCGGCAGCCTCCGGATCATCACTCCTTCGCCTTTGGGGTACGGCTCCCTTTCAGGCGTGAAGGTGGAGCACCCCCTCCCGGGTGGATCCTGGCACGAAGAGCCTCCGAAATCTCCCGCAATCTTCGCCTGATATCTATCTCTCCAATCTCCTCCCTGATCCGGAGGATCACCTCAACTGCAACCTCCAGATCGATTATGGTCATCTGATCGCTGTTACGTATCTTAGTTTCATGCCTTTTATTTATATAACGCCAATATACCAATAGGCTGGTGAATACCAGTATGGAAGAATCAACATTCAGACGGTTTCAGCGCGAGGTCCGACACTTCTTTGCCGTTTCTGTAATGAACATCGCTTTTGCCGCACTCCTGATGGCATTCGGACTGATGGTTGTCGTACAGGAAGTGGTCTCAATATGGGAGACATTTACCACTGAGATGGCTGTGACCTTCTCCCCGGTCGTCCTCATTGTTGCCGTATCTGCAATGATAATCGGACTTGGCTGGATCATCACCAGTGCCAGGGTCTTTGAAGGGATCGAATCGATAAAGAATGATCTCGGACAGCTGACGAAGAAAAACAGATCGCAGATTGAATCAGATAATGACGAACGAGACGAAGAGCTGACCCGGCTCATCGTCAGGATGCTCTCCCATTACCGGGATAATCATGGCACAATCCACCGGATGATTTATGTTTGTATGCTTGGCAGCTGCAGCATCTTTGTCCTTGGGACCATTGCGAGCCTGGAATACTTCTCTGCCTCACTGAATGGCTTCTCCTTCACCATCGGACCGAACCCGCTGCTCCTCCCGTCCATGGTTATCATGGTCGCCTTCGCCATCGCGAGCCTCATATCGTCAATCTACTTCTACCAGTTTTCGAGGGTCTGGGATGAGCGGTTAAAGGAGATCGAACAGTCAGAGGATCTGCTTGAAAAGACGCTGGAGATGAGCCTGGGATGAGCGGACGGAGGACCGCATATGAGATCTACTGGGAGATCCTGGTTTTTTGCCGAAAGCCACAGTCATTTACCGGGATCATCAACCGGTGTGATCTGAACTCAAAGACCGGCCAGGAATACCTTGGGTTTCTCATGGAGAAGGAGTACCTCATGGAGACGATCGAGGGGGATAAGAAACGATACTCCTCAACCGGGAAGGCCGGGGAGTATATCACCCTCTTTAACTCACTCTACCAGAAGCTCTTTGATACCGCTCCGACGTTTAAGTTATAATGAACAGGGGGACGGGATGGCCGGATCCGGCCTCCCTGAAGGTTTTTTTACCGAGAAAAAATGAGAGAGCTCAGATGGACTCTTCCCATCGCTGCCCCATGTCGATGAGGGGGCGGACTTCGGTGATCGTGAAGGTAACCGCCGCATAGACCATGGCTGCCGCCTCACTGCCAGCCATCTCCGCAATCCGGCTCCTGAATGTTTCAAGTGCTTCCCCTGAGGTTGCACTTTCTGTCATTTTCAGATAGACCCGCAGACCTTTCCAATCATCAAATGATTGTCCCGGCTCCATGATCAGATAGACCGCATGAGGGTTCTCATTGAGATATTCAAGAGTCCTCCCATTGCCAAGGGCCATCACAACCGTCTTCTCATCGGTCATCATCGGTGAGCCGAAGACAGCAGAATCGACCATGCCCTCCCGGTTCGCCGTGCTCAGGGTGCCGATTCTTGGTTGTTTGTTGAAATATTCACGTAGTTTTTCCACGATTCTTCTCCTCCTTGCATCTTTATGTGTTGGAATAGCAGAACTTCTTCAAATAGGTATCGGGAGGGGAGGGGATTGGGAGAGAGGATTCACTTAAACCAATATCCGAAGCTTTATCGATAACCACAATAAATACAGACAGATGCAGCCCCCGTCCCGCCTCCTCCGTTTTGTGCATACCGCCGATCTCCACCTCGGGAGCAGGGTGATCACCCTCCCGGGCATGGATTCCCAAACCTCATCCGGTCTCACCGATGCCACCTATACGGCATGGCAGTCGATAATTGACCTCTGTATCAGGGAGGCGGTCGACTTCCTGCTGATCGCCGGTGATGTCTATGATAGTGCAGATAGAAACATCCGGGCACAGCTGCAGTTCAGAGACGGGCTCAGGCAGCTTGAGAAGCACGGCATTGCAGCCTATATCGTCCATGGAAACCATGATCCCGCGAATGCCTGGTCACGATCAATTCAGCTCCCAAAGAATGCCCATTGCTTCTCATCAGAAGAACCGGAGGTGATCATCCACAGGGATCAGGATGGAACCCCGATCGCGGCGATTGCGGGGATGAGCTTTGCAACAGCTCATATCCGTGAAAACCTTGCCGAGCGGTTTCCACCCCGCGACAGAGAATGGCCGTTTACCATCGGCCTTCTCCATTGCAGTATCGGAGGAGCAATCGGCCATGAGCCATATGCCCCCTGCAGCATCGATGATCTGAAAGTCTGCGGCTATGAGTACTGGGCACTCGGCCATATTCACCAGCCTGCAATGATAGCCTCCGGGGATCCGTACATCATCTATGCCGGCAATCCCCAGGGGAGGGACATGGGCGAGACCGGGGATCGGGGGTGTCGTCTTGTCACGGTCGGTCCAGATGGATCGGTTGGGATCGAGCCTGTCCGGACAGGGAGCTATCACTGGGATCTGATCGAGATAGATATCTCCGGAGCTGTGGATCTCGGCATCCTCGAAGAGAGGATCAGAGAGAGGCTTGCTGCAATATCCGAGGAGGCAGGGGGCCCGATCATCACCCGCCTCATCCTGACCGGGGTAACACCCCTTCACCATGAGCTTGCCGGAGGCGGGATCACCGCACTTGCTGAGCGGCTCACCGAGGATACACCCACCGGAAAACACCCTGTGTACCCGGAGCGGATCATCTCCCGGACAACCCCACGGATTAATCGGGAAGAGATCATCGCCCGTGATGATATCCTCGGGGAGATCTGCAAGAAGAGTGCCGGGTTACTCTCTGGGGACAAGAAAGAGATTACCAAGGCGATTGCACCACTCTACATCTCCTATGCCCGATCATATCTCAATCAGCCTGATGATGAGGAGATGTGCGCAATCATTGAGGAGGCAGAGGCCCTCCTTCTCTCCAGGCTCGCTGCAGGAGGGATCGAATGAAGATCACCTCGCTCTTCATCGACGGGTTTGGAAAGTTCAGCCAATGGAGTCCTCCTGATCGGTTTGGCGATGGAGTAACAGCGGTCATCGGTCCAAATGAGGCGGGGAAGACGACCATGCTCGCCTTCATCCGACGAATGCTCTATGGGTTCCCGGATGGAAGGAAGAAGGATCTCAACCATTACCAGCCGGTCAACGGTGGAAAGATCGGGGGCAGGCTTGCATTCGAGACAGATGCCGGAGACGCATATCTCCTGCTCAGGGATGGTGTACGGGGCAGCCCGACCATCACCAGGACGGATGGAACAGAGGTGAGCGGGTCGCTCCTCCCCTCGCTCCTCGGACCGGCAGACCAGGTCTTCTATGAAAATATCTGTGCGATCAGCCTTGATGAACTCCAGGAGTTTGGAACGATCGATCGGAAGGAGATACGCGACAGGCTGGCAGCAGCCGGTGCAGGCAACCTTCCGGTACGAAAGGTTGCCGATGAACTGGGTGCATCAGCAGATGCAATCTATGCGATCCGGGGGAAGAAGAAGCAGATTAATGCCCGTATCACTGAACTCAAGGACCTTGAACAGAAGATCCGGACAGTAAAAGAGAGCCAGGGAGAGTATGATCGGATCAACGAAGCAATCTCAGAGAAGAGAGACGAGCTTGCCCGGAAGAAGGATGAGAAGAAGAGTTTTGAAGAGGCGATCACCTACGCAACAGCCCTCTCAAAAGCATGGGATCTCTATCTGGAACGGAAGGAGGCGATCAAGGCACGTGAGCAGATCCCGGAGACAGGGACTTTCCCTGAAGACGCCCTGCTTGAGCTTAATCGGTTGGTTGAAGAGGTCAGACGGCTCGAAGAGGAATCCAGAGACCGGATGCAGCAATGCGAACGGATCGATACAGAGCTTGAAACAGTCCGTGCACGGGAGGAGATCCTCAATCAGACAGATGCAATCCGATCCATCGAGCGGACGATTGAGCGATACCGATCCCGGAAGGACGATCTGACGAGATGCCAGCTGGATCGTGTGCAGAAGGAGAAGAGATCTACCTCACAGTTGGAGAATCTCGGGGATGACTGGAGTCGTGAGCGGATCATCGGCTTCGATACATCGATCGCGGTCATAAATGAAATCAAGGCTCTTCATGAAGACCTTGAGAGGACAGATGATGCCTGCAAAACAGCATCGATCAATCATACAGCAGCCAAAACAACGTACATGGAGAAGAGGGAAGATCTTTCCCTTGTGCATCAGCGCCGGGCAGATATTGGAGAGATACCGGACCCAGGAACCGCTCAGAACCTCTTAGGACAGGCACGTGACCTTCTTGGGGTTATCCTGCAGATCGAGAGCCTTGAAGATGATCTCGCCTCAATTCGGAAAGAAGAGGCACGAACTCACGAGATCATCGCATCCCTGAAGATACCGCCCGCTCCCCAGCCCCCGAAATGGCCGGGCTACCTCGTCTTCCTGGCCGCCATCCTTGCCCTCATCGGAGGATTCCTGGCAGAAGCACTCCTCCCGGCAGCCGCCCTTGCAGCAATTCTCATCATTGCCGGTGCAGGCATCCTCTTCTTCAGGGGAGCTGCCAGCGATACCGGCAGTCCAGTCACTGGTGATGGATCGTACCAGGAGGAGGCACGGACGCTTGCGGCAGAGCGGAATGAAATTGAGAGGAGACGCTCTAACGCCGAAGAGAAGGGGAGAAGGATCGCCGGGGCATTCGGTCTTGCATCCATACCATCACGGCGGGAAGCTGAGGATCTCAGAGATCATCATGAGGATCTCGTCACGCTGGCCGGCCGGGGAGCCGATCTGGAGAAGGATATCGCCCGTGCAGAAGCGCTCTGCCGGACCGCATCCACAGAACTAAAAGCACGGAAAGATGCTCTTAGCCATGCCAGATCCAGACGGAAAGATGCGATTGATGCATGGAAGAGCTGGTGCCAGAGGCGTGGTCTTCCGGATACAACTCATCCCGAACTCATCACCCACCTCATCAGCGGGATAAAGGAGGCAAAAGACCTCATCATAGCGATTGATGGAGACAGAAAGAGGGAAGATACACTCTATGAAGAGATTCAATCCTTTGAAGAAGATGTACGTGCCGTTGCTGCTGCCTGCAGGGAACCGGTTGCCGGGACCCCGGATACCATCGGGGAGAGACTTATAACCCTCCTCAACGAGGCAGAAGAAACAAAGAGACGGGAGATAAGTCTTATTGAGAAGAGGAGGGGCGAAGAGAATGAGATGGAGAACACCCGTTCACGTCTGCAGAATACCACCGGGATGCTCATCACCCTCCTCCAGAGCAGGGGGGCGGCAACACCTGAGGAGTATCGTGAGCGTGAGCGTCTCTCACGCGAGAGGGAGGAATTAAAGAGGCGCATCCATGACGCCGATGAGGGAATCCGGAGGATCAGCGGTGATGAACGGTTCGATGACGTCATCATGGCACTTGGAGAGTATGATCCCATTGTGATGACCACCCGCCTCCGTGAGATGGAGGATGAACAGGTCAGGATACATACGTCAATTGAGGAGATCAATCAGGAGATCGGCACTCTCCAGGAACGCTCTTCCGTGATTGAGGGAGATGACCGGCTCACCGTCCTCATCTCAGATGCGGCGGCACTTCGGGAGGAGATCAGCCGGATATCCAGAGAATGGGCGATCTACACCACAGCATCGAGCCTGCTTGCCATGGCAGTCGAGACATTCGAGCGGGAAAAACAGCCGGCGATCCTGCAGGAGGCACAGTCATTCTTCTCAGGCATCACCGAAGGGAGATACACCAGGATAATTAAACCCCTTGACTCTGCACATGGATCGGATCTCTTTGTTGAGGAGAGAAGAGGAGGCCGAAAAAAGGTTGATGAGCTCTCACGGGGAACAGCTGAACAGCTCTACCTTGCACTCAGATTTGGTTATATCCGTGACTATGTGCATACAGCCACCCCTGTTCCGGTCATCTTTGATGATATTCTCGTCAACTTCGATCCAGGGCGGCGAGAAAATGCATGCAAGGCAATCGCAGAACTCGCAGAGACCTGCCAGGTCCTCTACTTCACCTGCCACCCCGAGACGGTTGCTGATCTGACCAGTGCAGCACCGGGGACGGTGGTGATGGATCTCTCTGCGATCTGAACCCCGTCATTCTCCTCACCCCTACCATTGAAAATATGCGAGTATCGGGATCTGAAGAGGTCATCTCAGCGGTACCGCCCTTCCCCTGTCCGAAGGCTTCCGGTTCCATACTGCCAGCCGGGATCCGGTCCAATCAGGGTGATCGAAACACTCTCCCTGAAACTGTTCCCGGACCATCCAAGAACCCACCAGCTGTTACCACCCTGATGACTGATATCTATCGTGACCAACGTCTCCGGATCACAGGCATATGCAGCAGAGAATGGTGACTCGAAGGTATAATATGAACTGACACTCACTCCACCCGGCGGTGTGGGTGTATCATAGGGCTCCTCTGCCAGAGTCAGGTTTCGCTTCGGTGAGAGGACCGGTTCATTCCCAAGGGGATCTCTGGTATTGATCTCTTCAACATCCCTGAGGGAGACGCCAAACTCAATCGGGATCAGAACCGGAGTCGCCTCTGAATACTCTGTACTGGTTATGATCTCTGGTGTCGGAGGAGGTGTCTCCCCGGGGCGAATCGGGGTCGGTGTAATCAGGTTCCGGTATGTGGGGACGATCCGATCTGCTGAGATCTGAAGCATAACGGCCCCGTCGATCTCAACGAGGGAACATTTCCAGTCATCAGGGAACCCATAGCCTTCCTCCTGGAGTATCGCCTCCCCAATAGGTGAGTTCCCATTCCATGAGGGGAGGGGGAGGATGAGCGTCACATTATCAAGTGATCTCTCAGCGGAGATCGTCACCTGATAGCTATATTCCGAACTGTAGCTCTCTCTGAACATCTTCTCAGTCTGGATGTACAGACCTGTGAAGAAGAGTCCGAGAATGATCACCAGAATAGCCAGAATGGTGATTGCTGTCTTTTTGGTATTCATAACAGATTCCTCCGGGTCAGGATGTGAGCTAAATAGACCTCCTCATCCCACACCATCTCAGGAGTACTCTCCTTTTCTGCAGGAAAAAGATTGTGATGATCGGAAAACCTGCAGAGAGGGAGGTTGCAATCCGGATCGTCGAAGGAAGGAGCGGTCAGATCTCGTGCTTCTCCTCCCAGAGGCCAAAGGGATTCCCCTCTGAATCCAGACAGAGGGCTAACGCTCCAAAGCCGGGAATCTCGGTATAGGGCATCGTTACTGCCCCGCCCATCTCCTCGATCCTTGGGAGATAATGAGCGATGGATTTAACCCCGATATAGCATGTTATCCTCTGATCAGGAGCTCCACGCATCCCAAGCCCTCCTCCGATTGCAGGAGCGCTCTTCCCATCCCCTGTTTCAAAGAGGAGATAGTCGGAGTAGCCGGGCACCTCATGAAATCTCCATTCAAAGATGGTTTCATAGAATGTACGTGCCCGCTGCAGATCGCCTACAGGGATATCGATATGAACGATCGTTGCCATACATGCTCCTATCCTCTCTGGTACAAATAATAATTTCCTCCCCATTATTCAGGATGCAAGTGTCATCACCCGGTATCATACTCCCTCAGGCAGTAATAACATCCATTATACCCATCAGCTATCGCATCCTCAAGCGTGCAATAGTAGACGCGGTTTCGCTGGGCAATGCGGTGAGCCCAATCGCAATCCCGTACATGCACTTCGCCTGAGTTCATATTCGCGATATATGGTGCATAGGTATTGGCTCCGGATGTCCCGATATTCATGGTGACCAGGGCCTCAGTCTCATTAATCTCCAGGGTCTCGCCTGAGACGGTGATCGATACTGCTGTTCCGGGAAGGGTCTGCTCGATGACGGCCGGGAATAGGACAATCGGAGGCATTTCAGAGACGATTCTGCTTACCACCCAGTCAACGATATAATCAAGGATGAACTCCGGCACACTCCATGGGAGTGGAATATCTATATCCAGTGCCGTCAGGGTGACCATCAGCCTCCGTGACGAGTCCAGGGTGACAATCCCTTCAGCATTATTGATGATGACGGTGATGCCACTCGCATACAGATCAAAGAGCTCCACGGTGCTGGTCGTTTCATCTACCTCCCATAATCCCCAGAAGAGGTTGGTGGTTGTCGTGATCTGCATATAGACATTAACCCCGATTTCAAGGTTCACGGAACCAGAGAGGGAGACAGCATTCCCCGGGAGGAGATCAAAAGTGAACTTCGAGAAACCCATGGTTGCTTCGGCTTCGATCCAGACACGGTCCAGATCAACCTCTGTCACGACAAGGCCACCAGTGAGAATTGCAGTCCCCCAGTCGATGAGTGCATCAAGGAAGTCGACGAATGATGGGGGATCATACTCATAGGACCCCATGACATCCATGGTCTTTGGATGTGTTGTATGTGCCCACCAGAAATCGTAGACACGGTGCATGGCGGCCTCGTTTATCCCGATCCCGATATGGTGGCCATTGGTAAAGTCAGTTACTGCCGTCGAACTCCCTCCGGTATATCCAAGCAGATTCACTGCACCCATAACAACAGATGGGGGAAATACCCGGGCAGCCCCGAGACCGATGGGGAGCCGGTAGGCCTCACCAGCCGGCATGAAAGGGAGATCTGCTGAGAAGATGACGGGAGAGAGTTCGATGGTGGTCACCTCATCGGTGAGGAACGCCTCCATACCTATGGCAAGGATCTGGTTCAGTTTTGCAAGGACTGAAGCAGGCAGATGATACCTGTTGTCCAGCTCCAGATCCTCGATGAGCGCCTCGCTGCACTCAATACGGAACTGCCGGGTTGGCTGGTCAAATTCAGGAGCGGCAGCTATCCGGAACTGAGCTTCGAGATCAAATGATATCGACCCAAGAAGAGTGATGACAGCCTCTCCACGGATGGTTATCTGAAGGCCCCCGGTATCTGTCACCTCAAATGTCGGTTCTCTCGCAAGAGAGACCCGGTATCCGATATCCATAAACTCAAGGAGATCCGGGGGAACATCCGGAACAGGAAGTGTATAGATGCCTTCAAATGTGGGGAGCCTCCCGAGGCAGTAGGCGATTCTAAGAAATGTATTGATGAGATCCTCATGGATCTCCATGACCACATCATAGCCCCCGGTACTCATGGTCCTTCCTCCCGTGGAACGGTGGTGATCTCACCGGTCTTTGGATCAATCGATACCCTGACCTTTACCGGCTCCCCACTCTGGACCATCCGATAATATGGCTTTCTGTTCTCAGGTATCGTCGCCATGATCAGACGTGTGTCCGCTTCGATCTGGGCATGCCATTGATCACTCACCATTTGCCGGAATGCATCATCAACAACAATTCCCTCTTCCTCAAGTGTTCCGGGGAGATCTTCCTGGAGTCTGCGTTTCAGATCATGATCCTCTGCAATGCGACGTTGAAGCCCGGCAAAAGGTTCAAAGGAAAAGCGTTTCAAACGTTCCGGATCAACTTTAAATCTCCGCTGCATATTATTAACCTCCGTATATACGGCGGAGATGTTTTTTTACTGTATTAATATATGCGCACCATCGATGGAGTGCACTGAAAGAAGAGGATACTATCCTACGTCATCAGAACACAATGATGGCGGGAAGGTATATGCCTCATTTACCAACTATCATAATCTAAAATTTTTTCTGGCACAGCAGGTAAAATAACCCCAAATACCCTTTAAAAGTAAATAAAACACCATATATGAGATTAATATAACAACAAATACAGGACATTCGCAAAGACTACACTATTATTATATGTACCTTCTACGCTGCTCTGACAGATGCAACAGAAACCCCGATAGGATATAATCTATAGAGTATGGGAGTACCCCCTCAGAATTTTCATCGGGATATCCGGAGTATCAGAAACCAGAGGATAAGAAAGATCCCGGTAGAGATGGCAATGAGTACCACCCCGTCTATCTGATAGTAGTGCCCACCCGCCAGCACCGCGACAGATGCCCCAAAGAACCCTTTTGCATATATGCCGTGCCGTTTCTCCTTCTGGTCTCCCGTATTGATGCTGGCTGCACACTTCCGTGCACTGAAGGACGCGGGGATACTATGTCTTTATTTTCTTCAAGGCTTTTGCAGCACGTTTCCGAACACTTTTCGAGGTATCCTCCAGTGCAGCAGTGAGATCATCGACAGCCTGGGGACTTCGAATTCGACCAAGTGCCTTCGCAGCAGCCTTCCGGACACCCTCTGATGTATCCGCCAGTGCGGTAGTAAGCGGGCCAACGGCACGCTGCGAGCGAACCGCACCAAGTGCTTTTGCAGCAGCCTCACGGACATCTTCTGACGAATCCTGCAATGCAGCGGTGAGCGGCTCGACTGCTGATACAGTACGAATCTTTCCAAGCGACTTGACTGCGGCTTCCCGGACATCCGCTGATGTATCCGTTATGGCAGCAATAAGAGGACCTGCCGCCTGCTGATCACGAATCTTTCCAAGCGACTTTGCCGCTTCTTTCCGTACAGTACGGGCATCATCCCGAAGACCCGCAATCAGATCATGAACCGCTCTCTGGTCACGGATCTTTCCAAGGGCCTGGGCAGCCCGCCTCCGAACGACAGCCTGATCATCCCTGAGCACTGCGAGGAGGTGATCAACCGCCTCTGCTGCACGCATTTTACCAAGCCTTTCTGCCGCATCACTCCGAATATCGGGATCGGCATCTCTGAGTTGCTCAATCTTCATTTCTCCATCATTCATGCACACCACACCCTTGATAGATGGAATGTCATTCTCTGGGTGCACCCTGGGTGACAACCCCTGACATCCATTGATCACTATGACCTTACGTGAACTACCCCCCGCTTGCGCAGGGGGCTTCCTGCGAGTGTCCGGGGATCGATGCGATCTTCAGACCTGTATGTCGCAGATTACCGGTAAACTCCTGGTAGCCCGTCCACAGGGCATTTTGTGATAGGCAGCGTAGCATAATATTGACCGCAGCGTTTCTGTCGCGG
>NZ_JWHL01000024.1 GCF_018132105.1 Methanocalculus chunghsingensis | reverse complement strand
TAGCCTGTTACGATCCTAAAATGAGAATACGGGGATCCATCTTTCTTTGAACGATGATCGAGAGATCTGGTTCAGAAACCAGTTCTGAAGATTTGGGGCAATATGACAAAAAAATATGAGGGTATGAAGAGGATGGATATGTTTGAGCGTTTCAATTTTTTTCACCGGAGATTAGAACCCGGCTGGATTAGATTATAAAAAACCATCCTCTTCCATTTTCTTTCTTCTATCCCCGTCTCATCTCCTCCGGGAGCGGCCTGATCCGTGCTGGTGATCCTATTGCCATCATCCCTGCCGGGACATCATGGGTGACGACGGAGCCGGCAGCAACAGCCGCCCCCCTGCCGATGGTGACGCCGGGGAGGATGATGGCGGCGGCCCCGATGGCGGCATAGTCCTCGATGATCGGCCCTTCAAGCCGGGGTTTGCCTGAGGGGGGGTAGCGGTCGTTTGTCAGGGTGACATGCGGGCCGATGAAGACGTGATCGCCGATGGTGGTATGGGTCGGGACGAATGCCATGCTCTGGATGCTGACACCTGAGCCGATGGTGCAGTTCCCCTCAATGATCGTCCCGGTGCCGATCGATGTCCCCTCCCCAATCAGCGTCTTCTCCCGGATCATCACATTATGGCCGGTGTTGCAGCGGTCCCCGAGGGTGACGTCGGCATAGAGGATGGTGCCGGATCGGAGGGTGACGTTGTTGCCGATGATCGTTCCTGGGTGGTCGGTTCTTCCGATATAGTCACGCGAGGGAAAGCCGATGGTGACCGGGTCAAAGACGGTGAGGCCATCGCCGATGGTGTTGATGCCGTACTCTATCATCTGATGAGAGATGAGCGGTGATTGGAGAAAAAAGGATTGGGTTTGGGTGTGAGAGGAGTGATACAATTGCCATTTGGTTTGTGGAAGATGACATTTTTGTTCCCTCATTTCATCTCGAATGGTATAACTGATGACGGGTTACTTTGGGAAAATATATATTGCCAATATACAAAACAGATTAAAAATCAATAACGGTACTATGTATGTTAACCGATCGAAGCCTTGAAGAGATCATTCTCGATCAGCGGGAGGTATTCATAGCAAAAGACCCCGGTGTAAAGAGATCCATCGATTGTCAACCACCCACGGTTAAAACCGTGGGCTTCCTGCCTGTAAGATCGTGATTGAAGATGCTGAGTCGCCACCACCAAACCACCAAGCTACCACCAATATACCACAATATCCCTCAATGGACCTCCTCGACCAGTCCTGATATCACCTCTATTGTCCTGTATCCCTTTCTGGTGATCAGATAATCTCCCCGTTCATGTCTCTGGAATATCATGCCAGAATCGGTAAGCTTTTTGATATGGAAGAGAAGGTTACCGCCCCGGAGCCCGGTCATCTGAGAGATTTCTGAGAACGTTCTCGTCTCTGTGGTGAGCGATTTGAGGATCTGGAACCTCTGGATATTTGCAACCGGTTCAAGAATCATCCTGACTGCTTTTTCCTCGTCAATCTGATGAGTATCGCCATTACCTTCGATTTTGTTATAGATGCCAAGGGACTCCATGAGGCCGACCTGTTGTTCAAAGAGCCGAATGACCTCGGAGAAGCATGTATCGCATCTGTCGGAGGGGCCT
The DNA here is from genome assembly GCF_018132105.1 of Methanocalculus chunghsingensis. Classification (GTDB taxonomy): domain Archaea; phylum Halobacteriota; class Methanomicrobia; order Methanomicrobiales; family Methanocorpusculaceae; genus Methanocalculus; species Methanocalculus chunghsingensis. The sequence continues at coordinate 21,253 of NZ_JWHL01000024.1, read as the reverse complement.
TTGCTTCGCAGATTCTTCAGCTCCTCCCTGTACGAGCGGATTATCTCATCGGAGACGTTCCCGTCCCTGATATGCCTCGCCGTATTTTGAAGGAACTCCATAAATACCCCAAAGCAGTTCTCCCGCATCGTACAGTTTGCGACCATGTGTGTGGAAAGATCCCCCCGGGCCGTCTCAACCTGCTGGTTCCTGAATAGATCCGAATACGTACCTTTCAGTTCCTCAAGTACCGAATCGATGTGCTGCCGGTTGGCATTCGTAATGAACCGCCTGAGTTCGTTCCTGAGTTCGGATATCTCGGTTTTCAGTTCACCGATCTCTGTTTGATTATCCTGTTTCGCTTCCACACGTATTCATCCCGTAATTGTATAATTTATTTTTTATTTTGTGTTGAGGTTACTATTCTGTACTGCCATCTTTTAGTATATTTTTATGACGATCAAGTATATATTTTTACCCTTCCCAGATAGTGTGGTGACAGAGATGTCGAAATGGAAGTATACAGAAAAAGACGTAACCCCGGAAGAGATCGACGAATCCCTCAAGGCAGTCAAAAGTGCATGCTTTGGGTGCGAGACCCATAGCTCCGACTGTTCAATTGCAAAAGCTGCCGGAGATGTTGCGGCCTTGAAAGACGAGGAGAACATTCCGGTGAAGGATCAGATCCATGCACAGATCGCCGGTGCACTTGCAGGTGCGACGTTTCCAATAGCGACACCAGATGATCTCATCGCTGCATTCCCGGACGGAGCCAACACCACATGCAGAGTCGGCGACCTGAAGATGACCGCGGGAGAGGCCGGAACGCTGTTGAAACCCTCCGACTTCCCGTTTAAAAGTGCAACGGATGTTGCGGACGTTATCGTATCAAGGGCAGGGCTCTGAGTTTTCACTGCTCCCATTTTTTTTCCTTTCAATGGGTGAACGGGATCATCGATATACAGACCCAGCACCGTTAATCTTCTCCGCTTTCAGCATAATTCTCCTAAGATTAAGTATATTCTTATCTATCCGCCACGGCCGCCAAACACCGGGCACTCCGTCACACACCGGCTGCACCGGATCGTCGCCATCCTCGCAATCCACGGAGCTACCGGGGCCAGGCACCTGAGGAGCAGCCGTCGCCCGATTAACCACGTCGCTATCGGAACAACGGGGCCCGGAACCCAGGGGCTGATCGTCCGGCACCGGAAGGTATCAACGCCATCCGGGCCGATGGCACCTACGGGACATGCCCGAATGCAGGCGCCGCACCGTCTGCAGAGAGCTGAGGGTATGGGTGCTTCCATCCCCCCGTCCTCCGGCAGATTGTCGTCACTCTTCTCTATCAGCCCCGTCTTCCCGGTGACGACACCGGAGAGGAGGAGTCGCGGGCCGTGGATGGGATGGAGGAGGAGGGTATTTCTTCCGATAGTCCCAAGCCCCCCGGCAGCAGCGAGATGCTTCAGCCGCACCACCCCCTGCACCCTGCCGCCGTCGATCCTGACCGGGAGATAGAGGGGGATATGCTCTGCCGGGATACCGTCAGCCCTCAGGAGTTCAGCGAGCCGGATGGCAACATCATTGAGGTACTCAGCTATCGCAAGCATCTCCCGCGTCTGATCAGCCGGGGAGAGCTGGTATGCACCAGGTGGAACGGGCCGTCCAAAGATGATGGCAGATGATGCGGACGGGAAGAACTCCCTGACGTACGTCTGATCGTCTGCCATGAGATCGGTGAGTGAAACCTCAGTGAACTCCTCTACTCCGGCCTGTTTGAAGAATGCATGCAGATCCACCAATACCTCCTCTTTGTTTATACACCTGGTTGGACTCAGATCATAAAGAAATATGATAGCCGGGATGAAAGATGGCTGATAAAGGGGCACTGTCACCGTACCCTGCCATCATCCCATCAATCGGAGAAGAAACGATCAGCTCAGAAGGTGACTCGTGGTGCTTCTGCTTCCCGATTATTGTATTCCATCGTCCAGAAGTATGCCTCCCCGTGGGCAACCCTGAAGATGACGAGTTTCGGATCAGCAGCTCCGGTGATCCCGATCTCAAGCAGCCATGGCCTCTCCTCAATCAGTCTCTTTCTGAGCGTGATGTCGCTGACCGGCTCGATTAATCCGGATACCCGCATCATTGTTCCTGCATTGTCACCCGGCGAATAGAAGCAGAGCTCAACCTTTGCGTTTTTTGTGAGCTGTTTCCAGACACTCTTTCCAATACCCGTATGATAATAGAATCCGGTTTCATCGGCAAACCACATGGCAAATGCCCGGACCCGTGGCTGGTCACCGTCCATTGTGGCGATATAGGTCAGCGGGTTCTCATTTGCGAATTTCACGCACTCGGAAAAGTCCATCTCGGCACCTCATATTTCAATATATGTAATGAGATAAATACTATGAGGCAGGGTGTCAGATATTGCTCTCCATCGCTTGTTTATAAAAAATAAGAGGTACTGAATCGTATCTCTGCATACTCCCGGGCGGATTCGAACCGCCGTCGCCGGATCCAAAGTCCTGCATGATTGACCACTACACTACGGGAGTGAGAAGATTCTCCAATATGTTTGCATCCTGAAGATATAGGAGTTTGGGGAGAGGTCACGATCCTGCGTCTCCCCCTACAGAGCGGAGACCGCACACCCGAAGATCTCTTTATCCCGTGCAGCCCAGAACAGTACAATAGGATCTGCCCCCATGACAACCATCATCTATTCCTTCACCGGCACCGGCAACACCCTCGCTGTTGCCCGCCAGCTTGGCGACGCTCTTGGCGATACAACAATCATTCCCATCACACGGGTGACGGGGAATGGGCCCCTCCCGCATGATGCAGAACCGGCAGATGCTATCGGGATCGCGTTCCCGGTGTACTACATGGATATGCCCCGGATTGTTGTGGAGTTTGTACACAGACTCCGGCTCAACGGCAACCCCTACATCTTCGGGATCGCCACCTGCGGCGGAAGCCCCGGGGGGCCCTCTTTCATCTCGACACACTCCTCAAAGAGAAGGGGGCCCGCCTCTCCCTTGGCGTTGCGATAACCATGCCCGAGAACTTCATCGGACCGGTGGACCTGATGGAACCGGAAGAGAAGGTTGAAGGGATACTGAGATCTGCCCGGGATAGGATACCCGGGATCGCCGCAGCCATCCGGGAGAGGCGGGAGTCCCTGCCGGAAGGATCCAACTCCCTCCCCTTCCGGATCGGAGGCTCATTCTTCCGTCTCCTGACAACATCGGTCTATCCGACGCACAAAAAACTCCATGCCACCGAACGCTGCAACGGGTGCGGGATATGCAGTCGGATCTGCCCGACACGAAATATCACCGTATCTGACAGTACCGTCACCTGGGGGAGCGACTGCACCTGGTGCTATGCCTGCATCCACTGGTGCCCGCAGGAGGCAGTCGAGATCGGGAGGAGAACCATTGGAAAACGGCGCTACCATCACCCGGATGTGACGGTGAAGGATATGATAAGACAGACAGGAGAATAACGCCGTCCTCTGTTCGTCGAAAGTTTTTTGATCATCCGCTGTATCAGCCGGAAAAAACAGCCCTATGATGCACCCTTCCTGCGATGCATCCGGATAAGAAAGTACCCCACGGCGAGCAGAACCACAAACCCCAAATGACACCCTATGTAGGCAGGATTATAGAAGATGCTGAACGCACTGTTGGATCCGTGATATGCGACCACCTGTGCATCTTCTGCCATCTGCGCTGATGCATGAATGATGCCGCTGCTCCCAACAAGGATGAAAAGGAACAGAGAAACACTGATCAGCCTTCTGCAATTATTGTACAGTAATTCCAGCATCCCTTTATCTCCGAGTGTTTCCAGACGCTGGAAGAGTATCAATATGTTCTACTGCTCAATATCCTTAATCGCCGCTTCGGTCCTTTTGGCCAGCTCATGCTGCCCCTCAAGCTCTGCGACCGACCGTATTGCTTCGAGCCGGTGGACCGACTCTTCAAGAAACGAGAGGATATCGGCGGGGAAGAGGTCGATCCCGTACTCGTCCAGGAGGTGCGCGTGAATCTCCCGGTGATCAAGCCCTTCCATCCGCAGCTCGATGATCATCAGGACGAACTTCTCCTCAGGGCATCCGCAGAGCGGGGTTCCCTTGCACCTGCAGTCAAGGAAATCCTTCTGGAACCGGAGAAGCTGATCGCGGAGCGTCGGATCAAGCTGCTCATAATTGAGCGATCCTGCGATCATCTCCAGGTTTGCACCATGAAAGGCGAAATCAGGGAGGCGATACCCTGCTATCCGCTGAATCTTCCGGGCCGCACGAAGGCGGGCCTTCTGTGCGATCACTATGCTTCACCGGGTTCTTCATCGAACTTCTTTAAGGACTTCATCGCCTCGCCCATCTTCTCGATGAGCACCAGCCACTCATCAAAGATGGTTGGTTCATCCGTCTCCTTCACAAACCGGCCACAGCATGCCGCACCTGCGATGACGGACGATCCAATCTCTGATGCAATCCGGAGTGCCTCCTCGGGATCATCATCACCGATCTTCTTCCCTTCCTTGACGAGAGTCTTGATATCCGCATCCGTGCTCTCACCTGCAAGGAAGAGCCGGGCGGAGGCGAAGAGAGCCATCATTGCAATCTGAACCGATCCGATGACCTCACCAAGATCCCCTTCTGGCACTGGCCCCATCACGATCTCGGATACCTCATCAAGTTTCTTGACGGCATCTTCGTGTGATATCCGTTCATTCTGCCATAATTTGATGATCTTCAGGACTGCAAGGACGATATCTTCACTGAAGTTCTCAAGGGTCCGGAAGCCCTCCGGCATATCCTCATCATCCTCTGACCCTTCAAAGTCGGCCTCTGAAAGCCGAAAAAGCCAGTTCTCCCACCGTTCCTGATTATAGAAGATATAGAACAATTTTGGTGCATCTTCTTTCTTTGCGTCACTCTTCTTCCGCGCCATCTACTGTACCATGACTCCCGCTCATTAATGAGGTTACCGCTCCCCTCATCTGCGATGAATGCCCATAGGTATCCATGGAGCGTTTGGTCATGGTGCGGTACGGGGAGCTCTTTTTAAAGAGCCCCCCGGTGATGCACCACTATATCGGAATATTAAAGCGAAACCTCACATGGGCGCTCAAAGCCTCGGGGATGGACCATACCATTGAGGATCACCGGGGCCGCCTCTATATTCATGGCGATGATCCTGAAGAGATCGCCAAGCTCGCAGCAAGGTGTTTTGGTGTCGTCGATACAAGCGTCGTCACCCGGACCGATCCGACAATGGACGCACTCGCAACAGAAGCCGTGGCCAGGGTCACTGAATCCGGGGTACGATCAGGGAGGTTTGCGGTCCGGGCACGCCGTGATCGGGTGCCTGGCTTCTCAAGCCAGGAGCTTGGTGCGTATGTCGGCTCAGCCATTCTGGATCAATATCCGGAGTTCACCGTCGATCTTAAAAACCCTGAGTACGAGATCACCGTTGAAGCCCGCACCTTCGGGGGATATGTCACCGATCACTTCATTCCGGGTCCCGGCGGTCTCCCGCTCGGAACACAGGGGCGGGCTGTCTGCCTCCTCTCCGCAGGAATCGACTCTCCGGTAGCCGCATGGCTGATGATGCGCCGCGGCACAGAGCTCATCCTCCTCCATTTCGACGGCGGCCGGTTTGCCGGATCGGCAACAAAGGAAGACGCGTACCGGCATGCAAAAACCCTCTCGATGTATTGTCTTGGATCTGAAATCCGGATTGTCGAGATTCCGATGGAGCCCTTCTTCACCGCACTTGCAGGACTTCCCGAACCCAGGTCCCGGTGTGTCCTCTGCAAACGGTTCATGCACCGTGTTGCCTCCCTGGTGGGAGAAGATTTCCAGTGCTCTTCCATTGTCAATGGCGATAACCTCGGGCAGGTCGCCTCACAGACCCTCGAAAATCTCGCCGTCGTCTCGGCGGCTGCGACCCTCCCGATCCTCAGGCCGCTCATCACCTATGACAAGGTCGAGGTGATCGATCTCGCTAAAAAGATCGGCACATTCATCGCCACACCAGGCGATCATGCCTGCCGGGCTGTTCCGAAGAAGCCTGCAACAGGTGCAATCATTGAGGAGATTGAAAAAGAGGAGGGGATGCTCCCGATGGATACCCTCATCCGGGAGGCGATGGCGGGTGCCATCCACCGGGTGGCCCTATCGGGTTCAGTCAGAGAGAGATAGCCCGTTTTCAGTTGCTATCTCACGGAAGGCATCGGCGGTATACTCCGCCTGTGCCATCGTCATTCCGTAGGTATTTAACTTCCAGATCTTTGTTGCTCCCGGGATAACCCCGGTTATGCCCATCTTAGAGAGGGCACTGGAGAGGAAGAAGCCTCGTTTCTTATGGGTCGCAGCTACGCGATCAAATGACGCACGGGTATCGATCCGGGTGAGCGTATGGCGGCGCGGCATCTCTGAGAGGATCGTTGTACCCTCTATTGAGAGGAGGGCATCTGTGACGATCCGGCTCTTTGCAAGCTCTTCATCCCACCGGAGGACCCGTTCCTTCACATGCGGGAATGAGGCCATCATTCCCATCACCGTCACCCCCATCAGGGTACAGCCCATCATGGCGATCTCTTTAATCCCAAATGTCCGTCCCGTCTGATCTCCTTTGACAGCGGTCGTCGCAAAGATCGTCTCCGCGTATTCATCCGTTGTTGCAACCAGACCGGATGGTGCGGGTGCTGCCATTGACTTATGCCCGGATCCGATGACGAAATCGACACCGAGTGCCTTCCCGTCCACCGGGAGGATCCCGACGGTATAGGCACCATTATAGAGAACCGGGATGTCGTAGCTGTGGGCAACGCGACTGATCTCTTTGATCTCATGGTGGTTACCATACTGGTAATCGACGCCCTCCACAAAGAGGAGCGAGGGAGTCTTTCCTTCCTCGCGGATCACCCGCTCAATCGTCTCCGCCGCCGCATCCGCGGTTATCCTGTTCTCAGCATTCTTCTGAATCTCGCGCGGGAGGCCGCCGGTCGATTCGACACCGAGGAACTCGGTATAATGGGAGAGTGCCGTCAGGATGACCGGATCTCCCTTTGAGACAAGGCCCTGGCAGACCGCCTGGAACCCCCGACGTGCACCCGGAACGAGGCGGCATGCATCCATCGAGAGCCAGGAAGCAAGTTCGGCATGAAAATCTGCGATTGGTGGCTTTTTGATATAATCGAGCCGGAAAGGCTTCCTGCAGTTATCACAGACGGAATATCCGTCACCATAGGCGATGACCGCTTTCATCGCATCTGCAGTAAGCCGCCCTCCGACCTGGATGGGATCGATGTTGATCGCCATCTCATCGACCTGGCGGACCTCGATATCCCCTGCGCATTTCATCGAATCAGCTCCTCTTCGAGAATCTCGACCTGTCGTTTCACCTTTGAGAGGATCTTCTCTGCCTTCTCTTTCTCCCCGGTATCAAGCTTATGAAGGGGAGCAGTCTCCCGAAGCATCACCCTGATATCGGTCAGGAGAAAGAGTGACTGGAAGAGTGCGTCTGTGGCACGTTGTGACATGATACAGGATCATTATGCCGCCACCATCTTTTAGTTTCACCCTTCGCACCCATCGCTTAATTCCGTAGAGGTTGAAGATACAAAGAATGAAGATCATCCATATCGCCGATACCCATCTTGGGGCAACGGCCTTCTCCCGGATCGATCAGGAGACGGGCATGAACCTCCGGGAGAAGCAGATTTATGATAACTTTCTTGCATCCATCCATGAGATCTGCAGGCAGAGGCCGGATGTGCTGCTCCATGCAGGGGATCTCTTCGACTCGGTGAAGCCGAGGACACAGGCGTATGTGACCGCATTTGAAGCACTTGAGATCCTCTCGGAAGCAGGAATCCCGCTCGTTGCCATCGCAGGCAACCACAGCATTCCAAAGACCCGGTATACACGCGCACCGTTTGCCCTCTTTGAGTACTATCCGGGAACGGTGCATATGGCATACCAGTTCCGGTATGAAGCGGTCGAAATCGGGGATACCGTCTTTCACCTGATCCCCAATATGCTCAGGCCGGAGGCATACAGGACCGCATATGATGAGATCGAACGACGCCCGGGTCATCACAATATCCTCGTCACCCACGGCCTTGCCAGTGATATCCGGGATCGCCGTCTGGCAACCGTCGCCGAACATGAGATCGACCCGACGATGACGACCGGCGACTTCGACTATATCGCCCTTGGCCATTATCATAACCAGAGCCAGATCGGACCTCGCGCATGGTACTCGGGATCCCTTGAGCACCTGACCTATGGTGAGATCCATGAGAGGAAAGGGGGGCTCGTCATCGATCCGGGGCGGCAGTCCGTCACCCCCCTCTCCCTTCCAAAAACCCCGATGATCGATCTCGGATCGGTATCTGCTGAAGATCTCAGTGCTGCGGAGGTGATCCGGGCGATCGAAGAGCGAATCGGGACGGTGGCTACCGAACCGATGCCGATGGCGCAGATCAGTCTCCTTGGGATTCGGAAAGAGACTGCACGTGCCATCGCAGGCAGGGAACTCGCACGCCTCCGTGAGCCGCTCCTCGATCTCAGGATCAGAACACTGACGGCTGAGGATCTCGTCACCGGGGAGAGGCAGGATACCGCCGCCTTCAACATCCAGGAAGAGTTCGCAACTTTTGTGAAGGGGAGGGGGCTCCCGGAGAAGACCGAGGCATTCATCCTGCAGAAGGGATCAGCGGTCCTCTCTTCGGTCATTGAGGAGGCAGAGACGGAATGATCCTCGAAGGGCTGCACCTGAAGAACTTCAAACGATACCGAGACGAGAAATTCTTCTTTAAAGACGGAATAACCGCGATAATCGGGAGTAATGGCGCAGGAAAGAGTAGTATCATGGAGGGGATCGTCTTTGCCCTCTATGGGATCTCCGGGTCCGGGATCGATCCCGACTTCGTGGTCAGCGCCGGTGCCGGGCCAAAGGAGTCATGCGAGGTCCGCCTCAACTTCTCGACCGGTGGAGAGCGGTACTCGGTCCTCCGGACATTTCGGAAGACGAAGTCCACAAGCCATGACGCTTCCCTCCACTTCGGGGACGGCCGGCTCATCGCCCAGGGGGTCAGCCCGGTACGGGATGCACTGCTTGGCATCATCAGAATGGGACCTTCGGACTTCAGAACGACGATCTACGCCCCCCAGAAGGATCTCCTTGCACTGCTCGATAAGAATCCGGTTGAACGGAAACGATGGTTTATGCGGGCACTTGGGATCGAGCGGATCCGCGATGGGGCATGGGAGCAGATCAGATCCGAGATCCGGGAGCTTGAAGGAACGATCGCCATGCTATCCGGACGGCTGGAGGAGATCGATCCCGACCGTCTCAAAGCCGAAGACCAGGAAGAGAAGGTGCGTGAAGAGGAGCAGACCGCTCATCTTACCACTCTGAGCCGCCAGGAGGAGGAGATCACCTCACATGAAGCCGAACATGCGAAGAAATCTGAAGATCTCCAGCAGAAGATGATGATCAGGGCGGAGCTTGGATCAAAGCATGGACATAAGCAGGAGAGGCTCAATGAACTCACGACAGCAATCACGAGGGCTGAAGCTGAATGTGCTGCTCTTGAAGAGGAGATGGCTGAGTATGCGATCTGTGCAGAGAAGGAACTTCTCTACCCGGAGATCAGGGATCGTGCCGGGCAGCTGAGAAAAACGCGTGACGCCCACCAGGAGGCAGCCCTCCGCCTGAGAGAGGCGGAGAGGAGGCTTCATGATCTGCAAGAGGTTCGTTCCCGGCTGGCTGAACGAAGAGACCTCATCCGGAAGGCAGAAGAAACGATGAGCAGCCTAAGAGATATCCCTGCACAACGGGAGCAGCTGCTTGCTGATCGGAGGCATATGGAGGCTGCAAGGGAAATCTATCATATCTCCAGACAGGAGTCTGCCACCATCGAGGCTGAGATTCGGATCCTTGGCGAGCGTGGCCAGGCACTCCGCCGTGAACGGGAGGGGCTCCATGAGCGTCTCAAGGCACTTGAGACGATAGAGGAAGACCTCACCTCCTATGAAGGGATCCTTGAAGAGAAGAACCGATATGCCGAAAGAGAACGGCTATCCGCTGAGCGGGAGCGGATCAAAAAAGAGATAGATCTGATTGAGGCGGACATCAGGGAATTTACACTCGCTGCCGAACCTCTGGCTGCTGAAGTACTGAAGAGGGAGGAGGCATATGGTGCGATCACTGCTGCCCGAGAGAATGCCGATCAGATCCGAAGACGGATCGCCACCATCCATGCCGAACTGAGCCGGGGAAGAGAGGTGCAGGGTGAGGCAGAGCGGCATCTTCATGAGCTTGAAGCTGCGGGAGAGAAGAGCCTCTGCCCGACCTGTGGCCAGCCACTCCGTGAGAGCTATGACGAGGCACGTACCCGCCTTCTGGATCAGATCAGAGCAGCCCGTGCCGATGAAGAGTGCCTCACTCTGGAGTGCGCCTCACACAACGAACAGCTGAAGCTGGAGGATGACGAAATCCGCCGTGGAGAGGAGAGAATCCGGCAGTCACATGATGCTGAACGGAGACTTGCCGGATTCGAGGCTAAAATCGGGGAGCGGAAGAGAGAGCATGAGCGTGCTGCCACCCAATATGCGGATCTCCAGGAGAAGATCACCCACCTGACTGCTGACGGGATCGACGCAGACGATCTTGAGCGCCGACTGGAGGAGTACACCCGGCTCATCAGAGAGAGGGACGCAGCCAGGTATGAGATCCTTCGTCTCCCAAAGATTGAGGCCGAACAGCAGGCTCTTACCGGGCGGGCAGAGGCACTCTTTGGCCGTCTCGAAGAGGCACAGTCCAAAGCCGCTTCATCAGGATACTCAGAAGAAGGACTTGCAACTATTGATAGGGAGATTACTGCAATCGAACCCCTTTATGAAGAGTATCGAACGCAGGCAGCCATCATTACCGGGAAGGAGTCGGCTGAGGAGGAGCTGGGGAGGGTCGAATCTGAAAGAGAACTCCTCATTAGGAGAACAGCCTCGATTCGGGATGAAATTGAGCAGATCGGGTTTGATCCCGATGCCTATACCAGGGGAGAAGAGGCATACAAGGAAGCAGTCACGTTCCATGACCGGTACCTCTCCCTCAAAGGAAGGGTAGAGCGTATTCCTGAGGTGAAGGCAGGGCTCGATGCCCTCAAGACCGAAAAGAGAGGCTATGCAGCAGATATCCTCAGACTGGAGGAGGAGCTCGCTCTCCTTGCCCATCTTCCATCGGAGGTCGAAAGGACCCGAAGAGAGGGGGAAGTGCTCCGGACACGGAGAAAGCAATCAGATACGGAGATCCGGACCTGCACCGTCCTCCTTGCGGAAGTCCGGCAGAAGCGGGGACGCATCCGGGAATCGATAGCAAAGGCCGGGGAGCTGGCAAGACTTCAGAAGGAAACCCTCTCCGAAAAGGCCCTCCTCGAATCGACAGGAACCATCCTCAAGCAGTTCGCCGAACACCTCATCGGCTCGGTCCGGGGACGAATCGAAGGGGAGGTGGGTGCCATCCTCTCCCTCATCACCGATGGCCGGTATGAGCATGTCACCATCGATGATGACTTCTCCATCAGGGTCCATGAGGCGGGCGTAGACTATCCTTCCTCCAGGTTTTCGGGTGGAGAGCAGGACGACATTGCAGTCGCCCTCAGGATCGCCCTCTCACGGCATATAGCCGCCACACACCGGATCCGTGATGCAACGGTGCTCATCTTCGACGAGATCTTTGGCAGCCAGGATGATGAGCGGAGAAAACATCTGATCCGTGCCCTCAGGAGACAGGAGGCACACTTCCCGCAGATCCTCCTGATATCCCATATCGAGGGCGTCCAGGAGGAGTGCCAGACGACGATACGGGTGGAGGAGCGGCCGGATCTGACCAGCATCGCAACCGAGGTCGGAGAATGAACGGAGCCTATATTCAGGACCTTATCAGAATCATCTCCGATATCAGGCAGAGGAGGGGGGGCGAAACCGGTGCCGATCTCCTCGAAGGGATGGGAATTCAGCCAAAAGATTTCATCCCTATTCAGAAAGGTCCCGAACGCCCTGTATCAGCAGTTGATGGGAGTAATGCAACGGTCTACCAGACCCCGTTCTTCTCCATCATCGCCTGCCGGGGTGCCCTCACCCGGTACCGGGATCAGGATCGCGATCGCCTCAGCCTTACGCCATGGCGGCTCTGCCGGATCGGTGAGGGGCAGGAGGAGGACTTTGCCGAGTTGTTTCTGGAGTTCTTTGGCCGCAGCCCTGATGCACAGCTACAACAGGGAGACACCCTTGCGGCAGAGGCGGCGTTCCGGGACACCATCGAGTACGGCCTCTCCCTCATCGCTGCACGTGAGGCTTCCCCCGGGAGCCTCCTGCTGCTTGACGGTGCCCTTTATGCCGAACACCCTGCCCATCGTGAGGTGCTTACGGAGATTATGACGACCTGCAGGGATCGGGGTCTCCTCCTTGCCGCCGTCACAAAGAACGCCGGTGTCACATGGGATGCTGTTCATCCGCTTGTCCCGTCGGTGATGAAGAGTGCGGGTCTGCTCGGGATCAGGGGGCCATGGTACCTGAGATTCGGCGAGGTCTTCGTCACCTGCCTGCATCACGCTGCGAAACGTGCGTTTATGGTCACCATTCCATCCGGTTATTCTTATGAGGAGACCGCATCGGTCTTCTCAGCCCTCGCCTCCTATGCAGGCGATGGCAGGGTGACCGGCTACCCCTATCCCCTGATGGATGCCCATCGGCAGGTGGCGATCCGATCCGATCAGGTACAGCGAATCAGGCAGGATATTATCGCCGGATGCGCAACCCAGTCGATCGGTTATGAAGAGTTTGAAGAGATTACCGGAGATTACCATGACGAACTTAATCGATATTGATACAGGCGATGCGGCAAAGTTTCGCCTCATCGGACAGAATGTGCTGAACTACCGTTGTGCTGTCCCGTACACAAGCGAGATCTCCCTCGGTGATCTCCTCGTCGTCCGGGATACCAGAAAAGAGATCACCTTCTATGCAAAGGTGACCGGCATGCAGCATGCAAGCAACTTTGCCGATGCAAACTGGGATACCCGGCCTCATACCGGCCATTTTTACAATCTCGGCGAGGATGTCTTCCTTCTCCTTGAGGCGACCCCGCTCGGCTACCTTGACGAGGAGGGGAGATTCAGGAAGCCAAAGACGATACCGACAAAGTTCTCTCAGATCCGGCCTGCGGAAGAAGAAGATTTTGTCTTCCTCAACGACTATATGGGAGTAATCGAGGTCGGGCTCGTCCGGAATGGAACGGGGACAATTCAATCGGCACCTGTCGGACTCCATCCCCACGACCTCACCCAGCACATGGGCGTCTTTGCAACCACCGGTATGGGGAAGAGTAACTTCATGAAGGTCTTCTCCGCATCCTGTATGAAGACACGGCCATTCGGCCTCCTGATGGTCGATCCCCATGGCGAGTACCTCAAAGGCCGTGCGGGTCCGACCGGGGGGAGCAATCCCGGGCTTACTCATTACAAGACAGCCAGGGACGGGCTTGCCATCTTCTCAACACGAAATGAGAAGGAGATCAGGGATTACGGCGCATCCACTCTCAGCATCGCCTACGATGACTTCCGTCCATCAGATCTCTACCCCATCTTTGATTTTTCCGAGGCACAGACAGAGATCCTTGAGACGATCGGTGATCTCTCCGGTTCCCGGATGATCGACTTCTTCGGATCAACCGACTTCACAGAGGACTGGTACGAGAGCTACTCCGGAGCTCAGCATGAGACCGCCCGCAGGCTGAAGGAATTTCATGAAACATCCCTCAGATCAGTAAAGAGGAAACTTGAGATCCTCACAAGGCAGAACTCCTTCTTCAGGAGGACAGGCTCGTCGGTGCAGGCGATCAGATCAGCTCTTGAAAAGTCGCAGGTCGTCTTAATCGACATACCCGGAATGCGGGAGCAGTCTGAACTCTTCATCCTCTCCCTTCTCACACGAACCCTCCTCAATGAACGGAGGAACGATGGATTCGGTGCGGATGATGATACACCGCCGGGGCAGATCCTCATCGCCATCGAGGAGGCGCAACGGGTCCTTGGCCCGGGGAGGGGAACAGCAGTCTTTCGGGAGTGTGCGATGGAAGGGAGAAAGTTCGGGATAGGGCTCTGTGTCATCACCCAGCAGCCGAAGAATATCGATCCCAGGATACTTGCCCAGATCAATACGTACGTCGTCCTCGGCCTCTCAGACAAATCTGATCGTGCGATGATCGCATCAAGTGCAAAACAGGATCTCACCCCTCTTGATGGTGAGATTCAAACCCTTGAGCGGGGCGAGGCAGTGATCAGCACCCTCTCGGTTCCGTTTCCGATCAGCTGCAGGATTCATGCGTTTGATGCGTATATCAAAAGGCCAACGATGCAGAAGACGGACCCGATACGGGATGGGTTAAGGAATAGTTTTTGAAAAGGGCGTTACTTTCGCCTCTTCTCTTTCTTCTCATTCTTTTCTGTCTCTACCGGCTTCTCTTTCACCTTTCTCCGGATGGAGACACCATTGACGACCGGATCACCGCTGATGATGTAGCGTCGGATAACCGAACCCAAAACCTCAACGACATCACCCACTGCGATATCCTCCTCAGGATTGGTGAACATCTTCACCGATACCTCCCCGGTACGATCTGCAAGAAGGTACTGAGGCCTGTTGAGGAATTTGAAATGAGCACGCTCGATGACACCTTCAAGACGAACCGGTTTGCCGATCAACGCCTCGGAGATCTGGTTTGTCCGTATCGTCTGAGCTTCTGCCTCATACATCGGCCTGAGATCGCGATACTGGCTCTGGCTCATATAATTCATGGCAAGCGGAATCGTCAGAATGAGGAGCAGTGTCGGAACTCCCCAGACAAGGAGAGAATAATCCATTCCGGTATCAAAAAAAGTGAAAAGGAGAACACCGGTGAAGAAGAGGAAGACACCCAGATGGGCGATCGACAATCTCACCGTAATGTTTCCTATCTTCATGTGTTAACACTACCAGACTTACTTCAGTGCAGCGATCTCCTTACGGAACGCTACCCAGTAGATGATACCGACGAAGAGCAATCCACCGACGATATTACCTATTGTGACCAGAATGACGTTGTTTGTCCACATTGTCACCCAGTTGAGATCAACAACCTTGCTCGCATGAACAGCTAGCTGATCGGGCGTCATAAGTCCTTTTGTCATGATTCCTGCAGGGATAAAGAACATGTTTGCGATACTGTGTTCAAGTCCGCTGGCAACGAAAGCCATGATTGGGAACCAGATACCGAAGAACTTACCGACGGCATCGTCTGCGCATATACCGAGAAGAACAGCAAGGTTAACGAGCCAGTTACAGCCGACTGCCTTGAGGAAGAGAGACCACATGGCCATTCCACCGGCATAGTTCACTTTTCCCCATGCTATAGCAACTGCTGTAGTACCAAATGCACCAACAGTAGCTGTACCTGAGGCATCCCAGCTTGTATAGGGGCCATAAACCATCAGATATGCATAGACAATCGAACCGATGAAGTTTCCAACATAGACCCATACCCAGAGATTTAAAACCTGTGCCCAGCTGATTTTATGAATAAATGCAGCCATTGGAGCGAGCATTGCGTCGCCTGTAAACAGTTCAGCACCTGTAAGAATGGTGATGATAAGACCGACAGGGAAGACCGCACCGCGAATGAGTGCTGCAAAACCAGGACCGAGGAAGTCAGCAACGCCTGTACCACAGACTGTTGCGAGGCCGGCTCCCATGGCGATGTATGCGCCGGACATAAATCCACGCATAATCATGTTCCACCATGGCAGGCCTACCTTATACTTACCTGCATCTCCCGCCTTAGCAACAATCTGCACTGGAGGATGAAATACCATATTTCTACACACCTCTTTGTAATGTCCCACCTATCACCCGAATGTTTGATCACTTCGGAGTAGGCACAGAAGATGATTTTAAAAGCAAATATTAAAACATTTCTAAATAGTTTCTGGTGGGAGGATATGCTGATGAATATACAGGGTTTATTTTATATAGATCTTGTAATTGTTCTTAAAAAGTTAACTAATACCTCCTCAATCAACTCAGTACCCCATCGAGATTTATATGAGATCTACCTAATATTCCCGTATATGCCCGGTTGCGCGCAGATAACCCGTGATCAGAACAACCCTTCCCTGACACCATGCCACATCTACAGGAGATGAGTCGCCATTGCTACGAAAAATACTGATACCTCCCTTTCTCTCAGAGATGATCTCCTCATCTGTCACACTCTTTGACGGAGTAAACTTCTCTGAGATACGACGAAGCTGTCCTTCCTGCACAGGCCCACTCCGAAGACATGATGTCAGGAAGAAACGATTTGCCCGGCTCATATGGGGGGAATCCACCAGGAATATCAATGTCTATATTACACGCTACCGATGCGGGGAGTGTCATCGGCTCTGGTATGCTGATGAACCATTCTACCCGGATACACGCCATGGTGTTCCGGTCGTCGACCTTGCCGTTGCACTCTCAACGAAATACCCCTTCCATAAGACGGCACGGATACTCTCCGGGCTTGGAATCCTGATTGATCGGGGTACTGTCCGTTTATATAACCGGCTTCCAATACCGGAGACGACGGATATGTACGGGATACCTGTTCCAAACCGCATCATTGCCCTGTCAGGACTCGTCGCTGAGGGGGGAGCCATCGAAGGGGCAGAACTGCTCGCCGCCCTTTCCCTCCCATTCACAGAGCGGGCAGCGCCGGAGAGATGCCCTGCTTCGGAAGAGGAACGGGATGAATAGAAGAAGAACGAAGAACGGATACCCAGGAATAAAAGAGAGGGCGGTTACCAGAACCGACCCTGTAGTTAGAGCGATAGCAATCAGATACCGTTCCGTATCGCCACCTCTCTCACCGCATATGCCGGAAGTGCATCAGCGAACCTACCCAGATCCTGAGTGAGATTGATCCCTCCAAAGGTTGTGTGGATGAGCTCTGCACCGATCCCTGCGGCGAGGATCGTCTCCCTTCCGGTTCGCCCCAAGGCATCTCCGATGAGGGTTCTTTGGGCATCCCAGAATGCCTCGGCGATTGCAACAGCCCCCTCTTCGCCGATCTCATCGAGATCGGCACAGGCCATCCGGGCGAGACGAAGAAGGCTCTTCTCGCGTGTTGCTTCCTTCCCGTCAGGTGTGGCAACAGTATACTCATCCGAAGTGATATGTCCAAGGACGAGGTGGGCATCCCCTGCTGAAGCAAAGTACTCAGTCGAGAGCGGCGTCTCATAGCCGTCTATGCATGCCGACCGGACGAGTGAGGAGACGGGGGTTCTGAGCATCCCACAATAGACGAGATATCCTGCCCGGAGGCGTGAGAGATCGGTCTGCCCTTTCAGGTCTTCAAAAGGCTGTAGCGGGATGATATCGGCGGTTGTGCTACCGAGATCAATGAGGAGGGCATCCTGATACCGATCCTTGAGAAGATCCGCTGAGGCAAGCCAGTTCGCAGCGGCAAGCTCCGGAGCCGGCCCGGCGTGAAATGCGGCATCTGTGCCATAAAACCGGGCCTTTGGCAGTGCGCCCCTGACAGCATCGACGATGAAGCGGACACCCTCGGATTTGTTGTTGAAACAGTCGGCAAGCTCTCCGCTCATCACGATGGCGGCATCATCATCAAACTCTGAAAGAATATCTCCAAGCGGCGCCTTCTCCCAGAGCGGGCAGTACCTGATGATCACCTCATCATCGGTAACGATCTTGATGTTTGCCCCGCCGATGTCAATCCCGATCATTCCGGATAGATCCCTCCATTGGTGTCAAAAGAGACGGTACCCTTCAGGTGAACAGGGGGAAGCTCAAGTCCTTCAGATGCCTTGATGAGAAGATCGCCGATCTCCTCTTCCATCACATGGGCGATCCCAATCAGGCTTGTTGTAATCCGTGGATTGACATCGACGACAACGATCCGATCCCCGACGATCATATCTATCCCGATATAGCCCTGACATCCAAGGATCTTTACTACCTTCTCTGCAATCGCACCAATCTCTTCTGAGCGGGGATGGTCGATCGGTGTCGTGCCACCATGATAGAGCATCTTTCCATCCCTGATCTCGACATTCTGCCGGTTGATCGCAAGAATGCGTGGTGGTGCACCACTATACCAGAGGCATGCCTCCCCAACGACCCGCGAGGCGATGATAGAAACGGAAATGGCATCACCTTCAATATACTCCTGTCCAAACTCACCGTCACCCGGTTCTTCATCAGCGATCCGGACATTTTTTGCACCGACCCCCTTGATCGGCTTGATCACCCTCGTTCCGCTTGTGACCTCACGGGGAACATCGATGCCATGATCGGAAAGGAGACGTGCTGTCAGCCTTTTATTTGCACAGAGGGCGGCGTTTGTACTGTTTGTACCCACCGAGTGGACGATACACTCCATCTCATGGGTGAAGCCTGCGAGGAGATCATCCGGCGCAATGACGAGGCCATAATCACAGACCTCAGCAAGACGACGTATCTCGCGTTTGAAGTCCCCCTTCTCAGGAGAGAGAACCTCATATCCAAGACGTTCAAAGCTTGCCTTCAATGTTTTTACCATAGCCTCGCCCTCTGAGGCGAGTTCTGGTTGATGCAGGGTTGTATACTCTGCAAGGAGCACCTTCATACCTATAGATAGAACCGGAACGAAGATGAGGCTTTTCCGATACAAGGATATTTCTTCCTGTGAGGAGGACTCATATTCATGAAACCCAGAATTCTGCTGACAAACGATGATGGCGTCTCTTCAGGAGGTCTCTGGGCTGCCTATACAGCCCTCTCCGAGATCGCTGATGTGACGGTCGTCGCCCCATCCACGCAGCAGAGCGCGGTGGGGAGATCGATATCGATCTTTGAACCTATCCGGTTGCATAAGGTGGTCATCAACGGATTTGATGCCTATGCAGTCGATGGTAAACCGACCGATGCGGTGATCATCGGATTATATGCCCTGAAGCTACAACCGGATCTCGTCGTCTCCGGCATTAACATCGGCGAGAACCTCAGTTTCGAATCGATCATGACCTCAGGTACTGTAGGGGCCGCCCTCGAAGCTGCAAATCAGGGAACCCCGGCGGTTGCCTTCTCCCTTGAAGTGAGCGATCAGGGGATGAAATTTGATGATCCCCGATCCGCGATGATACATGGTGAAGAGATAGGCCATGTCGTCGCCGATGTCTGTACCCGTATCCTTGATTCTGGGTTCCCAAAAGGGGCAGATGTCCTCAATGTGAATATCCCATCCACGATCAGAGGAGGATATGAGGTGACCCGGCTTGCGCACAAACTCTTCCATACCGGAGTTGAGGAGAGGTTTGATCCCAGAGGTCGGCCATATTACTGGATCAATGGCCCGCTCATCGATGATGCAGAGGAAGGGACCGATGTCCATGCCGTCCGGCAGGGAAGGATCTCGCTCACCCCGGTGACCCTTGACTGTACAGCACCCGGGGCATTCGATGAGATCAGAAAGCAGTTCTGCCCATAACAACGTAGATAGCCCCTTCCATCATACCTGATCGTATGGATACAGCAAAACAGGAGGCGGGATACCGTGCAGCCGGGTTTGTCCGTGACGGGATGGTCATCGGAATTGGAACCGGATCAACGGTCCTCTATGCAATGGAGCGGATTGTACACCGGATCCGCGAAGAGAATCTCTCCATCCTCGGAGTTCCGACCTCCCACCAGGCGGCATTCAGGGCGGTTGAGATGGGTATCCCCCTCACCTCACTGGACTCCCATCCATCACTTGATCTTGCTATCGATGGTGCCGATCAGGTCGATCCTGCAAAACTGATGATCAAAGGGCGGGGAGCTGCACATCTGCGTGAGAAGTGTGTCGCTGATGCAGCACGGCAGTTCATCGTCGTTGTCGACGATTCGAAGTGTGTGGCAGAGCTCAATGGGAAGATACCAATTGAAGTGCTCCCGTTTGCCTGCATGCCGGTTATCAGGAAGCTGTCAGAATACGGTGGCAGGGCTGAGATCAGAACAGGATCCGGAAAAGACGGACCCGTCATATCAGATAATGGGAATATCATCATGGACTGTCTCTTCGAAAGAATAGAAGACCCGAAATCTCTTGAGAGGGAACTTGCAATGATACCGGGTATCGTTGCCTCAGGCCTCTTTACACAATATGCAGATAAGACGACTGTTATCGTCGGAAAAAAGTAGGTTTATGATTCGATGCATTTACGCATTCGGTTGATCATCGATATCTGAGACTCGGCTTCCTGCCGTTTCTTCTGTTCAAGGATATTGGTGATCTCAGCGAGTCCAAGTGCGATCGAATAGATCTTCACAGGTCTCCCCTTATTTTCCGTCTTACTCTCACGAAATGTTACCCATTCCTGTTCTTTCAACTCGCGCATTGCAATACTGACCTCAGGCTGGCGCAGGTCTGTACCCCGCTCAATTTCACGTGAGCTCGCCTCAGATAGTTCAGAGAGAAAGACGAGTACTTTCGCGACATTTCTTTTCATCCCCACACCAACAAGAAGATTAACCATCTCATCCTGTAATGGTGTAAGCGTTCCAAATACTCCTGATTCCATATTGCATCTCCTTGTATACCATTATTTATACACCATTATATATAAAATCTTTCATCCTATCAGGTAGTAAGAAACATACAATGAAAGATTGTATCGGTTCGTTATTGAAATCCAGCCACGTTTATTAATATTAATTTTTAACAATAACCCGACAAATATAGGTGCTTACTATTAGCAATAAAAAAAATATAATCTCCTCATTTTTTGAGAAATAAAGTGCAGAAATACGATATTTACTGTTTCATACCAGGAAATGCCGCTATTTCAGGAGAGAAAAGACCGGGGGGATCACCATACCACCGCTGATCAGCAGAGTCTTTTGCAGGTGGAAAAAGGGCTTTCTGAGGGTTCTTTCCAAATATCAGGGAGTATATTGGATATATGTACACGCCCATTCAAAATTGCCCACGGGGCCCATTCGTTTTTGCCCACTTAAATTCATAATTACGCTCAATAGTATATAATGTTTTTTACTCTTCACCGTTGCCGGAAACTGGTACCATTCATATTCATCACAAGAGCCCGATGAGTGATCCTGTCAAGAAGAGCAGCTGTTAGGATCGGATCACGAAAGATTTTGATCCATTCGGAGAACATCAGGTTCGATGTA
>NZ_JWHL01000025.1:11052-18462 GCF_018132105.1 Methanocalculus chunghsingensis | reverse complement strand
CATAGTTGCTATCAGGTGTGAGGAACCATAAAGGTTGCGGGAGCTCGTAGACGGCTCTCATCCCCCAGCTTGCGCAAGGGGACTTCTCGCCTGTGGAGTTAAATGTTGTCGTCTGCTGAAGGTGGAAAGATGATGCTAAAAAGCACGGCCGAATCAAACCCCTATATTCCATACAAAGGGACGCACCCTTATCAATTCAATCATGTCTACAGAGCGCAGAAATTTGTATGATCATAGGTTGTCCAAGACGATCTAAACAGAGAGGGAGACGATATCAGTATCCAAACCTGCCTTCAGGTGATCCTGACCAATAAAGAATTTACACCCAATTATTGACGAAAATATCTTTGTAGAGAGGATAATTGACGGGTACCTTGATATCCATCTATTGAGATGTTGTAAAAAGAGGCTTGCAGAGTGGATATATGGACATTTCATCTAATAGTTGATATTGATCTGATAATACGATATAGATTCATCAAAGTTCTTGGGTTTAGCGTCAATATCAAAAAGAAGGTTTTATAAATAATAATAATAAATAAATATAATAGTTATTTATATATATTATGCAGTTATTATTACCATTGGCACAGGTAGACAGAGAAACCTGTCAGGAGATGACGGTACCAACGAGCAGATGGAGTTGAGTCAGGGATACATTCCTGCCTGGCGATGAGATATAGCAGCACAGTGGGTGGGAGAGATTTGCTACACCAGTGCCATATGATTCGATTGAACGGTGACGGTCATCAGAATTACATGATCAAAGGAGGAAAATTTGATGATAATAGGGAAAACAACAACCATAACGGTTGTATTAATAATGATAGTTGCGTTAGTCGCAGTACCGGCAAGCGCCGATACGGTGGCGACAAATGTTGTTATCCAGTCAGGTGGAGGAGATCCCCCATGGCTTATGGCAGTATGGCAACAGGATACAACGGATGCACTGGAAGACGGAGATCCGGATCATATGATACCGGGACCTCAATTTATGCCACCTGTTAAATTTCGGGGCAATAAGAAGATCTGTTATTTTGCAGTGGTCTTTGATGCTCAGGGACCAGACACAATCACCCAGGTTTCTCATCAGGTCTACAACCCAATGGGGAATGTACAACAGCTGGATGGATACAGCACCGGTTCAGGTTGGTTCCAGTGGGATCAGCGATACAGGTATCAGGTTATTGGCAGCAACTATTACGAAGTAAACGATGAGGATGACAAAACTGCCGCAAGAGAAACCCTTCAGGCTGCATATCTTGCCGGGCTTGTAACATTCAATGATGCCACCTGGGAAGAAGTTGATTATATGCTAAGCCAGGACGAAGCGAAGCTCTTCTGGGGTTGTGCAGATAATTATTACAACTATCCTGCGGGCTGGTTCAAGGTCATGACAACCGCCTTTGATCACAATAATAACCCCAGTGACCCGGTTGTAAGCACATATTATAATGTCCCGGTTGCAGCCTTTGAGCTTGATTTTAATGCAATCGATTACGGGGATATCGCACTCAATTACTGGAAACCTATCAGCGGGGATATAACCTTTGGTACATCCGACAGGCCAACTGCACGAAACATCGGTAACACCTATCTGAAGATCGCCATCGAGCAGAATGATATGAGTATTGGTACGTCTCTTGTGAATGGAGTAGACCGATGGGATGTCAAATACGGTGCCCGGCTTGGGGATAATTCAGATGACTGGAGGGAATATGAGCCCTATGAAGAGGTTGTCCTTCCCAACCATCTGCCTCTATGCAACACACGAAAGCTCGACTTTAAAATTCAGGTCCTGAAGGCATGGAGTGGAAGTACCTATAACGGTACAATGACGCTGACTGCCGAGCCATGGTGGGGAGATTAACCAAAGTATAATTGAGTATTACCACCCGACTGCATGAGATCGGGGGGACAAAGAAGAGATGTACATCGGATAACAGGAATATGCCACGAAGGCATGCTCCCGATTTAGCGGATCTGGCATAATTTCTGTATTGGAAGGGAGGAACATAAAAATGAAGAGGAGATATGTATTATCGGTAACACTGGCCATCATAACCCTGATGGTGCTACTCTGCCAGCCTGCCTTAGCTGCAGGTATAGGCATTGGACCTAACGAGGTTACCATCAATCAGGCTACTCGTGGAGGAACCTACGAGCGATCATTGACCATCTTTAATCCCGCAGATCAGGGAGTGAATATCAATGTCCGGACAGAGGGGGCAGCAGGCGACTGGATTGCCCTATACCGACTGGATAACAGACAAACAGAGATCTCTGAGCTATTCATACCTGCCAGGGAAAATGTCCAGTTGCTTTTCAAGGTTATCGTACCGGAAGATACACCGACTGAGATGTATCAGGCGCGAATTGTCGCTGAAACACAAAGCGAAGAAGCCATGGCAGGTGGAGTTGGGACTGTTCTCAGGGCGCGATCTGTGGTCACGATTCATGTTATTGGCAGGGAGATAGTATCCGGAAAGGTTGAAGGTATCAGTGTTGCAAACACCGAGACAGGCGTGCCACTGGTAATTGATGTCCAGTTTCGAAATACCGGTAATGTTATCGTCTCACCTGAGATTCACAGCACCATAAAAAAGGATGGGGAGGTCATTGGAGAGGCGCGCTCAAGTGAGAAAAGGGTTACTCCAGAGACAATTGAGTCGATTCTGGTTGAATGGTCCACCGAAGGACTGGAACCGGGAACATACACAGCAAACGTCGTCGGTATGCTCCGTGGGGAACAGATAGCCTCACAGGAGATGGACTTTGAGGTCTTTCCATACGGTCAGCTCAGCCGGGAAGGAACACTGAGCGACCTTCAGTATGAGGGGATGATGCAGACGGGGGTACCCATTAAGCTCAACGGTATCTTTACTAATACCGGAAAAATTGCAACCCGTGCAGTTCTGAATGCTGAAATCTATCAAAACGGCAACTTTATCAACGCCATCTCCGGTGACACCGTTCTTGTCCCGGTCGGAGGCAGATCAGAGCTCTTCTCCTACCTAACTGTTGCAGAGCCCGGAGAGTACCAGATCAAATACTGGGCATTGTATGAAGGACAGAGAACCGAGATGAAAGACGTGTCGCTGACAGTATCGGAAGGTGGATCATCGGCAGAACCACAGGCTTCACCACTCTCGCCGGTTTCTGTCATTGGTGCTGCGATGATGCTGATTATATTTGCGACAGGGGGCCGGCTGAAGAGAAGAGGGTGATCGATCAGGCGAGTGCATAAGGAATCTCAACAGATTGAGGAAACACCAAATACTTTTTTCCTGATGATCCCAGGCATTCTGAGGATGAATTACGCTATTTGGTGATATGGAAAGAGGGGCCGGTGATCCCTCCCGGTCTACCACAAAAGGATGCTGCCGTCCTTACTGATGAATAGTTGGTATCAACAACCCCACCCTGAAGGGAAGGGATTGCAATATCGGTTGTACAAGAGATAATGCAATTTCATCTGTACGAAGGTTGCTGGTAGTTGAGCCATATTCGTACCAGCCGGTTGACACGACTGCACCTGATTATCGGCTTCATAACCAAATCCCCAGCTGCTTTCCTCAAAGGGTTTAACGCACCATTCTCGTCCACATTGATCACGATGTCGGAGTTGCTCTGATACAGCCACCGCGTAATCTCTTATAAACTGGACCAAGGGTCATTTCACGGATCTTTTCTGGCTGGATCTGTGACAGAATTTTGAAGGTCGGTTCTTTCCAGGTTAATGCATTGCTGTTTTTTAAATGTCCGTGATCTCCCGAGGGTGACATAGCCGTTCCGTATCGTGATATGCGATGCAGGAAATCTCAGTTTGTAACGGCCGTCCTTCTCCAGATAACGGCAAGATTTGGCCGATTCGGGAGGTCCCCGGAGTGGTACATCCGCACGAGTGCAAAATAGGAGATACGCTTCTTCTATACCCCTGATCGTCTGTTGTGCAACATCACTATGGAGAAGCGGGATGGTTCTCATTCTGGCGGGAGCTGTCATAAATTTGAGATATCTTTGTGGGGAAAGTGGTGGATAAAACGACCTATGACAAGAATGCGATTGCTTTCATTTCAGAATACCGGAAGGGTGCCTGGCAGAATACCCTGAGATCAGATTCTGCCACCATATCGTCTGGGAAAGCTCGATGACTGCAACCAAGGCCGCAGGAGAACTATACCCTCAAGAGGAGAAGAGACATTCGAAGAGAGAAACGAGCGGATAAGAGACGCATATCATTTTCTACAACGATCCCGAAATCGAAGCCATGATGAGGGCGCATACCCATAGAATGGAGATGCACAGGCTGAAATCGAGATTAAAATTGATTTCACGACAGCGAAACGGCAATTCATAAGAAAAGGCAGAAGTATTCAGACCAGTTATCGGTTTGAAAGAGACCTCACACAATAGTGAAAATTCGATGAGTCAATTGAAGGAATTTTTCACCAGTTAACGTGCTACATAAATACAATAATCAATAGTAGATGTATAATTTTTCAAAAAAACGGATGTACGAAAGAGAGCCTAATCATAATGCTTTTATTCCTCACTCTGTTTTTATAATATATTCGTAAATTAATATAATGAATAATTATATATATTTCTAAGATATAGCTACTATCAGCACAGGTAGATACAGAAGCCTGTCCGGGTACGGCAGCTCCAAAGAACAGGCAAACCCTGATTGGAGGGGGTGATTTCCCGGACATCCACATGATAAAAAAAAGGTCAATGACCTTTGCAGGACAGAGAAATCACCTACCGTGCCATACGATCTGAAGCACCCATTCCTGCCACCCGGATCGAAGAGTAAAGGAGGAACAAAAATGATGATCGGAAAAGCTGCAGCCACTCTGGTTGCACTGATGATGGTACTCGCATTTTTTGCGATACCGGTGAGCGCCGATGAGGTGGTTACATCAGCTACTATCCAGTCGGGTGGAGGAGACCCCCCCTGGGTGATGGCAGTATGGCAACAGGATTTAACCCCTGAACTGGAAAACGGCGACCCGACACACCAGGTAGATCTGCCCCAGTTCATGCCACCTGTAGAATATGATGCCTACAAGACTCTCTGCTACTATGCAGTCGTCTATGATGCACAGGGACCAGACACAATCGTTCAGGTATCCAACAAGGTCTATCACCCACTGGGCAACGCCCAGGGACTGGAGGATCAGACCACAGGTACAGTATGGAACGAGTGGGATGGATCCAAGAAGTATCAGGTCATCGCCAGCGAATACTACGAAGTGAACAATGAAGATGACAAGGCTGCCGCCAGAGCTGCTCTTGAGGCTGCATATCTTGCAGGTCTTGTTACCTTCAACGGTGCCACCTGGGAGGAAATTGATTATAAGCTGAGCCAGGATGAGGCGAAGCTCTTCTGGGGCTGTGCAGACAAGTACTACAAACAGCCAGGCGGATGGTATCCAGTCGAGACAACCGCTTTTGACAACAACGACAACCCAAGTGCACCAGTTGCAAGCCAGTTCTATTATGTTCCGGTTGCAGCATTTGAGCTTGACTTCGCATCCGTAAACTATGGATCAGTCTCGGTCAATAACTGGAAGCCAATCAGCGGTGATGCAACATTTGGCACTGCAGACAAGCCAACCATCAGGAACATCGGCAACACCTGGATGTCAATCTCCATTGAGCAGGATGACATGGGTATTGGCAAGTCACTCGTCAATGGTGCATACAGATGGGATGTCAATTATGGTGCACGGCTTGGCGACAACTCAGACAACTGGGTTGAGTATATGCCCGAAGAGGAAATTACGCTGCCCAACCCGCTGCCACTCTGCAACACAATAAAACTCGACTTCAAGATTAAAGTCCTCAAAGCATGGAGCAATGATTCACACATTGGTACAATGACGATCACTGCCGATCCATGGTGGGACATCAGCCCATAAGCATAAAACCAGTATATTACTACCCTGCATGGGATCTGATCTGGACTGAGATCAGTTCAGAGCCAGTTCGACGGGGACATATGTCGCTAAACGGCATATGGTCCCGATTTTTTTCGTTAAGAGAGTGATTCTGTAGCAGATACGGGAAGGTACCATGAGTACTATAGGTGCATCAGATATGTTTTTCACCGCCAGAGCTTTGCTGATGCCCCTCTACCAGCCTGCGTTCGCTGCAGGGACGGGTATCAGACCACAGGAGACCGAGATCAATCACTTCAAATGTGATGGAAGCTATGAGCGATCATTGAGTATCTGTAATCCTGGAGATCAGGGCATCAATGTCAATCTCTGGTATGAGAGTATGATACAGGCGGGCACTCCCACTTCACTCAATGATATCTTATCCAATCCTGGAGAGATTGCATCCCGTGTAGTTCTGAAAACAGGGCTCTCCCGGAATGGTATTGTCATCAATACCAATCAAGTGGAATCCATGCGTGTCCCGGTCGGCAATCAGTTTGAATTCTTCTCTTATTTAAAAATTGCAGATGCAGGTACGTATCTGATTACATATTGGGCCTTGTATGAGGGACAAAGAACAGAAATGAACGATATATCGCTAAGGAGGGCAGCGAAAGAGAAGACGATGTTCGGCAGACACTGCCGAACAACCGGGAGAGGTTGATCCATTATGAAACAACCGAATACCTGGATCACGCTGATAATCGTGATCCTGATTCTATCAGCCACTATTATTCCGGGTTCTGCCAATCGGGAGGCATCCGACTCTGTTGAGAATGGCCCTTTGATGAGTGGCAGTCAACCGGAAGGAGAATATGGAGATGATACAGGAGACGAAGAAGGATACCAGGAAGAAACCGGGGATTACTCCGGGGATGATTTTGGAGAACAATCTGAAGACGGAGATGAAGAGGAAACCAGGGATTACTCCGGGGATGATTTCGGAGAACAACCTGAAGACGGAGACGAAGAGGAAGCCGGAGATTACTCCGGGGATGATTTTGGAGACTCGAATAGAGAAGAGGACAGAGAAGAAGGAGGGGAAGAGGGCGAAGAAGCCGATGAAGTAGGTGACGAAACCGGGGATGAAGTAGGCGATGAAACCGGAGATGAAGTAGGAGAAGAGACCGGGGAGGAAACCGGAGATGAAGTAGGAGAAGAGACCGGAGATGAAGTAGGAGAAGAGACCGGAGATGAAACCGAGGAAGAAACCGGGGAGGAAGTAGGAGAAGAGACCGGAGATGAAACCGAGGAAGAAACCGGGGATGAAGCCGAGGAAGAAACCGGAGATGAAGCCGAGGAAGAAACCGGAGATGAAGCCGAGGAAGAAACCGGAGATGAAGTAGGCGATGAAACCGGAGATGAAGTAGGAGACGAGACCGGAGATGAAGTAGGAGACGAGACCGGAGATGAAGCCGAGGATGAAACCGGAGATGAAGTAGGAGACGAGACCGGAGATGAA
>NZ_JWHL01000025.1:0-10919 GCF_018132105.1 Methanocalculus chunghsingensis | reverse complement strand
AGAAACCGGAGATGAAGTAGGAGACGAGACCGGAGATGAAGCCGAGGAAGAAACCGGGGAAGAAGTAGGAGACGAGACCGGCGATGAAACCGGAGAAGAAGCTGCTGAAGATGAAGAGGCAAACTCAGATCCAACAAAGACTGACGTTCCCATCACCAATCCAGTTATTGCCGCCATCACAACCGATATCAACAGTCTTGACTATGGCGAGCTGAAGATCGGCACAGAGAAATGGATTGGTATTAATGCAAGTTCTGAAACCGCCGTACAGCCGACCGTCCGCAATACAGGAAATGTTCCAGTATACATTACAATTCGGCAGTGCAATATGGGTATTGATGACGATCTTATCATCTATGGAGCACGACTTGGAGAGAATGGAGAGACAGTATATTTCTCACCGAATGAGCGGGTGATACTGCCTGAAATTCTTGAAGTTAATGCAACAAGCACGATATTGTTCTCAATAACCGTATCAGGAGGAGAAGGACCGGTTCAGGGGAGCCTCTGGATAGACTGCATCCCCGTTGAGGAGGAGGAGGCTGAGGAAGAAGAGAATACAGAAGAGGGAAGTGATACAGAAGATCAAACCGGTAATGAAACCGAAGAAGAACCAGGCGATCAAACCGACGATGAAACAGGGAATGAAGCCGGGAATGAATCTGGTTCTCCCGGTGATGAAACCGGAGACGATGTAGCAGATGAAGGTATAGCTGTTGAAGAAACGTGAGAGGGTGATCGATAGCCGGATTATCCTCACATCCTCCTTTTATTATACCATACCCGATCCTTGATATCATCAAAACTCCGGGCTCCGATGAAAAGCAGAAGGTAATTTTCAGTAATTAACCTAAGCATCTCATCCTATCGGAACAAGGATAGAAAAAAGGAAAGAAATTTTCACTCCGCATGAAGAGCCGTTTCACTTTGATCCAAAGATACCATGCACGAACTTTGATATCTTCTCCACGAGCGACTCTTCTGATGCTTTTTCAGGAGCCTTTTCGGCAGGAGCGATCTCCTGTGGTGGTGCTGGCGGTGTCTCTTTCCTTTCCACAGCAGCTTTCGCCGGAGAGCCTTCTATCTTAAACACCCCGGGTTTATACATGGAAACATGCGCAGATCCTGCAGATTTGACGCCAGATTGAGGCACCAGGTACTTTCTGCTATAGACATCCTGTTCCCCGACGTTTGAAGTGGATAGTGCAGTTCCCGTACCCTCTCCGGGGACCAGGTACGTACGGTTATAGGCATCCGGCACCCTCTCACGGGCTGCCATAACAGGTGGCTTATTCACCGCATCTTTCTTCCCGGGAGGTTCGGGAGAGACAGCACCAGGTATCAGATACTCCCGACTGTAGAGATCACGCTCTTTTGTTCCTGCAGTCACCAGTGATACGCCGGTTCCACCCTTCCCTGCAACCAGGTACTCACGACTATAGGCATCCCTCTCCTTCATAGCAGGCACAGTCGCCGTCTTCTTTCCGGCAGACCGGGATACCGCGGCCCCGGCCATGAGATACTCGCGGCTGTAGATATCACGGCTTTTTGCTGATGCAGCGTATTCGGAGCGAAGAGACGTTCTCTGCCCTTTCATCATTGAGCCGGGCATGATATACTCCCGACTATAGAGACTCTGTGATTCTCCTTTCTGGGTCATACATCTCCTACACCATCCCGATATATATATTTATTCAAATTGGATTTGTCGAATATTAACATTATTTATTTAAATTTGAAGCAGAAGAGGGATGTATTCCCCCTTCACTGCTCTATCCGATCCTTCTCCTGCGAAAGACCGACCCAGAGCGTATAGCAGAGAATAACCATCACGATCATAAATGGAAACGCCGCTGTGATCGCCATCATCTGGAGAGCATCAAGCCCTCCGGTCAGTAGAAGGACAATTGCCACCGTTGAAAGAGAGAGACCCCAGATTACCTTCTTGTACATCGGAACGATCATACTCCCCCCTGAGGTGAGGGAGCCCAGCACCACCGTCGCCGAGTCGGCCGAGGTGACGAAGAAGACGATCAGGAGGAGGATCACAATGAGGGAGAGGAGACCGGATACCGGGTACTGTTCAAGGAATACAAAGAGAGCAAGCGAGACATCCTCACCCGCAACACTCGTAAGATCGACACCTCTCTCAAGCTCAAGATACAGCGCCGATCCCCCAAAGACAGAGAACCAGATAAAGGTGAAGAGGGTCGGGACAGAGAGGACTGTCAGGACAAACTCACGAATCGTCCGGCCACGGGAGATCCGGGCGATGAAGAGTCCGACGAAGGGGGACCAGGAGATCCACCATGCCCAGTAAAAGATCGTCCAGTCTCTGCTCCATCCATATCCTTCAAACGGATAGGACTGGAGACTGAGATCAATGACGTTATTGATATATCCCCCGAGAGTGGAGGTGAAGATATTGAGAATATAGGGTGTTGACCCAAGTGAGAGGATGAAGAGAAGGAGGATTGTCGCGATGATGATATTAATTTTGGAGAGTATCTGAACGCCCTTCTCGACACCAAGGATTGCTGATGCCATAAAAAGAGCGGTAGCAATGACGATGATCCCAATCGTTACAGAGATGGCAGACGACAATCCATAGAGGTGGGTAAATCCTGCATGAATCTGGAGGGCACCAAACCCAAGCGACGTTGCAGTACCAAAGACCGTCGCAAAGACAGCCAGCACATCAACAAGCTTGCCGGGCATCCCGTAGATCCTCTCCCCAAGCACCGGGTAGAAACATGAGCTGATCAGCGCCGGCATTCCCCGCCGGAACGAGAAGTAGGCAATCGAAAGGGAGACGATGGTGTAGATAGCCCACGGATGGATACCCCAGTGGAAGAAGACGTAACGCATCGCAAACGAAGCAGCTTCCGGGGTTGAGGAAGTCATGAATGGCGGTGGCATGAGGAAATGAAGAAGCGGCTCAGAGACCCCCCAGAAGATGAGTCCGATCCCCATTCCTGCCGCAAAGAGCATCGCAATCCATCCAAAAAAGCTGTATTGAGGCCTCTCTGCATCATACCCGAGCTTGATCGTTCCGTACCGAGAGAGAGCAATCCCCAGTGCGAAGATGAGAAAGAAGAAGGCTGAGATGAGATACAACCAGCTGAAATAGTCAAGGATACCGGCATGGATCGCTTGCGATACAGATTCAAGCAGATCAGGGCTGATGATCCCGACTGCTATGAAAAAGAGGATTATCCCGGCTGAGAGGAGGAAGACAGACTCTCTTTTCAGATATTCATTCCACATACGAACCTCCGGTTATGGAACAAGGAAGATCGATGCCCTGGATGAGGTGACGATCCTCTCTGCGGTTTCACCCATCGGTGCAGAGAAGAAGGCAGGTTTCTTCCTCCCAAGGACGATAACATCGGCATTGATCTGATCAGAGACATGAAGCACTTCAGATGATGGATCGCCGACCATCTGTTCGGAGGTGACACGCCCATAGTACGGGCGGAGCTCCTCCTCAACTGCGAGAAGCTTCTCATGCAGACGCCTCTTCTCGATCTCTTCCGCAAAGGGATCCGCCATTCGTCCCCTCACATGGAGGATATGGCACCATCCTCCCTGAAACTCCATAAGATACGGAATCGTACGGACGGATGCCTCACCAAAGTCGGTTGCATAGAGGATGATCAGATCCTCCCGTGTAATCACCTCCTCATCACCTGGAAGACGGGGCCTCACCTTATGAACGAAGACCGGAATATCTGAGAGGCGGAGGAGATCCCGTGATATACTCCCAAGAAGCATCGTTCCGATCTGCCAGCGTCGTTTCGTCTTCATATAGATCTCATCAGCACCCTCATGCAGTGCCGCTTCAACAATAGAGGAGGCGATATGATCAGCCCCCATCTTCACCTCTACATCAAGGCCGAGTTCCTCAAGTGTCTCCTTTAGGATCGTGAGCCAGGAGATATCGGATCCCCGGAAGAGCGAGCCCGCCTCGATGACATGAAAGAGGCAGATAGAGGTTGATCCAAGATTCTTCAGAATCTTCCCGATCTTTTTCAGTTCCTCTGGTCTCTCCCCATATGAGACCGGAATCAGTGTTTTCTCAAACATATGATCTCCTCCGGAAAAAAACAGGATTATACCCGATATCCTGAATTGCGGTACTTTCGGGTTTGGAAACCTTTAATGTATTTGTTCTCCGCTTCCTGCCTCTATCGGCCGGGCAATTGAACAGAAGTACATCCTGTCGAGGAACCGAACGAACGTCCGGGAAACATCCACTGGAAAAATCTCCCCGTTTCGGCGCCGATGGATCGATTCAGTCCTCTCCTTCTTCCCGGGATATCCGGCTGCCCACATCTGCTCCCACTGCTTCTTTGAGATTGAGGGATTGATCTCATAGACATGCAGCCCCGGAAGCTCCTCATGGGAATAGCCAAGCAGAAGAGCAGCGGTCTTGTTAGCCCGTATGATCCGCCCCTCCTCATTGAAGAGGAGGATCGAATCCGATGCATGGTCAAAGGCATACTGGATGAAGAGGAGATCCCGCTCAAGGTCCTCCTTCTCCCGGATCATCGCCATCAGCATCCGGTTCGCCTCCTGCATCGATCGTGTCCGCTCTTCGATAAGCTCTTCAAGGTTCCTGTGGTACTGATCGAGCTGCTCGCGGCAGGTGATGAGCTCGGTAATATCCCGTCCGACTGCATGGTATGCAACCACCCTCCCCTGATCATCAAAGATACCGCGAATACTCCACTTTTCCCTGCGGAGGGTTCCATCAGTCCTGATCATCGGAAGAGTTGCTTCTCCGGAGGGCGAATCAATGGTGATACCCTGGAGAAGAGACGTGATCATCTCATGAGCAGTGGCAGGGAAGAATGAGCGGAATGCCATCCCACGGATCTGCTCCTCACTCCGCCCTGCACGGATAGAGAACGGGGTATTAAGAAATGTCACCGTCATGTCCGGTCCGACATGGAGGATGAATTCGGTCTGTCCGGTGGTGAGAGCCTCATACTGCTGTTTGTACCGTTCCTGCTCCATCCGTGCATGATACTCACCCGTTTCATCATAAAAGACGAGTGCAGCCCCGTCCCGTCCGGTATCGAAGACGACCGGTATCCCGACGATTCGGAGAACAAGTTCCCGCTTTCTGATCACCGTCCGAACCGGGATCGACCCGGATATCCCCTGAACCGCATCATGGCAGATACGGGTGATCTCCGGGTTATTGAAGATCGCGATTGGAATCTCCTCTATCACTTCGCCATAGATGACATCAAGGGAACAGCCAAGGAGAGTCAGAACACCTTCAGTCACCATGACGGCATGGAGCCGGGCGTCGGTAATGAGAGCCGGGGCTGGCCAGTACCTGATCAGAGAAGAGACAGGAACCCGTTGGACCAAAAAATAATTCTTTGCCGTTCCGATCTGCTTTCGGTCGACATCCCCTTTGAGTTTGAGGATATCCAGGTACTTCGCTGCAGTGTTCCGGTGGAGATGCAGTGCAGATGATATCTCCGTGATACTCATCCCTCTCGGATAACGTTTCAAAATATCCTTTATTTGAATCATCTCTTCATTTTTAACAGGCATTGGCATATACCCCGTAATCTCCCTATGATACACTATGCAGTGCATTTGTGTTCAACAAATATAACCTTTATCATAAATTGAGAGCAACAAGAGTGTGTAAGCACTGCGAATAGATCAGAGAGACCTGATCCAACATCCATGCATGCTGCATGGGGGAGAAGACAATGGCAGAATCTTTCGATGTAAAACTCGAGTCAAAGACCTATGTTCCGGATCCTTCGTACAAGGAGGCATCGAACATTGGTGATTATAACGAGGCATATAACCACTATCTCAAAGACCCGGACGCTTTCTGGGAGGGAATGGCACAGGAGCTCACCTGGTTCAAACCATGGGACAGATTGAAAGAATGGAGCCACCCCTATGCGAAATGGTTTGTTAATGGGAAGACGAACATCACGTACAACTGCCTCGACCGGCATGTCAACAGCGAGAGGAAGAACAAAGTTGCCCTGATATGGCGTGGCGAGGAGGAGGAGCAGGAGAGAATCTTTACCTACAGACAGCTCCACCGTGAGGTACAGCGGTGTGCAAACGCATTAAAGAGCCTCGGGATCAAAAAGGGTGACACCGTATGTATCTACATGCCACTCATCCCTGAGCATATCGTTGCAATGCTCGCCTGTGCGAGAATCGGAGCTGTCCACAGCATCGTCTATGGTGGTTTTGGTGCCTCCGCACTCAACACCAGAATCCGTGATGCCAATGCAAAGGTCGTCATCACCGCCGATGTCGGATATCGCCGAGGTAAACGGGTCCCACTCAAGACGATCGTTGGCGATGCAGTCATCAATGCCCCGAGTGTCGAGAAGATCGTTGTCCTGCGGAGGACAAAACCCCAGCTCGAACTCGTTTCAGAGATGGAGATCGATTACCACGAGCTTCTTCAGAACGCAAGCAAAGACTGCGAAGCTGAGGTGATGGATGCCGAGGATCCGCTCTTCATCCTTTACACATCCGGAACGACCGGGCAGCCAAAGGGGATCGTCCACACCACCGGAGGATACATGGTCGGAACATACTATACCTCAAAGTATGTCTTTGACATGAAGGAGAACGATGTCCACTGGTGTACCGCAGATCCCGGATGGATTACAGGCCACAGCTACATCGTCTATGGCCCGCTTGCAGCCGGTGCAACAGTTCTTATCACTGAAACCACCCCGGACTACCCGGATCCCGGCATCTGGTGGCGAATCATCGAGGAGTTTGGGGTAACGATCTTCTATACAGCACCAACAGCGATCAGGATGTTCATGAAGGTTGGAGAGGAATGGCCGAACAAGTCGAACCTCGACACACTCCGGATCATCGGATCGGTCGGAGAACCTCTTAACCCGGAGGCATTCGATTGGTACCACCGGGTGATCGGGAAGTCGCAATGCCCGATCCTTGATACATGGTGGCAGACCGAGACAGGGATGCACATGATCACGACGATGGTCGGGGAACCGATGAAGCCCGGCTTTGCCGGACGTCCAATCCCTGGAATCCAGGCAGATGTCGTCGATAAAGAAGGAAATCCGGTACCACCAAACGTCGGCGGGCTGCTGGTCCTCAAGGAGCCCTGGCCATCAATGATGCGGACGGTCCATAACAATGACGAGCGGTACCGCCAGTACTGGGAGACGATCCCCCCATACTATACCGCAGGCGATCTCGCCGTCAAGGACAAGGATGGCTACATTATGGTACTCGGGCGTGCAGATGACATCATCATCGTCGCCGGCCACAATATCGGTACTGCCGAGGTCGAGAGTGCCCTCGTCTCCCATGAAGCGGTTGCCGAAGCGGCAGTCATCGGAAAACCCGATGTTCTTAAGGGGCAGGCAGTCAAGGCCTTTGTCATCCTCCGGCTCGGATATGAACCGAGTGAGAAGCTGAGGAATGAGCTGATCTACCATGTCCGGATGGGTATAGGACCGATCGCGATGCCGTCTGAGATCGATTTTGTCCCCTCGCTGCCAAAGACGAGGAGCGGAAAGATCATGCGCCGTGTCCTGAAAGCGCAGGAGATGGGAATCGACCCCGGTGACATATCAACACTGGAAGAATAAAACCCATCCCACCTATTTACCCGGTTATACCATGCAAGATAAACACATACTCGGACTCCCGATAGAGCGGGGGCGCTGGCTCTACGTTCTCCTCGGGCTGATCATCAATATCTGTCTTGGAAGTATCTATGCATGGAGTGTCTTTGTCAGACCTCTGACAGACTACTTCATCACCGATCTCGGAAAAACGGTGACTGCAAACGAGATCCTGATGCCATTCTCGATCTTCCTTGCAGCATTCGCAATAGCGATGCCGCTTGCGGGGAGGTATATCGATCAATGGGGACCCAGGAAGACGACGATCGTCGGAGGCCTGCTTACCGGACTTGGCTGGCTTCTGGCATCAACAGCAACATCTGTTGAGATGCTCTATCTCGTCTATGGTGTGATCGGTGGTGCAGGAGTTGGGATCGCCTATGGCGTACCTGTTGCTCTTGCCACCCGCTGGTTCCCGGACAAGCGTGGTTTTGCCGTCGGCCTTGCCCTGCTGGGATTCGGGTTCTCTGCATTTATTTCTGCAAACATCGCAGGATACCTCATTCCACTCATCGGTGTGATGACCACCTTCAGGGTCTTTGGCGTTGCATTCCTGGTCATCATAACCCTCTGTGCACTACCACTCAGGTTCCCTGAACCAGGATTTGCACCACCGGGGTGGAGACCTGCACCATCGGCGATTGCTGAAACCTGCGAGTGTGATCGATCCCGGATGATCAGGACGCCGACCTTCTATGGGCTCTGGATCTGCTACTTCATCGGCTGTCTCGCCGGACTTATGGCGATATCCATATCCCAACCGGTCGGGGTCGAGGTCGTCGGGATCGCCCCGCTCCTCGCAACAGCGCTCGTCGGTGTCTTTGCCATCTTTAATGGGGGAGGTCGGCCCTTCTTCGGATGGCTGACGGATCACCTCAGGCCTGCCCGGGCGGCGGTCATATCCTTCCTCCTGATCGCAGCCGCTTCGATGATGCTCTGGGTAGTTCCCTCCCAGATCACCTACATCATCGCATTCTGCATCCTCTGGGGCTGTCTTGGCGGATGGCTCGCTATCGCACCGACGGCAACAGCACGGTTTTTTGGAACCTGTGACTATCCGCGGTGTTACGGACTCGTCTTCCTTGCCTATGGTGCAGGTGCTATCGCCGGCCCACAACTTGCCGGTTTTATCCGGGATACTACGGGAAGCTACCTCGGCGTCTTCCCCTATATTATCGTCCTTGCGTTCATTGGCGCAATTATCGGGTACTTCCTGCTCAAGCCGATAAACAGCAGCTAGTATTCCAAAATCCTTTTTTTATTAAAAATAATCAATCATTTTCTGGTTCCTATATCTCCCCGATCCAAAGATACTAAGTCCTCAGAGAGTGATATAGTACGTAATGGAAGAACCTAAAAAGTTTTCGGATTTTTCAATATCCCAGGACCTCCTCAAGGCCGTTGCGGATATGGGCTTTGAAGAGGCAACACCAATTCAGTCGATGGCTATACCTCTCATCCTTGAGGGTAAAGATATCACCGGGCAGGCACAGACCGGAACCGGAAAGACCGCTGCATTCGGCCTCCCACTTATAGAGATGATCGATCCCGATAACCGCGATGTTCAGGCACTCGTCCTGGCACCGACCCGGGAATTAGCGATACAGATTGCAGAAGAATTTGCACGTTTTGGCCAGTACAGAAAAGGCCTCTCAATTGTCCCCGTTTATGGCGGCCAGCCGATCGAACGGCAGTTCCGGGCACTCCGGGCAGGAGCACAGATCGTTATCGGAACACCGGGCCGTATCATGGATCACCTTGATCGGAAGACCCTCACCGTCGCCAACCTCAGGTTCGTCGTTCTGGACGAAGCAGACCAGATGCTTGACATGGGATTCCGAGACGATATCGCACGCATCCTGAAATCATCGCCAAAAGGAAGACAGACTCTCCTCTTCTCGGCCACAATGCCCTCAGCCATTCTGGATCTCTCCAAAAAATACCAGAAGAACCCTGAGTTTATCAAGGTCGTTCATGCTGAGATGACGGTTCCCCAGATAGAACAGTTCTATCTCGAGGTCAAAGATCGCCAGAAGCTTGATGTCCTCTGTAACCTGATGGATATCCAAAATCCTGATCTCGCAATGGTCTTCTGCAACACAAAGCGGGCCGTCGATGATGTGACATCACGTCTCCAGGCACGAGGATACTTCGCAGACGCACTTCATGGTGATATGAAACAGACCCAGCGGGATCGCGTCATGGGGAAGTTCCGAAAGAGGCAGATCGATATTCTTGTTGCAACCGATGTTGCCGCACGTGGTCTCGATATCAGCGAGATTGATACCGTCTTCAATTATGATGTTCCGCAGGATGTTGAGTATTATATCCACCGGATCGGACGGACGGCACGGGCAGGCCGGGCAGGATCCTCATTCTCATTTGTCGGTCCAAAAGATATCTACAAACTCCGTGAGATCCAGAGGTTCGCAAAGATCAAGATCACCAGGATGCCCCTTCCAACGACCGATGATGTCGAGGCATCACAGGCACGTGTCCTCATTGATAAGGTGAAGGAAGTCTGCGAAACCGGTCTTGGTGAGCGATTCATCCCTCATGTCGAGCAGGCACTTGAGGAGGGACTCACCTGTATCGAGGTTGCCACAGCACTCATGAAGATCCACCTTGGTGGACGTGATAGTGAAGAGCGGACCTTCGGTAATGAGGGTGGCACAATTGAGCCGGGTATGGCACGACTCCGTATCTCGGTCGGAAAAGATCGCCAGATCAGGGCAAAGGATATTGTTGGTGCAATTGCAGGCGAGACCGGCCTTCCAGGACGATCCATCGGTGCAATCGATATCTACGAAACCTTCACCTATGTTGATGTCCCTGCGGAGAACGCACGGGAGATCGTCGAGATAATGAAAGATCGTACAATTCGTGGACTCACTGTTGAGATTTCACGGGTTGAAACGAAGAACTAATTTTTTTGGAAATAGTGATCATCGCCTATGGCGACGATCCATGACACCACTCTTTTTTCACTTT
The DNA here is from genome assembly GCF_018132105.1 of Methanocalculus chunghsingensis. Taxonomy (GTDB): domain Archaea; phylum Halobacteriota; class Methanomicrobia; order Methanomicrobiales; family Methanocorpusculaceae; genus Methanocalculus; species Methanocalculus chunghsingensis. The sequence goes on along the minus strand of NZ_JWHL01000025.1, from coordinate 264 downwards.
CACCCTCCGCTGCATGCTGCTATATACCCTGCGGAGAGAGTAGTATCTGCCAGAGTGCCAGGGACAACCGCACTCCCTGCTCTCTGCACCAATACTGCAACAACCCCAATTTCGACCCCCTCTTTTCTTTTATTCAGGGCAATCACCAGGAAGGCGTGGAAAAAGGTACTCTTCTCAGAAAGAATCGTACATGAAAAAAGGTACTGCATCCGCTCTTGTGTGATAATCATAAGAATAAACGGCAATGCATCCGCTGTGGATTGT
>NZ_JWHL01000028.1 GCF_018132105.1 Methanocalculus chunghsingensis | reverse complement strand
CGTGTTATGCAGTGTGATTGTGGTAGCGTGTTCGACCGCGACAGAAACGCTGCGGTCAATATTATGCTACGCTGCCTATCACAAAATGCCCTGTGGACGGGCTACCAGGAGTTTACCGGTAATCTGCGACATACAGGTCTGAAGATCGCATCGATCCCCGGACACTCGCAGGAAGCCCCTTGCGCAAGCGGGGGGTAGTTCACAGATCATGCTCGTGACTATAACCGCTGGTTCGATGATAATCCCCTGATGATGACCGTCATCTTTTCCGGTGATCCATCGTTTGTCTTCACAGAAGCGTTTCTGGTGCTGGGATTTGGAGGACAACTTATCATCAGCTTTATCGAGCATGATGGTTCAGTTGCCCGTCAATGTAAGAATGAGGTGGTAAAGGGGCAGTTTCTGCGTTATGCCCGATACCTTGTAACCGATGAGGTTAGCGCTTTCTACAGGGAGGCTGGATTCCAGAAGGTATCAATTGCACGGAAGGCATCAGGTTTCTTTCTCCTGACCGGGAGTAAGCAATGATTCTGATTCAAAGGAGAAGGGATGCCCCCCTTAACATTATTGACGACTATCTCCCTTCAGCTCCCTGAGCCGTGCCATCACCTCATCGACATGTCCTTTCACCTTTACTTTACGCCAGATTGCCGCAATCCTTCCATCCGGATCGATGATGAAGGTGCTCCGCTCAACACCCATATACTCCTTTCCGTACATCTTCTTTTTGACCCAGACCCCGTAGCGCTCGATCACCTGATGCTCAGGATCTGAGAGGAGCCGGATGGTCAGACCATGCTTCTCCGCAAACTTCCTGTGGCTTGGTATCGTATCCGGGCTGACTCCAAGGACCGGCGTATTAAGTCCGGCAAACGCCTCCATCTCATCTGAGAATGTGCGTGCCTCAAGAGTACAGGCTGATGTGTTGTCACGGGGATAGAAGTAGACGATTACATAGATCCCATGCATCTCTTCAAGGCATGCCATCTCCTCGTCCGCATCAGGGAGACAGAACTCAGGAGCGGGCATTCCGATAGTAAGATCGGTCATACAGGATGATTGGAACCATACGGGATAACGGTTGCCCAACAGATCATGTATTTCTCCTGTACCACACCATAGATACACCACGATGAGAGCCCCACCTGAGTTTACCTGGAAACAGTGCCTGATCATCCGGGACGATGTGAAGATGAGTTGCGGAAAGAAGTGCGCACAGATCGCCCATGCCGCCGTCGGAGCCTATGAGAAGGCTGGTGCGGCAGCGAAGCGTTCCTGGCTTGATGAAGGGCAGAAGAAGGTGACGCTGAAACTGACCGGGGAGCGGGCACTCTTTGAACTAAAGGTGATCGCAGAAGCAAACGGTATCCCCGCCTGTATCATTCAGGATGCAGGTCTCACTGAGATTCCCCCGGGCACCGTGACCGCACTTGGCCTCGGCCCTGCAAAGTCCGAACTCCTTGACCGCATCACCTCAGATCTGAAGCTCTTATGAAACCAAGCCCCTATCCCTTGGAACGGGAACTGGAGATGCGCTATTATGCAGACGATTATCCTGGTATCGGAGGAGTGCTCAGGACCACCCCTGAAGATTTCGTCGTTGATGAGATCCCGATTGACTTTACCGGGAGCGGCCCGTATCTCATCTGCAAAGTGACCCGCCGCTCCTGGGAGCATCAGCACGCCATCCATGAGATCTCAAAGAGGCTTGGGATCAGCAGAAAACGGATTGGCTGGGCAGGGACGAAGGATCGCAATGCGGTTGCAAGCCATTATATCTCACTCTATAAGATCGATGCCGAGGCGGTTGATCGCGTCTCCCTGAAGGATATCACCATCGAGCCGATCGGCCAGCACCAGTTCGGGCTCGGGCTGGGCGATCTCAAGGGGAACAGATTTGCGATCACCATTCGCGGCTGTCAGGAAGAAAACCTGGGTTTTATCCCCGGTATCTCTGAAACTGTACACCATGGCATCCCGAACTATTTCGGTCTCCAGCGGTTCGGGGCCCAGAAGCCGGTTACCCATACCGTCGGCCTCTCTATCCTGAAGGGTGGCTATAAAGAGGCCGTTGATCTCTATATCGGAGAGGCATTTCCAAACGAGAGTGACGAGGTGAAGGAGGCACGCCGGGCATTCGTGAGTACCGGTGATGCACGCGAAGCCCTCCATGCCCTCCCCGTCAGACTCGGATTTGAACGGGCGATGCTCGATCACCTCTCAAAACATCAGGATGATTATGAGGGTGCACTCAGGACACTCCCGCCGAAGCTCCTCTCAATGTTCGTCTCGGCATGGCAGTCGTACCTCTTCAATGCTGCTCTCTCCGAACGATTCGATCGAGGCCTTTCTCTGGACGAACCTGAGGCCGGCGACACCCTCATCTACACAAATGGGAGGAGCGACCGGGTCACAGAGAAGAACCTCCCGATAGCCCGCCATCATCTGAAACGGGGCAGGGCTGTCATCGCCGCATTCGTTCCAGGAAGCAGTTCGTTGCAGAGTCCGGGTCCGATGGAGGAATGTATGATCCGTCGATCAGAAGAGGCGGGGGTTGACCCATCAGCCTTCAGGGATGCTGCCGCGTTCGTCGGGTGCGCCTTCGATGGCGCGTCACGCGCAATCGCATTGAAGACCGAGATCGCATCTGAGATAACAGGTGATGCAGTCATCCTCCGTTTCTCCCTCCCTCCAGGTCAGTATGCAACCTCTGTCTGCAGGGAGTTTATGAAGGGGGATCCTCTCACCCTCGTCTGATATCAGCGGAAGCGTGCCAGCATCCGCGCACCCGCGATGGCATCGTGGAGGTTCCCAAACTCATCGACGAGTCCAAGGCTGATCGCATCCTCTCCACGGATCACCCGTCCATCCTGGATGGACTCGCGGCTGATATTTCGCTGGCTGCTGATATCTTCATAAAAGCGACTGAAGGCCGCATCAACAAACTCCTGTGCATACCCCTCCTCATCAGGCGAGAGTGTCCGGTAAGGGGAGGTCATATCCTTTTTATCCCCGGATTTGACCGCATCGATCTCTATTCCTTCCTCCTCAAGCTGCCCGCTTATATCATAGAAGAGCCAGATGACACCGATCCCCCCGGTTATCGTATCCGGGCTTGCATAGATGCGATCAGCATATGCTGCAATGTAGTATGCACCTGAGGTTGCAATATCTCCCATTGAGACGATCACGGGTTTCTTCTGCTTTGCATAGATGATGTCACGGACGATCTCCTGGGACGCTGCGGGTGTGCCGCCTCCCGAATCGATCCTGAGGACGATTGCCCGTGTCAGCGGATCGTCTGCTGCGCGCCGGATCTGGGATCCGATATACTCACTCCCTGCATATCCCCCGGACTGAACTGTCCCTGAGACGACTGTCCCTTCAATCCTGATGACAGCGATATCCGGAGTTCCGGCATACGGCCCGGCCAGGCTGAGGATCCCAACGACTGCCAGTCCTCCGAGGATGATAAGCAGAAGGATGACTGCCCCTTTTCTGAGCTTTCTTCGCCTTTTTGCCTTTGCGATCTCCTTCTCGATAAAATTCATGATTCATCCGGATAGAGGACCTCGTACTCTGTGACGAGGTTTGTTCCGCAGAGGTAGTTTGACCTGAGCTCAAGCCTGATCATATCATCTTCGCTCTCGATATGCATCCCTCCGACAAGTGAGGGTGTATCATCGCCACCGACAATGAAGGGAAGATGTATGAGCCGTATCTCATCAACGAGGTGGTGATGGAGCATATGCCAGTTCAATGTAGGTCCTCCTTCGATCATCATCTTTCTGACGCCGAACCGTTCATACAGGATGGTGAGGAGGAGCGGGAGATCGACATGATCGGATCCGCAGACGATCACCTCTGCGCCAGCCGCCCGGATAGCCTCAATCCGCTCTGCCGGGGCAGCCTGGGATACTGCGATGACCGTCTGTGCATCCGGCTTGAAGATATTGGATGATAGCGCCAGATCACCTCTGCTGTTTGGGATGACCCGGATAGGGCTCTTTCCCGGAACCATCCTCACGGTTAAGAAGGAATTGTCTATCCTGATCGTCTCTGATCCGACCATGATAGCGTCGCATGTTGCCCTGGTTGTATGGAGGAGAATCTCTGTCTCGTGTGCCATATGTTTCATCAGGATCTTACTCGACGCACCTTTCTTCAGGGTCAGTTTGCCATCGGCAGTGATCTCGGACATCATGAGTACATGGGGTCTGTTCTTCTGTTGCGTCATAACGATCCTCTCGATTGTTATATCACATCGAATATCTTAACAGTATAGGTTCAAGCAGATCAAATGATCTGTGTTTGGAGGCAGAATATGAATATTACCGGACTTAGGCCCTATTGTATGAGGTACCTTGAACCTCTGGCAGATATTTTTGTCCGACTGGGGATATCTCCAAACAAGATCACCGTACTCTCCCTTCTCTTTGGTATCGGGTGTGCTGCTTCATTTGCCTATCAGGAGTTCGTGATCGGATCCCTCCTCCTCTTCATCTCCGCGATCCTGGATCTGATCGATGGGAGTGTCGCACGGAAGACCGATCATCACAGCAATTTCGGGGCAGTCTTCGACTGGATCGCCGACAAGTATGTTGACACCCTGGCAATTCTTGGCGTCGGGCTTTCAGGGATAGCCATCATCTCACGGTTCTCTGATCTCCCTCCGGTTGCCGATTTTGGCCTTGTCGCATTTGCCATCATCGGATCGATGATGAATACCTTCATAAAACCGGTTGTCTATGCAGAGGCAGGCTTCTCAGAGCGGGTTTGTGGAAAGATTGATGATCCCCTTGAAGGGGTCGGTTTCTTCGGAAGACCGGAGACGATCCTTGTGCTGATCCTCGGTGGTGTCTCCGGGTATATCTGGGTCTCCGTCATTATCATTGCCATCTGCACAAATCTCTCTGCAATCCAGCGGATCATCTATCTCTCAGGAAGACTTGCCTGATATCTCCGATATAGATGGTCACCAGCCGCTCAGCCATCACCGCAAGATCCGGTATAATACGGAAGAGCCCATATGCGATAGCAATGAGGATGCCCAGTGCCAGGAGCTCACAGAAGACATTGTGCGCCCAGAAGAAACTCTCATACCCGTAATTTCCGTTACCGACGAGATCAGGGTACCAGGGGTACCACTGCCCGGTATATGCCATGAAGACATAGGTGTTCCTGAAGAGGTTGAGGATGTAGATCACCGGGGCGATGATAAGAAATGCGAGTACCTTCTGCCGGAGCGTTGTAGGCACCATCAGGGCAACTCCGAGCATAATTGCGATACTCTGAATGCCGGTGCAGCCGAGGATGATCTCGAGGCGAAAACCCATATTGCTGCCAGGGATGGATCCTCCCATCAGCATATTCCATGCAATCAGTTCCATTGGATAATTCAGAAGATGGAGCAGCCAGACGAGCTGGCCAACGACGACTCCTATGAGCCAGTTCCCCAGGGGCTGGATAAATCCAAACGGCGCATAGATGAGAAATGCAATGCCTGCCGCTCTTGTTAGTCCACCAATCGTCTCATCCTTCATCAGGAGGCGGCGTGCCGTCAGGTAAAGGAACGGAACCGAAAGTATCCCGAGTGTCGGGTAGAGGAAGTTATTGATTGCAAGGAAATCCGGTAATGAGACGAGGAGAAGAAGCGATATCGCCGCCCATCCGATGACCCCTGCGTACCAGCGATACCGGTTTGGAATGAGGAAGAGGAGAAAACCTATACAGGAGATGAGAACCAGATATTCGCTCATTGTAGAACTATTGATCGTCCGTAGACAAAAAGCCAGAGGAAGGGGGCTGTGGCGTTATAATCACCCCCTCCTGTTTGGATACTATACGTGAGGGATCTCGTATCTTCGATCCATAGAGGTTATAGTCATCATGCCCAATAGTATGTATGCGGTTTTGTCCAGAATGTAAGAGTGTTATGATTGCACGATCCGGCAGGATGCATTGCAGACGATGTGACTACTCTGAAGAGATCACCGATTCCGAATCACTCAAAATGACGAGTGTCCGGACAGAAAAAGAGATTACCATCGTCGATGAAGAAGAGCAGATGGCAACACTTCCGACATGCGCGGTAAAATGTCCCAAATGTGAGCATAATCTTGCTTTCTGGTGGCTTCGGCAGCTCCGCTCTGCAGATGAGAGTGAGGTTCGTTTCTTCAGATGTGTGGAATGCAACCATACATGGCGTGAATATGATTAAAACTGGTTTATATTGCTTATAATCGTTAATATCTATCGAAAAGGCCAGTCATCCCTGATCATGCCATCAGCAGAATGACGCCTCACCTTTTTTTGTAATCTCTGCCTCATTGAAACGCGAGGCCTTTCCTCTTATATGGCACCTGATTCTTCAGGGTTCTCTCCTCTCTCTGCCATCTCTGTACCAGACCATGTTTTTATATGATGCTGATAAACTCGATCTGGTATTTTACACCATTAATCATGTCAGATAGGAGGTTATCAATGCCAGAGAAACAGGTGACACTCAGCTCAAAGAAGTATCTGCCGGATCCGCAGTACCGCAAAGAAGCCTGGTGTAAGGATGCAGCACATGCATACCAGGGATTCCTGACAGATCCGGATGGATTCTGGGGAAGAATTAGTCAGGAACTCGAATGGTTTGAACCCTGGGAGAAAGTGAAGGAGTGGGAGTACCCGTTTGCCCGCTGGTTCATCAATGGTAAGTGTAATATGAGTTACAACTGCCTCGATCGCAATGCGGCAGGGCCACGAAGAAATAAAGTCGCCCTCTTCTGGCAGGGTGATGATGGTAGCGAGCGGAGTTACACCTACTGGCAGCTTCTCCGTGAAGTCGAGAGGTTTGCAAACGGATTAAAAAGCCTTGGTATTACGAAAGGCGACTGTGTCTGCATCTATATGCCCAATATCCCTGAACAGATCGTTGCCATGCTTGCCTGTGCACGGATTGGTGCAGTCCACTCAGTCGTCTTCGCTGGATTTGGGTCAGATGCCCTCCATGCGAGGATCACCGGTGCCGGAGCCAAGATCGTCATTACTGCCGATGCAAGCATCAGGCGGGGAAAGACGATCCCACTCAAGCCGATCCTTGAGGAGGCGCTGATCAATGCGACGACTGTGGATTATATCGTCGTCCTCAGAACACAGGATCCAAAGATCGATCTGCTTCCGGAGTTTGAGAAGGACTTCTATGAACTGATGGAATCAGCAGAGAAGAACTGCCCGCCAGAGAAGATGGATGCGGAAGATCCTCTCTTTATCCTCTATACCTCCGGAACGACAGGTCAGCCGAAAGGAATCGTCCATACAACTGGTGGTTATATGGTCGGGACGTACTATACGGCGAAGTATATTCTCGACATCAAGGACTCGGATATCTATTGGTGTACTGCAGACCCCGGGTGGATCACCGGTCATTCCTACATCGTCTATGGACCCCTTCTGGCTGGAGCGACGATCTTCATCACGGAGTCTACACCCGACTATCCGGATGCCGGGATATGGTGGAAGTATATCGAAAAGTATGGTGTTTCTATCTTCTACACAGCTCCGACCGCGATCCGGATGTTTATGCGCTATGGAGACGAGTATCCGAACAGGTATGACCTCTCAAGCCTTCGGATTCTCGGATCTGTCGGTGAGCCGCTTAACCCGGAGGCTTTTGAGTGGTTCTATCATGTCATCGGCAAAGAGAAGCTTCCGATTCTCGACACATGGTGGCAGACCGAGACTGGTATGCATATGATCACCACGATGATCGGCGAGCCGATGAAGCCGGGTTTTGCCGGACGGCCTATCCCGGGTGTCCTCGTTGATATCGTTGATAAAGAAGGAAAACCAGTGCCTCCGGGTGTCTCCGGCCAGCTTATTATCAAAGAGCCGTGGCCGTCGATGATGCGTATGGTCAATCAGAATGAGGAGCGGTACCGCCAGTATTGGAGCGGACCGGATAACAGCTATGGTGCAAGTGATCTCGCTGTGCGGGATGAGGAAGGCTATATCATGATCCTCGGACGCTCTGACGATCTGATCATCGTCTCCGGCCACAATATCGGCACTGCTGAGGTTGAGAGTGCCCTCGTTGCTCACAAGGCTGTTGCAGAGGCCGCTGTCGTTGGTATTCCCGATGAGATGAAGGGTAACCGGATAATGGCCTTCGTCCTCCTGAGGGATGGCTTTACAGAGACTGCAAAGCTGAAGCAGGATCTCCTCTATCACGTCAGAATCACTCTCGGACCGATTGCAGTTCCATCTGATATCCGGGTGGTCGATCAACTTCCGAAGACGAGGAGTGGTAAGATCATGCGGAGAGTCCTCCGGGCGATTGAGATGGGTGAGGATCCTGGGGATCTTTCGACAATAGACGAGTGAGGGGATCACCCCCTCCTCGGAAGTGTTTATATACTGCATGGTGGTATTTATAAACATGTCATTCAATCCCGAGGATTCTCTCAAGATTGAAAATATCGTTGCATCGGCCAAAGTCTGCGATTCTCTTGACCTTCCTACCCTTGCCGCCGAGATAAAAGGTGCTGAGTACAATAAGAAGCGTTTTCCTGGCGTCGTATTACGTATGACGGATCCGAAGATCGCCGCCCTCGTCTTTGGGTCAGGAAAAGTAGTGCTGACCGGTGCAAAGAGTATTGAGAGCTTAAACCGTGGACTTGAGATCCTTGGAGGTCTCCTGCGTGATCTGAAGATTGATATTCCTGATGATCTGACCTACAAGATCCAGAATATCGTCACATCAGCAGATCTCGGAACACCGATCAATCTCAACAAGATTGCGGTCGGCTTCAACCTTGATCGGATCGAGTATGAACCGGAACAGTTCCCTGGCCTTGTCTACCGGCTCGAGGAGCCGAAGGTTGTCGTTCTCCTCTTTGGTTCAGGGAAACTGATCATTACCGGTGGAAAACAGCCTGAGGATGCCAGAGGTGCGGTTCAGAAGATATTAAGTGATCTCTCGAATCTTGGGATGATCTAATAAGGATCATTTTTTCCTGACCCTCCATCATAGGCAGAAGGGTGCTGCTCGTAACCACTCAAAAAAGATCTTTTTTATACAGTTGTTGCTCCGTACTCTCCAGAGTGTAATTCATCGATCTATTTGCACTTGTTTTTAACTCCACAGGCGAGAAGTCCCCTTGCGCAAGCGGGGGGTAGTTCACTGGTATATTCTACATGTATCATTCGCAATGATGGAAATCCCTTGATACCATTGCAGGTTATTTCACAAGCCTTATAAGGAAATTCAGGAGGCCAGCTTCAGATGTACACTGTTCATGGGGGAAACCAGCCTCAAAAAGATAGGAAATATTCATTAAGGTTATAAATCTGTTATATCTGTATACGCCCATTCCTTTTTGCCCAGAGTATATAAAGAAAGGCTCATTCGTTTTTGCCCACCCCTGATCAAACTCCCCCTCATAGACATCGCGTTGAGGGGGAAGTCAAGAGGTGTATTCCATGACGACTGTCAAAACAATACTCGATTCCTATGAGCGAACCGGTTCATATCGAAAGACCGCCCGTGAGGTTGGTGTGGCCCATAACACTGTCAGACGATATGTTCTCCGGGCTCAAGCTGCACGGGAAGGAACAATCGATGCAATTGTTCCAGAATCAAGAGAGATAATTCAACCCTGTCGGGTTGTCACCGATGAAATTCGGGAAAAGATCCACCGGATCCTCGAAAACAATCGGCATAAGCAGAAGAAACAGCGGTGCAATGCCAAGTTAATCTGGCGGTATCTGCTCAGAGACGGTCACTCACTCAGTTATACAACGGTCAAGCGTGAGGTTGCCGCATGGAAGGAAACATACGGGTACCGGGAA
>NZ_JWHL01000014.1 GCF_018132105.1 Methanocalculus chunghsingensis | reverse complement strand
TTCAGTCGTGGGTAGTTGACTGAATTACTCGTCAATCAGGAAACGGGTCTATGATATCATGGAGCCGGTATCGCGTGGTACTGAAGGGAGCTATCTCTTCGGCCTCTTCATCACCATAGCGATCCTTGCCAATCTCCTGGCAATGGTTCTCCTCAGCATCTCTGAGCTGAAGGAGGTCAGCCTTCCTCTCTATAATGCCCTCTGGAGCATTACAGGCATCACCCTGATGATCTTCATCTATGAGTATATCATCCGAATCTGGGCATCAGCCGCAGATCCGATCTATCGAAAGCCTTTCATTGGACGGTTGAAATGGGCGATGACCCCCTATGCCCTCATTGATCTCATCGTCATCCTGCCATTCATCATTCTTCTTCTCTTCGAGATCAATCTGACCGGACTCGTCGTTCTGAGGGTCTTCCGTCTCTTCAAACTGCTCCGGTATTCGGCCTCGATCAACCTGATCGTCAGGGTGATCAAATCCGAAAAGAATACCTTGATCACCACGTATCTCGTTCTTGGGATTGCCCTCTTCATTGCCGGAACCCTGATGTACGAGATAGAGAATATGGCACAGCCGGAAGCCTTTGCGAGCATTCCGGCTGCAATGTGGTGGGGGGTGATCACCCTGACAACGGTCGGGTATGGCGATGTTGTCCCGATCACTCCGCTTGGAAAGATGCTTGGGGCCATCATCGCGCTGATCGGCATCGGTATCTTCGCCCTCCCTGCTGGTATCCTGGCATCAGGTTTTACTGAAGCGATGAAACGGGAGACCGATACAGGAGGGGAGAATGAGACGTACCTCTGCCCCCATTGCAAGGAGGAAATTAAGAAGAATGAGCTCTGGAGAAAGTAGGATCCGGCACCCACCTTCCGTCGAAGATGAGCGTCACAGGTTCAGAGCTGATGGATCTCCCTATCTCACCTCTCCATCTTCCATACCCCTGCCGGTACCCGGATCTCAAACCTCGCCCCCTCACCATGCACCCCGGTCTCATGAATGGTTATCCCGGTGATCGCCAGGATCTCCCGTGCGAGGAAGAGGCCAAAGCCGGTATTTCTTCCAACGCCCTGCTTGAAGATCTCTTCCTTCTGGTCGTCAGGAACGCCGGGTCCGTCATCCTCCCAGGTGATCAGAAGATCGCCGTTCTGTTCCTCACACTGCACCTCCACCCAGCCCGCCCCCTCCGCATGCCGGAGAGTATTCTCCATCAGGTTGGAAAAGACCCTCTCGATCATCGGATCAGCAAGGATCAGGTATTCGCCGCAATCTGCATAAACGGGGATAGTGGAATAGGGGATTTCCGTAATAAGCTCCTCGACTTCATGCCACGCTGCCTTCTTCACCCCGAGCTCCTCGTATGTCCGGGTGAATTCGATCTGCCGCTGGATCTCATTGCCTGCCCGATCTATCTCACTCAGATACGCTGAAAGATTTGGATCATCGATCTCTTCGATTGTCAGGTCAAGGTATGCCTGAAGGATCATTATCTTGTTCAGGATATCATGCCGGGTGATGGATGAGAGGATCTGCAGCTTATGATTGGCTGTCTGGAGGGCCTCTTCTGCGATTCTCTGTTCGGTGATGTCACGTGCGGCGGCAAAGACACCCTGTACAGTACCTGACTGATCGGCATAGACACTTGCATTATAGAGGACATCCGTTGTCCTGCCGGAACGGTGGCGGATGGTGAGTGGATAATCCTTCACAAATCCGGATCTAAACGCTTCGGCATATCCTCTCCCTGCTTGTTCGGGATCGGTAAAGTAATCAGCAAAATCGCTTCCAATAAGTTTTTTTCGGGGTATTCCTGTTATTTTTTCGGTAGCATGGTTCACGTCTGTGATGAGGCCCTCCGGGCTGATGGTGACGAGCGGATCAAGACTTGCTTCAATAAGGCCGCGGGTATAGAGAGAGACCTTCTGCAATTCCTTCTCTGTCCGCTTTCGGTCTGTAATATCCTGCACTGCCCCATGAAGCCCGATGCAATTACCATTGATATCAAGGCTCTGGCGGCCGAGTGCATGCACGTTTCGTATCGTGCCATCAGGGCGGGCCATCTCAAGTTCAAGCCTGAAAGGCTCACCTGTCTCCAGTGTCCGATGAATCGCTTGTTTGAGACGATCCCAGCTGGCAGGGGTGTAAAGTGGCTGATGTTCTTTGTAATTCAGTGCGGGAAGGGCCGGATCTCTCCCGGCAATGGCATAGAGCTCTTCAGACCAGGTCATGGTGTCTGTCTCCATGATCCAGTCCCAGGTTCCGATATTTGCGAGCTGATGCACCTCCTTCAGTCGTTGTTGTATAGCGGCAAGATTAAACTCCGTGAGTTTCCGCTCAGTGATATCACGTATCGAGACGAGCATCGCAGGAAAGCCCTGAAAATCCATCCTTTTTCCGATACACTCCACCCAGGTGGTTCGCTTCGCATCTGTTACCAGTTGATAAAGCACAAGGTAGGCATCGATACCCTGGGCAACCTGATTGAAGTCCCGGAGACAATCCTCTTTTGACTCAGGTGCGACAAAATCAAGCACGTTCCTTCTTCCTACCAGCCCTTTGTAATCAGCAACATCGATGATTCCTCCGGCAGACTGGTTCATAAACAGGATATTTCCTGAGAAGTCGGCGATGAGGATCCCCTCGAGTGAATGCTCGACAAGTGCCCGAAACTTCTCCTCGCTCTCCCTGAGTGCCTCTTCAGCCTTTTTTCTTCTGGTGATATCCCGTATGATTCCTTCAATCCCCGCTGCATTTCCCGAATTGTCAAAAAGGAGGCGACAGGATACTGAAACAGGGAGGAGAATGCCATCTGCCTTTTTGAGTGTCGCCTCATAATCGGAGACCTTCCCCTCTGCTCTAACCTGTCTCAGAAACTCATTGCGTTCCTCAGGATATGCCCAGAAATCGGAAGCTGCCCTTCCAACAATCTCGTCAGCTGAAGCTACGCCCAAGATGGAAGCTGCTGAGTGGTTCACCATCGTGATCATCCCTTCAGCATCGCTCCTGTAGTAGATGTCCTGGAGATTGTCGATGATGCCCCGGAACATCTCTTCACTCTCCCGTAGTGCCTCCTCCTCCTGCTTACGTTGGGTGATATCGGTGGCAAGTGCCATGATGCAGGGTTCGCCGGATATAGCCACCTTGGTTGCATGCACCTCGGCGGGATACACTAAGCCATCCTTCCGCCGGTGCCGTACTTGAAATATCCTGTCTTCCATGACTGGCGAATCTTTCCAGAGCCATTGAATATCTGTACGAATCTTTGCATCGGGGTCAATATCCACAACATTCATCGAAAGGAGCTCTTCCATGCTGTAGCCGGTGGTTTTGATCGTCTTCTGATTGACATCGAGGATCCTGCCGTTGAGATCATGCAGGAAGAGCATCTGGCTTGACCTGTCCACAAGTGTTCGGTACTTCTCTTCGCTCTTTCTGCTCGCCTTCTCTGCCCTGTGAAGATCAACAGCCTTTCTGATCTTCCTCTCAAGCTCGGCAAACTGGGATCTTGGATCTCCCCCTTTCTGAATATAGAAGTCTGCCCCGGCCTCAAATGCCTCGATGACGACTTCCTCCCTCCCTTTTCCTGTGAAGAGGATGAACGGGGTTGTATCCCCCCTCTCTCTGAGTGTCTTTAAAAATGCGACTCCATCCATTCCTGGCATCTGATAGTCGGAGACGATTACATCGTACGATCGCGTCTCCAGCTCACAAAGTGCATCATGTGCCTTATCAAGAGTATTAACCCGGACTCCGTTGCTTCTCTCAAGAAATAACCGGCCTACCTTAAGGAGTGGCGGTTCATCATCCACGTAAAGAATTGAGATCTGAGTGTTATCAGATCCGGGAGATGGCATATCCTTTCATTGGTATATTAGATGATAAATTTTGTTTATTATCACTCTCAAAGTTCAGGCATCTTCTCCATGAAGATCGATCATCTCTATTTTACTGATTCGCTTGCCGGCATGGATCTGATAGCATTCCACAGGTTTTTGGTTGTATCATCAGACAAGACGCCATCTATCCACCAGCCGGTAAAGGCATCCTGTCGGGGAGTCATCGTAAACTCAAACAGCCCTTCAGCACCATTCTCGGACCATCTTCCCGTGAGGATGTATCCTCCGCCTGATAGCGTCCCGGAAATAGCACCATAATCTCCATCGTATCCGTATGTCCCTTGTACAGTGTTACCTGCCTGATGGAGCTTCATCTCTCCGACCCCTTCAACCTCGTCCTTCCAGATTCCGGTCCATGATACTTTCAGAGGAGTCGTTCTCGTACCGTTCCATGGAATTGGTGTTGTTTCCTCGGATACCGTCTCATTCATCCACCAGCCGCTATAGGCGGCCTGCCCCGTGTCCATGACCAGTTCAAATGGTCCTGCAGCACTGTTGCTTTCCCATCTGCCGGTCAGAATGTATCCTTCTTCTGATAGTATTCCTGATACCCTGACAGGATCAGCATCAGATCTGTTGTAGATCCCCGAGACCGTCTCCCCCTCCTGTATCAGCGTCATTATTCCCCTCTCATCTGTTGTGCTGTTCCAGACTCCTGTCCAGAAGATATCTGTTCCGAAAGAGGATTTCGATGCATCGGTGCATCCTGCGCAGAATGAAAGGCTTATGACAAGAATGCTGATAAGCAGCAGCAGAAGAAGGCTGTTAGAAATTTTATTCATCATGGAATTCACTCTCATTATGTGTAAGGATAAGGCTATTGATATTTTAATATAAAACAGTTGCTATATACTATCCTCTCTCAAACGTTTTCATCAGAACAAGATAAAACCCCCCAAAAAGCCCTCGATCAGATCCCCTGTAACAGGCAGGGTAACTGATGGCTCCGTCACAAACGGCACTGGTCTTCACATTTGATTATCGGGCAGAATACCATCTTCTTCTGCATCGTCCCCGGCCTGCGCAGCCGGCGGCCGCACTTGGAATTATGGGGATCGCGGTGGCGGTTATCCTCCATGAGGCTTCTGATCTTTTTGCTGTTGCCTACGGGCTTCGGGTGGCGGAATTGAGGGGGTGAGATTCCCGGAGACTTCCGGGACCGTACCCTGGTATGATAGGGGGATATGTTCCCCTCCTCTCTGTGAATGGCTCCGGTTCCCCCTCATTTGAGAGCCAGGCAGATCTCAACACGGTGGAGCTTCTCCGGGTCCTCATCCGGAGAGTTCAGATAGATCTCATATCCCGGGCGTGAGAGATCGAGCTCAAGGTTATTCTCGTTGATCCATCCCGCTATCGCATACCATGCAGGGCTGTACTCCTCCGGCCCGGTGAGTTCGGCCTGCATCACGGCATATTTTCCTCCGGGGAGTGTCTGCCTCTGTATCTCCCCGTCCAGAGGGATCTCAATTCCGGGGGGAATCGTCATACAGACATCGACCCTCAGTTCTTCCGGGGGGGTCGTATCGGGATCATCGTAATAGGCGGAGAGAAGCCGGGTCTCCGGCCCGAACAACTGCTTGTCGCCTGCCCATCCGCAGAGCGTGCCAAACAGTTTTTCAAAAACGCTCGTATTTCCGATATAATTTCCGACAAATGAGACATAGACGACCTCTTTTGGATCGATATCCTGTACATGTGGTGCTGAAAGATTCATCGTATATCACCTCGTTCTCTTCATATTATTCATATTCCCAATGCGCAATAAAAACCATGCCCCGGAGGGTGAATGTATTCCTGGATTGCCCTTTCCGAAGCAGTAATATAATCCTTTGACGAAGTGGTGATAACGGCCATCTGCCGTGAGAAAGTATGGAGGATAGATATGAAGAAAGGTTTTGCAGCAGATATTGAGAAAGACACAGTAGAGAACACCGATTTCCGGCGGGTTCTGTATACAGGAAAGTACAGCCAGCTCGTGCTGATGAGCTTAAAGCCCGGCGAGGAGATCGGATCTGAAGTCCATGACGACATCGACCAGTTCTTCCGGTTCGAGCAGGGTGAGGGAAAGGTTGTCATCGATGGTGTTGAACACGTCGTCAAAGATGGAAGTGCCGTCATCGTTCCTGCCGGTGCAGAACATAACGTCATTAATAGCTCACAAACAGCCGATCTCAGAATCTATACCATCTACTCTCCACCGGAACACCAGGATAAGACGATCCATACAACAAAAGCTGAAGCTGAAGCATCCCATGAGCATTTCAACGGGAAGACAACTGAGTAAATCTCTCCCGCCCCCTCTCTTTTTCTGTTCACCAGTTCGTAAAGTTTTATTCACCGGGATTGAACAATTCTTTATTCTCTGTTATCCCCCTCCAAAGCAAGTGCTATTCGAGAGACAATCCCGGAAAACAAGATAATCCTCAGAGGGGCACTCCGAGGATATGGAGAAGGATAACAATAACAACGCCAATGATCCCTCCGATTGCGCTGATCAGGATCGTCACAAGGTTGATGGGGATATCCGGCCTTCCAAAGATACCCATCAGATTGATCAGATTGATTAGGAAGAGGAGGACGATACCGATGATCGCATTATAGACGAGATATACCGCCTTCTTCAGGAGATAGTACAGGGCGACTGCGATCACCACAGCAATCAGGATACCCAAAATCGAGCCGTACATACTGAATCTCCAATCTCTTTCTATTTAAGGTATATGGAAGAGACGGATCACCCCACTCCACAAGACCTATTATCTCGTCAGATCATCTGAGAGATACGAGGTTTGATGATGTCACAATGGCGATGTTCTGTCTGCGGATATATCTATGATGAGGAGACGGGTGAGCCTTCAACCAAAACAGATCCACACACCCTCTTTCAGCTCCTTCCTCATGACTGGCGATGCCCGGTCTGTGCGGCTGGAAAGGACGCTTTTTCTGCTATCCCTTCCGAAGATCGATCAGGTCCCGCCATCCCGATGATCTGGCGGTGCGGTGTCTGCAACTACCGGTATGATGAAGAGACTGGTGAGCCAGCGACCGATACTCCGGCAGAAACCCGGTTTGCCGAACTTGATGACAGCTGGCGATGCCCGGTCTGTGGTGCGGCCCGATCGGCGTTTCTGATGGTACGGAGGGATACAATCACCCATGACCTGTCCGAAAAGACCGTATCGGATGCCATTATTGAAGAACTCCTTGCATCCGGGATTACCCTCGTCTTCGGACTCCCGGGGACATCCTCCCTTGGTCTTGTCGATGCTATCCGGCGGGATGAGCGGATGCGGTATATCGTTGTCCGGCATGAGGCGGCGGCAGCAATGGCCGCATCAGCCTATAACAAGCTCACCGGAGAGATGGCTGCCTGCCTCACCATAGCCGGACCGGGTGCAACCAACCTGGCTACCGGACTCTATGATGCAAAAGAAGATAGAGCGTCGGTTCTCTCCATTAACGGCCAGGTTTCGATCCAGTACACCGGTGAGTATGGGCTGCAGGAGATCGACCAGGACGCCTTCTTCCGGCCGATCACGGTTTATAATAATACCATCTCTGATCGAAAGATGACCCTTCTCCTCCTCACCCGTGCCGTCAGGTATGCCCGACTCCGCCATGGTGTCGCGCAGCTCTCTGTCCCAAATGATATCCAGAAACAACGGCTCGATCCGGCGATATGCAGGCGGGAGATCGTCATCACCGAACCGGGAATCACACCCGATGATGAATCGCTTCGCCGGGCCGCAGAGGCGATTGAGGCCGCCGAGCATCCGGTGATCCTGGCCGGATATGGTGCATACCCAGATGGTGACGCAATCATTGCACAGGCTGAGAAGATCGATGCCCCGATTCTGACCACCTTCCGTTCCAAAGGCATCATCCCCGAGGATCATCCCCGGGTGATAGGGGTCCTCGGCTCGCTCGGCTCTCCGCAGGCACGCACCCTCGTTGAGCGGGCTGATCTCATCATCACCTATGGCGTAAGCTTCTCAAAGTTCACCAACGTCCCGACAGAGACACCGATCATCCAGGTTGATACCAACCCGGTCCGGCTCGGGATCGGTCCGGAGACGATACCGCTCTGGGGGAGCTGTTCGCTCACCATCCCGCTCATAACCGGCATGGTGACTGAGAAGCGGCGTCCGGGTCTTACCGATGAGATCGCCCGTATGAAGCAGGAGTGGATCGATCAACGCAACCGTGAGGCAGATCCCGATGCTCTCCCTATTCGTCCCCCCTATATTATGCAGGTCCTCTCTGAGACGCTTCCTGATGACTGCGTCATCGCCCTTGATGTCGGTGAGAACCAGTGGTGGTTCGGACGTAACTTCCGGATGAAGAAGCAGCGGTTCTGTATGAGCGGGTACCTCGGCACGATGGGATTTGGGTTCCCTGCGGCAATTGCGGCAAAATGTGCGTATCCTGATAAGAAGGTCGTCTGTATCACCGGCGATGGAGGCTTCTCCCAGGCGATGGCCGACTTCGTCACAGCAGTGAAGTACGACCTGCCGATGGTTGTGATCGTCATCAATAACCGGGAGCTCGGGATGATCCAGGTCGAGCAGCTGATGGAGCATTACGAAAACTTCGGAACCGACCTGAAGAACCCGGACTTTGCCGCCTATGCAGAGGTCTGCGGGGGGGTTGGGATACGGGTTTTGGAACCACAGGATCTCGCCCCTGCTCTCGAAGAGGCATTGAAACAGGAAAAACCGGTGATCCTTGATGTCATCTCAGATTCCCGGCGGTTCGTCTGAAGAGATCTCTCCGTCTGCTAACCTCACAACCCTGTCTGATATGAACC
This sequence comes from Methanocalculus chunghsingensis, assembly GCF_018132105.1. Lineage (GTDB taxonomy): Archaea > Halobacteriota > Methanomicrobia > Methanomicrobiales > Methanocorpusculaceae > Methanocalculus > Methanocalculus chunghsingensis. The sequence continues at coordinate 60,936 of NZ_JWHL01000014.1, read as the reverse complement.
TGACGACCGCTTCATCATGGGAGATGAAGAGACACCCCATTCCTGTCTCTTTCTGGATAGTGCGGAGCAGCTGAAGGATCTGTGCCTGCACCGATACATCAAGTGCTGATGTCGGTTCATCCAGGATCAGGTAGGATGGCCTGTGAAAGAGTACCCGTGCAAGGGCAATCCGCTGGATTTGTCCTCCGGAAATCTGGTCCGGATATCGTCGCAACACCTCGGGATCAAGACCTCCGACCGCGAGCATCTCCCTGATCGCCTCTTCAATGCCATCACTCCCTACCCCGGCAAGCCTCGCCACATCCTCAAGGGATCGGCTGATCGTCTTCATCGGGTTTAATGCACTGGCCGGATCCTGGAAGACCATCTGAACGGATCGGCGATAGGATCGGAATTCGGACCTCTTCATGCGGTGTATGTCACTCCCTTCGTAGAGGATCCTCCCGGATGTCGGTCTGTCAAGTCCGGCGAGAATCCTCGCAAGGGTACTCTTTCCGGATCCCGAGTCTCCCATCAGCCCGACTGTCTCCCCTTCCTGAATCTCCAGTGAAACTCCCTTCAGTACATCAAACGGGACTTTTCTGAAATGGCCGCGCAAATAGCTCTTCTCTATATTTTCTACTGCGAGTGGCACAGGTGGCACCTCACATATCGATCGTCAATCATACCAAGCTGAGGATGATCTCTCTCACAGACTGCCGTTCTTTTGCCACACCGTGGATGGAACCGGCACCCAGAGACGATACGACTCATTGGTGGTGATACTCCCGGGATTGGAACGCATCCGTTCTCCGGCAGGCTTCCAAAGAGCCCTTTCGTATAGGGATGATACGGCTCTTCAAAGATGCGGTTTGCATCCCCCATCTCGACCACCTCTCCTGCATACATAATCCCTATCCGGTCAGCAAGTCTCCGGGCAACCGCGAGATCATGGGTGATGAGAATGATAGCCATCTCCTCCTCTTCCATGATTCGCTCAAACTCAGTGATGACATCCTGAATACGTGACCGGTCAAGTCCTGTTGTTGGTTCATCTGCGATCAGAAGATCCGGGGAGAGGATCGTTGAGGAAGCGATGACGAACCTCTGGTTCATCCCGCCGGATGACTCAAACGGATACCTCTTCATCTCGATACCGGGATCTGAAAACCCCATCCGCCGGAGTGCTCCAGCCACCATTCTATTACTCTCTTCCTTACTCTTTTCAGTATGGCGGAGGATCGTCTCTCGAATCTGGTGGCCGATGGTATAGAGAGGGTTTAATGCACGAGACGGGTTCTGGAGGACAATCCCGATCTCACAACCCCGCAGGAGAACACGCTCCTCTTCAGGGATGCTCTGGAGATCCTTTTCTTTATACCGGATTTCTCCAGAAACAAGTGCCTCAGGTGGAAGGAGGCCGGAGATCGCATGAGCGATGATTGATTTGCCACACCCCGTCTCACCGACAAGTGTCAGCACCTCATCCTCACAGAGATCGAATGAGACGTCTGTTACTGCCCTGACGGTCTCCTCACCTGAAACAAATGAAACAGAGAGGTTCTTTATATCCAGGAGCCTGCTCATCCTCTCACCCCGATATCAGCTCCTTTCTCACGGGAGTATCCGATGAGGGCTATTGCCATGACACAGACAGAGATGGCAATTCCTGGTGGAATATACCACCACCACATACCATTCAGCAGTCCCCCTTTTGTGAATGCAAATGAGAGCATCACCCCCCAGCTCTTCATGGACGGATCGCCAAGTCCGATGAAGGAGATGGATGCCTCGGTGATCATTGCTGATGCAGCCAGGAGCATGAACTTAGGAAAGACGATATGGGTGAGGTTTGGAGCGATCTCTCTCGCCATGATGAATCTGTTGGAGAACCCAAGGCAGCGTGCACTCAGAACAAATCCACTCTCCCGGATCTGAAGGACTTTGGATCTGGCAATCCGTGCGATAGCTGTCCATGAGAATGCTCCAAACACCAGGATCAGAACCCAGATCCCTGATCCGAGAAACGCTGCGATGATGATGATCATCGGAATCTTTGGGATCATCAGGAAGATGTCGGTTACCCCCATCAGAAGATCTTCGATCCACCCACGATAGTAGCCTGCGATGATACCGATGATCACCCCGAGGAGGGTGGCAAGTATTGCAGCGACAAAACCAACGAAGAGGGAAGCACGGGCACTGTATATCAGCTCAGAGAGGATATCATGGCCCATATCATTTGTTCCAAGGATGTGGTCAGTACCAGGTTCTGCATATGGAGTGAACCGGATATATGGATCATAGGGAGCGAAGATCCATGGAGCAACTGCCATCAGGAAAAAAATCGAGAGAATGGCAAACCCGATAAGACCTGCCCGATTCATTCCCCCCTCCTGATCCTCGGATCGATGATTCCATAGAGGATATCAGCGGCAATATTTGCGAGGATAACCATAATCGCAATCACAAGAAGGCATCCTTCAAGAATTGGATAGTCGCGGGAGAGGACGGCATCATAGATGAGCATCCCCATTCCCGGCATTGAGAAGACGATCTCAATAAAAAGTGCACCTGAAAAGATGAACCCGATATCAAGGGCGATCTGTGTGATCACCGGGAGGGATGCATTTTTAAGTATATGTCGTCTCAAAACCATCCGATCGGTCAGCCCTTTTGCCTTGGCATAGAGGGGATAGTGTTCATGAAGCTCCTGTATGACACTCCCCCTCATGATCAGACAATTTCGTGCAGCGATAAAGAGTGCGAGGACAGCGATGGGAAGAGCAAGGTGGTGAAGCCATGTGAGGATACCGCCCGTTGCCGGAGCTCCCTTCAGAGGGAAGAGGCCGAAATGGAAGGAGAAGATTGAGAGGGCGATAAGTCCGAGGAAGTACGGGGGCGTGCTTGATATTGCTATGGATCCGTAGGTCCAGAGCTGTGAGCTCTTCTGTGACCTGTTCATTCCCGCGGCTGCACCGAGCAGAACACCGAGTATCACTCCTATCAGAGTGGCAATACCAACAAAACCCAGCGTCCAGATCATCCGTTCGATGATGATTGAAGAGACCTCAGCATGAAGCAGATAGGAGTATCCGAGATCAAGGGATGCAAGGCTCTGAAGATAGAGTGTGAACTGCTCGTGAAGGGGGCGATCCAGTCCGAGAGATTGTGTGATCTCCTGAATCGTCGCCTCAGAGACGTACGCACTCTCTCCGATCAGATTGGCTATCGGGTCCCCCGGCATCATCCTCGGAAGGGCAAAATTCAACGTGATGATGAGGAAGAGGGAGATGAGGTATCGCGGCCACCGATAGATGATTGCATGCATATCCCCAAGGACCCGCCTTATCGTTTGATGGTGATCAGCATATCCTCATCCCGAAAAGCAACCTGAAGTATCTCCTTCTCCATATGAAGCCGCTGATGATCCCTGAGAAATGAAACTATCTCTTCCTCTGTCCTGAGTGTGTTCCTTGCACGCTTCAGGGCTAGTTCAAAGGGAAGATGGAAATTCCGTATGAATCCATCAAGCAGGTATTCAATACCGAGGGCTTCAAGGATAGCGGTGATATGCCTGTAGCTTATCTGCTCGGCAGGACCGCTTGCAAAATCAAGGAGGGGATCACGTTCTCCTGCCCGATAGATGAAGAATGAACCTTTCTTTCCATGGTTGATCGCCCGCCTGAGAAAACTGGTGATACCTTCATCGATGAAACTGTATGCAGCGAGGGTATAATCAACAGGCGGGATCTCCCCGGCTGCTTTTTCATCCCATAGAGAACAGATCATCTCACATTCACCTTTGCTTTTAAGGATGGAGAGGTGATATTCCGAGGGATCAAGCGCAATGACATGGTGGCCCGCTTCTGCAAGCGGGATTGCAAAAGCCCCTGTCCCTGCACCAATATCCAGGATGGTTGATTCCGGTTCAATACGGGAGAGAATTGTCGGGACAATCTCCCCCGGATACCCTGAGTGTCGGATCATCTCATCGTAGAGACCATACTCCCGCCAGAACTTATCATGGCTTATCTGCCGCTCCTTGAGGATTTTATGGTAGGTGCATGCATTCAGTGCTGTAACCCATGCGGCTTCGTCACTCATGCACCAGACCTCTGTATATTGACAAATGTCTCCATATTGTAGATTCCATAGAGCGGATCGGTCTTCCATCCGGTGAATGCCGTATTGTAGGGTGTCACAATCTTATTCCAATAGAGCGCGATTCCAGGGAGGTTTTCCGCATAATAATCCTGCATCTGCCATGCGTACTCACGCTGTAGGGAGGGATCTGTTGTATCCCGCATCATATCACAGAGTTCAAGGAAGGGGGGGTCATCAAGGTAATGCAGAACACCCTGCCCGGTCCTTCTGCTGTCAAAATACCCGGTTCCATATCCTGCATGCATATACATTCCCCAGGGTGTCGTCCGGGTAATCGTCAGATCATAGGAGTAACTATCCTTTAATGTAAACCAGGTTGTTGCATCCACGGTCTTGATGGTTGTTCTCACCCCGATATCATTGAGATAGTCGGCTATCAGCTCGCCGGTACGTGCGTATTCTGATCGGATAAGAATCTCAAGCCCGATTTCTTCTCCATCCTTTCCCTGCCGGTAGCCGTTTCCGGTTTTGTCCGCATATCCGGCAGCATCAAGAAGCGCTTCTGCATGGGCCGGATTGTATGAGAGGGGGGGTGTATCCCTGAAGAATTCCATTGATGGAGGAACAAATCCACGGTTTGGCACTTCTCCATATCCGAGAGCATCGATCCGGATGATCTCTTCATAGTTTATGGCATATGCGATCGCCTCACGGAATGCCGGATCATCTGTTGGTGCGCTCTTCAGGTTCAGTCCGAGAAATATCAGCCCGACATTTGTTGTCTCGATAAAATCGAAATTTCCGGTTGCTTCAAGACGCTGGATGCCGGTATATGGATATGATCCAGCATATCGGTAGAAGGTATCAACATCTCCCCGTTCAAGAGCAAGCATGGCGCTGTCAATGTTGCTGTACGAATGAACTTCGATACGGTCGATTGATGGCTCTTCTCCTCTCCAGTGCTGGTTTCTCTCGAATGTGAGTATTCCTGCCTGAAGATTGATATCATCCAGATAGAAGGGCCCTGATCCGGTATATGGTCCTCTGCTGGTATATTGGAGAGGCTCATCAATGGACTCCCAGTCTCGTGCAGGAACAATTCTGTATGAGCAGAACTCCAGATCAATGGTGGTGTACGGCTGGGTAAAGATAAAGCTGACATAGTTGTCACCTATCAAAATATCATCCAGGTTTTCACCGATCCAGCGTGCTGATGGTATCTTCTCTCCGTACGTGGTTATTGAGAAGGCGACATCCTCAGGGGTGACTGGTGTTCCGTCACTCCAGAAGAATGAGTCATCGATATAAAATGTCCAGATCCGGTTATCATCTGAAACGGTATAATGAGATGCAAGATACCCGATAATCTCACCATTCTCGTTCATCCGAGAGAGTGTCGGGTTTGAGAGGGCGAAGAAGATACCAAGATTATAATCTCCAAAGACATTCTGGCTTTTTATCTCCATCGGCGTTCCGATCCGGAGGACGTTCTCATGATCAGCCGGGTCGCCGCCAACACACCCTGCTGTCAGCAGTATGCTCACAGTTACAAAGACTATTCCTACTGTGTGTATTCTCATAGTATCTTAACCCCTTACCATCGAAAAATAATTACTAATCGTAATACTATATCTTAAGCAAAGGTATAAAGGTGTCGTTTTTTCATGATAATGATTGATCTATATATAAAAAAACGTGATTCTCATCAAGTATTTGGATCTTTAGTAAATAAAAATTGATTTATAGTAGAAAATTTTTCTTGTTATGTGCGAGCTGTGTTCATCCAACCACCCGGACAACCGAGACCCGCCACTCCTCTCCATGCAGGCTGACTGTCGTCCAGATCGCTTCCTTCGTCTCTCCGCGGAAGATATAGGTTCCTTTTCCCTGCCTCTCCTCAGTGACCCGTGTGACAAGAGCAATCAGCTCAGGGAACGGGCTATAGGCGGGATCATCGAGGGGGAGGCCTATCTGGTCGGGATCGGTATCATAGAGGACCCGCCCCTCCGTATCCACAATAGTTACCGTATAGGGGGTTCCCGCCATGACTGGTGAGACTATTTCATCGAGGAATACGTCCGGATGAAAGACGATGGATGTAAATCCGATGAACTGCCCTTCAGTAGCTGCCCCCTCGCCATGCGAGAAGATGGGGGATCCGATGAAGGTCGCCTCCATTCCTTCCACAACCGGGATGATCCCGCTCATGATCGGTCGTTTCGTCATGAGAATATGTCGGGTCGCCTGCTGGTGGGAGACATCGACCCCCTCGACGGTATGATAGGCGGGCGGTTCTGCTGCGATGATGATCCCATCCGGATCGACGGTGGTGCAGTCGATGATCGCCGGATGGCGCTTGCTGAGTGAGAGGAGGATCTCACGTGCGTCATCCCCCTCGATGCCGGTTTCGCCGAGTGCATATGCGGCGACAGCGAGGTCATGATCAAGCGCTTCAAGGGCTTCGGTGATATCTGACTGAAGATGGATGAGGGAGGTTGATGCATCATCCCTCTCATAGATGGGCGTTACCAGGGAGCCGATCACAACCCCGATGAAGAGGCAGGTGATCGCGATGGCTATCGTCTGAACCGGGCTGTTCATATAACTGCATCTCTTTTTTATGATATAAGATATCTATCTCCTTGTGGAGTTCTTATATCCTGAAACGGGTCATCACCGATGCTGAAACCGCCTCTGTCGTTGTGTGAAGATACCGATCCGACAGGTATCATGATCCCGTCAGTCCAAAGGCCATCCCTGTACAACCAGCTCCTTGATCCGCTTCCTCTTCTTCTCCGGAGGTCTGTCTGCCGGATACCCGAGCGGGGTAAAGGCGATCGGCTCCTCACCGTCCGGAAGATGAAGATGGCGACGTGCCGCCCTGGGATCGAAGGCAGCCACCCAGCAGGTCCCGAGCCCGAGACTGGTTGCCGCAAGGATGATATGGTCCATCAGAATTGCCGCATCCACAAGGGCATAGTTGACCCCGTCCTTCCGCGTCCATGCTTCTGCGGGGGCTGCTGTCACGCAGAGGAGAAGGGGGGCGGATGCAAACCAGCTCTTCGGATAGATATCGGCAAGTTTCTCTTCATGCCCCTTTGTTGGAAGGATGTATATCCTATATGGCTGGCGGTTCACTGCAGACGGCGCAAGGCGGCCGGCCTCAAGGATCTCTGCCAGGATCTCGTCACTCACCGGATCCGGACGATACGCCCGGACACTATACCGCGTGGTGAGTACCTCCATAAACTCCATCGTCAGAACCTCACTCCACAGCCGTTTTTCCCCTGTTTTTTAAAGTACTGCTGATGATACTCTTCAGCAGGCCAGAATCGTCCTGCAGGAATGATCTCGGTCACGACCGGACGTCTGAACCGGCCTGACGTATCCATCCGATCCCGGGAGGCGACCGCCTGTGCATACTGTTCATCGGAATGCGTGAAGATGGCGGAGCGGTACTGGCTCCCGATATCAGGCCCCTGCCGGTTCAGTGTCGTCGGATCATGCATCGTCCAGAACCGTATCAGCAGATGATCATAGGAGATGATTGCGGGATCGAACGTCACCTCGACTGCCTCTGCATGACCGGTACTCCCGGAACAGACATCCTCATAGGTCGGGTTATCCACTACCCCCCCGGTGTATCCGACCCGTGTCGATATGACACCGTCAAGTTCGGCAAACGCCGCCTCAACACCCCAGAAACATCCTGCCGCGAATGTTGCGATCTCTTGCGCACCCATGATACACCTCAGGCGAACCGCTCAAACCGATCCTTATCAACGCCGCAGATCGGGCAGGTCTCCGGCGGGTGTTTCCGTGCACAGAGATATCCACAGACACGACAGCGCCAGACCGGGAGGGCAAATCCAGCCCCTTCTTTTATGACAATCTCTCTCTTCCGTTCAGCACGTGGTGGCCGCCGTTCCGGTATACATTCGATCTCTTCCTCTCCTGAGAGAACCTTTTTTGAGACGTACAGGGAGCAGTAGCAGGCATCATACTCATCGATGTCCTGATCCCGGTAGTCACAGGGGCAGATGATATCGATATCCTCCTCTTTCCTTCCAAAAGAGAGGCGGCAGGGGCATGCCGGATATCCATACCGGCGGGAGTTTGTGATCAGCCCCTTCAGAAGTGCATGCAGCGCCTCCCTGTCCGGGGTGAGGTGGTAGCCATGTGCCTCCGCTTCAGATCCAAGCATCTCTTCAAGAGTGGCAATCTCTTCCTCTGTCGGCTCAGGAGTCATCGGGCAAACAGCCTCCGGATGTCATCTTCACGGTAGCCGACGATCGCTTCTTTCCCATTGATCACAAGGGTTGGGAAGGATCCCGCAGGGTTGAACCGCTCGACCTCGGTGATCACCGCCTCAAGCTCTTCAGGGGAGAGAAGATCGGCATAGATGTACCGGAACTTCAGGTTCAGGCTCTGCAACAGCTCTTTTGTCTTTGCACACCACCGGCAGGTGGAGAGTGCATAGAGGACCAGATCTCCGCGTTCCTCTCCATCAACTACAGTATATTCCATATATCCTGACAGGAGCCAGTACCCTTAAGGGTATCGGAGGGGATCTCTGATGAGAGGTACCTGGTGGGGGTACCTCCCGACTGCCTCGGAAATATTTATAAAAATATAGTTATATAATTCCCCTGATGAGACCGATCGATCAGGATGATGCCATATCGATCCTCTCGATCATTCTTCATCTTCTTCTGCTGATAATGATCATCACCGTCACCTTGTATCTTTTCATGTATTTTCCTGGCGAAGAGCCGAAGGGCCTATATGTACGGGCGATTGAGGTCAGCCGCGGCACGATGCAGGTTGCCGGTGATCCGCTCGGCTACTCCTCGGTTCCCCGTGAAACAGATGGTGTTGTAATACTCCCTTCTGTCCATAATGAGGAGGCCATCGGAGCCGTCAGGGTATCCTTCTCACCGGTTATCGGCGATATTGCAGTTGATATCAACAAAATATCGGTCTTTTTGTATCAAGGTGATGAAAAGATCCGGCTCACCCCCTCGCATCAATCTCCCCTCTCTTCTGGTGAATGGATGGTACTCCACCGGAGAGAATCCCGTATTATCAGGGAAACCGGTGATAGATCAACCATCGGTCTTGGTGAAAGCTTTGATATCCTGATCGTCCTTCCCGGACCTCTGGTTTCAGGTGACCGGCTCCGGCTCTCCATCTTCCTCATGCCGGATACCGCCATCCCTATCGAGCGGTCGATCCCGCACCGGGTGGCCTATACAACTCTTCTCTCCCCATGAACCATTCCAAAGCGTTTATCAGCTTTAAATCGGTAATACCAGTTAGTTGGTCAGGATGAGTGAGGGAAAAGAACTGAATCTATCTGAATTTGATATCCTGAAGAGGACCTTTGAGGCGATCGAGGACCCCATCTTCTATCTGGATACAAACGGGGTCATTCTTCATGCAAACAGTGCTTCAGGCAGACTCCTCGGACTCCCGCCCGAGAAGATTCTTGGTGAGCAGTGCTTCCGGGTTGTCCACCATACCCCGACCTTCATCCGGGGGTGCCCGTTTGTCAAGGCGAAAGTAACAGGAAGACGCGAGATATATACCGTCAACCTTGCGAACCACTGGTACCAGGTCTCCGTCGATCCGGTGAAGGACGAGAGCGGGGCAGTCATCGGGGCCGTTCATATCCTCACCAATATCGATACGGTGAAGAAGGTTCATGAACTTCGGGCAGTACTCGGGGCCATCATCGAGATGACCCCGGATGCGATCCTTGGAGAAAAGCCGGATGGAACGATCATCTCCTGGAATCATGGTGCCGAGGAGACATTCGGGTACTCTGCAGACGAGATGATCGGAGAAAGTGTCGCAAAGATCATCCCCCCGGGTTATCTGGATGACTGGAAGGGAATACTCATGCGTGTCCAGCGTGGTGAGCGGATTGAACAGTTGGAGACACGCCGGATACGAAAAGGTGGTGAAGAGCTTGAACTCTCCCTCTCCCTCTCCCCGATCCTCGATGAGCGAGGGATTGTCACCGGGATAGCGGTCATCGGCAGGAATCTCACCGAGATCCGAAAGGCAGAACGTGCACTCATCGCCTATGTGACTGAAGCGGCACTCCGGATCAAAAACCCGGTCGAGATCATTGCCCATACTCTCGAGGAGATTCGCCATCTCCATCAGGCTGGTGCCATCACTGATGAGGAACTCAGTACAACACTTCTCATTCAGGTGAAGCATGCGATGAAGATCGTCGAGAATGTCGGTGATCTCCAGCAGTCCATCATCAGCGGCCTTGAGGAGATACCGGAATCGTACCGGCGGTTCCTGATGGACGAGGAGTGAAGGAATGGGTATTGCAGATAGTGAAGGGTCGTCGATATATCTCTATATCTCAGATCCTTCCAGAATGAAACAGATGAACCTGAATATCGTCAATGATCTTGTGAGGAAGAACACCTCCTGTATCATCGTCACGACAAACATCCCGTCATCGATCCTTGCAAATCTGTACAGAAAAGAAGGTATTGTGATGGAGAAGATCCATTTCATCGATGCGATAACGAAGTATTCGCTCGGTTCAGCACCGGCCGATCAGGAGAATACCACGTTCACCTCAAACCCGGGAAATCTCACAGAGCTCGGTATCGCCATAACAGAGGCTTTGAAGAAGCGAAAAGAAGAGGATACCGCTCTGATATTTGATTCCATCAGTACCCTCCTCATCTATCTCTCATCACCGAATATCTCAAAATTCATCCATTTTCTCTCAAACAAGATCCGGCTCCTTGATCTCAAGGGGGTGTACCTGAGCGCTGCGAAAGGTCTTGATCCCCTCCTCCTGACCCAGATCAGCTCGATCGTTGATGAGGTAGTGGAAACTCCAAAAGAATAATCTTTTCTTTGCCCTATCGCCCGAAATACTCCCAGGATGCCTCAAGTGCTGCTACAGCAGGGAGCTTCTTGCCGGTCAGAAACTCGATGCAGGCTCCCCCGCCTGTTGAGAGGTGGGAGTATGCTGATTCAAGCCCCATCTTCTCGATGACAGCGGCGGTATGGCCTCCCCCGACGACGGAGAACTCGACACCTGCTGCTGCTCGGACGAGTTCATACGTCCCGATAGCAAAGTCTGGATCCTCAAAGACACCGGCGGGACCGTTAAAGACGATGGTGCCTGAGGATCGGATCTGGTCAACCATGCTTCGTACCGATTCGGATCCGAGATCAAGGATCGGAGTATCCTGTGGAATTCCGCTCACCGGGTACTCGGCCCTCTCCCCCTTCTCTCGTACTGCAACTGTTTCGGGGAGGAGAACCTGATCCGCATATTGCGCAAGGATATCCCTTGCTTTCTGGATCTCCCCGGTATATCCGAGGCTCTCGATCAACTGGCGTGAAGGCTCTCCGATCGCTCTTCCTTCTGCCGCAAGGAAGATGTTTCCCACGACACCAATGGCAAGGATCCTGTCTGCGATCCCATTCCTGAGAACATGATCGGCAACAGCGATGGAATCATCCACCTTGGTTCCACCCAGAATGAAGGTGATCGGGTGGGGTGCGCCTGACGAGACCTTTGAGAGCATCGTTATCTCACGTTCCATCAGAAGACCGGCGACCGTCTTCATCACTCGTGGTATCCCTACAACAGTTGGTTGTGAGCGGTGTGCAGTTCCGAAGGCATCATTGACGAAGAGATCCCCCATCTCAGAGAGGCGGCGAACGAGATGGGTCTTTGCCGCATCCTCCGGTTTCATCGTCAGATTCTCCTCGGCATTGAATCTGACGTTTTCGAGCATAAGAATCTCCCCCGCCCGCATCGTCCGGATCGCTTCATGTGCGGTCCGTCCGAAGATATCATCAATATAGGTGACAGGCCGGTGGATCAAGCGTTCAAGCTTCTCTGCATGTGATGCAAGCGTGGTAAAATCTTTCTTCCCCGGCCGGCTCTGGTGTGTAACAATGACGACCTTTCCATCTTCAAGTGCCCTGATCGTCGGGATATGCTCTCGAAAACGCTTATCATCAAGGATCATCTCTGATGTGGGATCGATAGGAGAGTTGAAATCCACCCGCACAAGCACCGTCTTTCCTCTGATATCAACATCCTGCAATGTACCAAATGCCATAAAACTACCTGCCGAACTCCTGATATATCATATGAAGACCTAGACAATATTCATTTCTAATAAAGCCCAAGCATATCCATCATGGATTATATCTTTACCTTTTTTGAAGAGCTCACGATGCTGGGACCGGGGGATGACCGGGTAACCAGAGAGATCATCGACTCTCTTGAGATCCCGGAGTCTCCGGTGATACTCGATATCGGATCAGGGAAAGGGCGTCAGACACGAGTACTTGCAGCAGCAAAACCGGATAGCAGGATCATCGCAGCCGATATTCATCTGCCGTACCTCAGGGAGCTGGTGGCGATGCGGGAGGTCTCTCCTGTCTGTGGATCGATGGATAGTCTTCCATGCAAAAAAAGCTCCGTTGATCTGATCTGGTCTGAGGGGGCGATCTATACCATGGGTTTCTCCGCAGGCCTGACCGCCTGGCGACCTCTGCTGAAAGAGGGGGGACATCTCGTTGTATCCGAGATCTGCTGGCATCGATCCGATCCACCCGAAGAGCTCCGAAGATTCTGGGAAGAAGATTGTCCGGGGATCGGATCGGATGACGATCGGATACGGGATGCAGAAGATGCGGGCTATTCTGTAATAGCCACACCACGGCTTTCGAGGAAGGCATGGGAAGAGTATTACACGCCAGTGATCGGGCAGATTGAGATCTGGAAGAAGATATATGATACGCCCGGGATTATGGACTTTTTATCGGAGATGGAGAAGGAGATCAGGATATTTCGGGAATATGGGTCGTATTATGGTTATACGTTTTTTATTCTAAAAAAGGATGGATCAGGCCTGTGACCGGGCCTTAATCTTCTTTAAGCGGAAGAGCTCTTCACGCTCCATCTCATCGAGACGCATCTTGATGAAGTCACGTGCCTCCGTCTGTTCGGGGATGACCTTGAACTCAAGAGCGTTGACACGCCGTTTGGTACGTTCAATCTCATCGAGGAGCCTTTTCATCGTCGTCTCGATCTCAGCGTTGTGGATGATCGTCTCGAGGAGATCCTCAAACGCATCCGCGGCCTCATCAATGACCGAAGAGGTACCGATGATGCCGTATCCCCGCTCCATCGGGTTCTTCCTCACACTTGAGGATTTGATGTCAGGGACGACGACTCCCATGATGTTCTTGCTTTTGAGCTCGATCTGTGGTACATCTCCAACAGAGAAGGCAGCAGCCTTCACACCGATGGCGCCTTCAACCGTATCTGCGATGGCGATCATCTCCTGTGCCCGTTCATACTTCCGGGCAAGCTCGTCGCGGGTGTCCTTCGCCTGTTCAAGGATCTTGAAGAACTCAAGGATCAGCCCGTCACGTTTCATCTTCAGGAGCTTATAGCCGCGCTCTGAGAGCTTGATCCTCCTCTTGAGGGCGATCAGCTCAGATCGGGTCGGCTTTACGTCGCGGAGCGCCATGGCAGGTTACTCCTTCCGGTACTTGGGATGGTACTTCCTGATCAGATCACGGTCGATCCTGACGAGCTGCTCTTCCGGCAGTGTTGCAAGGAGCTCCCAGCCGACATCGAGGGTTCTCTGAATGGTCCGATCTTCATTAATGCCCTGACGGACGAACTGGTTCTCAAAGTAGTCTGCAATTTCAAGGAAGAGCCGATCACGCTCGGAGAGCGCATCTTTTCCAACGATTGCGACGAGACCACGGAGATCGTTTCCTTCCGCATATCCTGCATAGAGCTGATCCGAGACCTTTTTGTGGTCATCACGAGTCAGTCCCTCGCCGATACCGAGGTTCATCAGACGCGACAGCGATGGAAGAACATTAATCGGCGGGTAGATGCCTTTCCTGTGAAGTTCACGGGAAACAACGATCTGACCCTCGGTAATGTACCCGGTGAGATCAGGGATCGGATGGGTGATATCATCACCCGGCATCGTCAGGATAGGAATCTGGGTGACAGAGCCTTTGACTCCCTTGATGATACCGGCACGCTCGTAGATGTTGGCGAGATCGGTATACATGTATCCCGGATATCCACGTCGGCCTGGAACTTCTTCACGGGCTGCACCGATCTGACGGAGCGCCTCACAGTAGTTGGTCATGTCCGTGAGAATGACAAGAACATGGTATCCAAGCTCGTATGCAAGATACTCTGCGGTGGTCAGTGCGAGACGCGGGGTGATGATACGCTCGACAGCCGGATCGTCTGCAAGGTTTAAGAAGACGACCGCACGCTCAAGAGCACCGGTCCGCTCGAAGTCCTCCATGAAGTGGTTGGCTTCCTCTTTTGTGATACCCATTGCAGCAAAGACGACAGCAAAAGACTCAGTTGAGCCTGGAACCTTTGCCTGACGTGCGATCTGCAGCGCGATATCATTGTGGGGAAGACCTGATCCTGAGAAGATCGGAAGCTTCTGTCCACGAACGAGGGTATTTGTACCGTCGATTGTGGAGATACCTGTCTGGATGAAGTCCTTCGGGTTTCCACGTGCGTATGGGTTGATCGCGGCACCGGTGATGTCGAGCCGCTTCTCAGGGACGATCTCAGGTCCACCGTCGATGGGCTTCCCGCCTCCGGAGAGGATACGGCCGAGCATTTCACGTCCGACCGGCATCTTGATCGATTCACCAAGGAACCTGATCCCAGAGTCCCTGCCGATACCGGCAGTCGTCTCAAAGACCTGCACGACGACGAGATCATCGCTTGTATCAAGGACCTGGCCACGCTTGATGGTGCCGTCTGCGAGCACGATGTTGACCAGTTCCTGGTATCCGACCGGCTCGGTCTTCTCGACAAAGACGAGAGGACCGGCGATCTTGGTCACTGTCTTATATTCCTTCATGCTCCTGCCCTCAGTGCGGTGAACTCAGACTCCATATCCTTATGGATCTGCTCAAGCATCGGCTTGTAGTCACGGGTGAACTTGGTCTGCGGGAGATCTGACTTCGCCTTGATGCTGATGATCTGCTGCGGAGCAACACCGGCAACCTGTGCAGCATATGCAAGCTCAGCATACACCTTGATGGCCTTCATGATATCAAACTGCTTCGTCATGTCACAGTAGGTATCGACATCATCGTAGGCATTCTGCTGGAGGAAGATCTCACGGAGCATCCGGGCAACCTCGATGGTGATCTGCTCAGATTCGGGGAGTGCGTCGGATCCGACGAGCTGAACGATCTCCTGCAGTTCTGACTCCTTCTGAAGAACTTCCATCGCCCAGGAACGGAGCTTGTTCCATTCAGGGGAAATATTTTCGTCATAGTAGTCATGGAGCTGGTCAAGGTACAGGGAGTACGAGTTTAACCAGTTAATTGCAGGGAAGTGCCGCCGCTGGGAGAGTTTTGCATCCAGTGCCCAGAAGACCTTCACAATACGGAGTGTGTTCTGGGTAACCGGCTCGGAGAAGTCACCGCCTGGTGGGGAGACTGCCCCGATGACAGTAACGGATCCGGATCCACCTGCGAGCGTATCGACGAGACCCGCACGCTCATAGAACTCAGAGAGACGGGCAGCAAGATATGCAGGATATCCCTCTTCACCTGGCATCTCTTCAAGACGGCTTGAGATTTCACGCATTGCCTCAGCCCACCGGGAGGTAGAGTCTGCCATCAGGGAGACATCATAGCCCATGTCACGGAAGTACTCCGCGATGGTGATTCCGGTATAGACCGATGCTTCACGTGCAGCCACCGGCATGTTTGAGGTGTTGGCGATCAGGACGGTCCGCTCCATAAGGGGCTTTCCGGTCTTTGGATCATCGAGATGCGGGAACTCTGTAAGAACCTCGGTCATCTCGTTGCCACGCTCACCACAGCCGATATAGACGACTATCTCTGCATCAGACCATTTTGCAAGCTGCTGTTGGGTAACGGTCTTTCCTGAACCAAATGGTCCCGGAATAGCTGCCGTTCCGCCTTTTGCAATTGGGAAGAGACCATCAAGGATACGCTGCCCTGTGTTGAGCGGGATCTTCGGGTTCTTCTTCTCTGTTACCGGACGTGGAACACGGACCGGCCAGATCTGCATCATCGGGTACTGAGATCCATCCTCAAGGGTGATGACGGTCTCATCGACTGTAAATGATCCTGAGCTGATCGACCTGACGACCCCGCCCTTTGCGTTGGGGGGGATCATGATCCGATGCATCTTGTTCGTCTCCTGGACCTCGCCGATGATCTGGCCTGGTTGGACCCGGTCACCTGCTTTGACGAGTGCTTTAAATTCCCACTTCTTCGATCTGTCAAGACCGGGGGCAGTCACACCACGCTCAATGAAGTTCCCCATCTTATCGACGAGGACCTCAAGAGGTCGCTGGATACCATCATAGATACTGGTCAGGAGCCCGGGCCCAAGCTCGACTGCGAGCGAGAGGCCCGTGTTGGTGACGGGCTCACCCGGCTTGATACCGGAGGTGTCTTCATAGACCTGGATGATGATATTCTCACCATCAATCTTGATCACCTCACCCATCAGCTCCTCATTACCTACCTTGACGACATCATACATATGTGCGTCAAGGTTGATTGCGGTGACCACGGGCCCCGCAATCCTTTTGAGAATTCCTGATTGCTTTCTTACTTCCACAGATCAACACCCACTGATCGCTTTATCCGCTCTCTCAGGGAGAGACCACCTGTTTCGCCACCGATGGAGATGACGGTTGGTTTCACCGAGTTCTCGAGGGCTACCTGGAGTTTTCTCGGGACCTGTTCCATATCTGTACTCTGGAGGACGAGGATGCCCACATTCGGATCCTCAAGGGTCCGAGTGATCGCCTCTGTGAGTTTCTCCGGGGTTTCAGCTGCATAGGTCTTATGAATCCCTGCGAGCCGGAAGCCAAGAATAAACTCATCTTTTCCGATTACTGCGATCTCCATCATATCACCAGATAGTTCTCGATCCTCTCAGCAGGAAGGTTTGCCTGCTTCCCCCGTGCGAGTGCCCGAAGATTCGTCACCTCATACTTCTTCTTCTCAAGATAGACGAGAATCGGATGAATTGAGAATGGATTTCTCTTCGAGAGCCGATCCATATACTCAAGCTGTGCACGGATCAGGGCATTTTCGACTTCATGAATGGGTTTCTCTTCACGAAGCCCCTCCAGGACCTCAACAAGTGTGGAGCTCCTTACCTTCTTCTTCAGAGCATCAATAAGTTCATCGATACTCTCCATCTGTGAGAGCCGCCTGAGTTCTTCTTCGCTGAACGAGGCACCGGGAATGAAAAGACCTTCCATCTCTTCCTGTGAGCTGACATGCCCTCTCAGCCTGAAGATTGTCTTGATATTTCTGGTATCGATATCCAGCTGGATGGATTTGAGGAACTGATCTCCACCCTTCAGTCCGCCGGATGCCTCATTAATGAGATCGGCATAGAACTGGCGGTAGAGTTCGTTCTCAAGTCGTCCAAAGGATCCCTTCTCGATCGCGGCAGGCAGCTCCCGTTCGATGACGGCATAGAGGGGGAGCCCTTTGAGCATCTCGATTGCACGTTCGCTGGACTCTTCTGAGATCATCCGGTCCAGGAACTGTACATCGAGTGATCCAGCCGGTACGACGACTTCCTTGATCTTCCCTGCTTTCATCCCCTGGTTCTTACCACGGATGATGGTGAGAACATTCTGGATGTCCCACCTGCGGAGATAGGATTTGGTGAACTGCTTAAGGATGCCAGGGGTGATCTCCAGAATCTTCTGGAACTCTTTTGCGAGATTCCAGGAGAGTGCCTCCTCGACGAGATCTATCCCGTCGAAGGATGCGGCAAGCTCATCGATCTCCCGTTTATACTCCATCTCCTCGATATGACGGGTGATCTGGGGAAGGCTCATATTGAGCATCCGGAGGTATTCTTCTCGCGGGAGCAGTTTGGATTTACGGACACGCATTCGCGTGCAGACGTAGACATAGGGCGCTGTTCCGCCAGTCACCACAGACATCAGCTCATTCCCCCTACCCAAAGAGAATATCCGAGGCGTCTTTTAACCCGGATTCCCAGACTTCGTCGAGGAAGGTCTGATAGCTGAGGTCTATGGTCAGCTGATCGTCTGCACTTTTGACAACGACGCCACCATCGATATCGATGACACCGCCAAACGAGTATCCGCTCAGAGTCTTCAGTTCGGAGAGGGCAGCCTCCACGGCTTGTTTATCACGACTGTTGCAGAAGACACGTCCTTCTTTGATCTCCTTAACGATCGCCTTGAGGAGTTCGCGGACCGCCTTTGCATGGGCGGTCTCGGAAAGCTCTGATATAGCGACCTTCGTCTCGTTATAGATCTCATCGAGCATCTCTTTCTGCGCGTTGAGGACTTCACGCTTGACGAGGAGATTTGCGGCTGAGATCTCCTGTGCCATCATCTGGCCGATCTGCCGCTCTATCTCTGTCTCTGCATCCTGTTTGATCAACAATGCCTTTTCTGCTGCTGCAGCTATGATCCGTTGGGCCTCTTCGTTGGCCTCATTCCGGATAGCAGTGGCTTCTCTCTGCCCCTTCTCCCTGATCTCTTCTGCGACAACTTCTAGTCCCATTGTCGGCTCCACTCAGAACAGGATCAGCAGTGAGACAACAAGGCCGAAGATGACGATCGTTTCCGGAATAACCGTAAGCAGAAGTGCCAGACCGAAGATATCCTTGTTCTCTGCGGTTGCACCTACAGCAGCTGCACCGATACCCATTTCGGCAACACCGGCACCAATACCGGTGAGACCTACTGCAAGTCCGGCTCCAAGTGCCTTCATACCCATCTGCGATGCTTCGACCATTTCAACTGTTACGATTGCTGTTGCTAAATCCATTTTTAATCCTCCGTTAATCTCTTTTTCATTCCAAATGGTTTATACTTCTCTCCACCGCCTTTGTAGAATTTGGTGAAGAACTCAACGTACTGCAACCTGAGAGACTGCAGACCGCCTCCAAGGAGACCAAGTGCCGTATTGAGAAGATGGCCTACGAGAAGGACGGCAATTCCGACCACAATAATGATAATTCCGACAACGGTCAGCTCTTTGAGGTTTGGCTCAATGAGCATCTCGATAGCGATGAAGTTTACCACCATTGCAATCGCCACTGATGAAAGACCGACAGCGGCAAGACGCGTATAGGAGAGCGCATGGCTGACGATCGAGGGGATCTCAATAAGTTCGAGAGGAGATTCTCTCATGACTGCAATGGTTCCTGCCACAAGAAGCAGAAGACCAATAATACCTGCTGCATTCAGTCCCATTACAACTGCCGGGAGCATCGTCAGGTCAGGCATCAGCGGAATCGCTGCAATAGACCAGATAAGGAGGAGTGCACCCCACATTAATGCTATCCAGCCAACCTGTCCCATGACATGTACCATATCACGGTGACGATAATGGTTGACAACTCCCATGCATCTACCCATGGTCATTTGAAGAATGCCCAGCCATACTGCAAATACCAGAAGAACAGCGATATCACCCTGGTGATGGGCGTGTGATCCGATAAGCAGGTGTCTGCTCAGAAGTGGTTCCCAGAGCTCAATATCCAGGGCACCTGGATGAGCACCGAATATCTCGGCATATATGACACCAAATATGATGGCTGATATACTGGCGTTTCTTAGAACATTGAGTAGATGTTCGACAGTTTCACCTTTCAGCACCCGTTTCAGACCGAGTGCAAGACCAAGCAGAACCAATCCATACCCTATATCTCCAAGAATAATTCCGAAGAATAATGGGAATATGATCGCAATCATCAATGTCGGATCAAGTTCGTCATACTTGGGTCGTGAATAAATATCCACAATCGTCTGTGTCGGTTTTGCAAAATCCGGGTTGTTATACTCAACCGGTGGTTTGCTCTGTTCACCCGCACTCTCTTCCGCTTCCATCACAAGGATCCGGTCGCCGGTTGCCTGTGACAGCCCGGATTTGACGGTCTCTACATCACCCGTCGGCACCCAGCCATCGGCGATGAAGATGAGCTCGGTGGTTGCGAACCTGAGTGGCGCTTCTGCCTGCTCGACATCTGCACTCAGAACCTCGTCACATGCTGCGAGGAACTGCCCGTTCTCGGATTTGAGTGTTTCAATCTTCCGGTCGATCTCCGCAATCTCTGCGTTTAAGGTAGAGATCTCTGACCTGTACTGGTCGATCTTCTGTCGGACAGATCCATCCTCCGCCGGAATCGGGATCTGTTGGAATTCTGCGTTCCCCAGAGCCTCTTCGACGGCACTCCGATCTCCGTTTTTAAAGAAGATGACCATTGTGCCGCCACTCTTGGCGGGTGTGTAGAATTTTTCATGTGGAACAGGAATATCGATGTCGCGGGATGTTCGTCCTGCGATGACTGATATGGAATCATATCCATGATATAAACCAAGTTCCAGTGGTATCACGGAGAAGGGCTCTAACTCTGCGATACGCTGTTCGTTTACCCTGATTCGTGCTTCGGCCGATGATCGCTGTGCCGTGAGATTGCTGACCTTTTCTTCAATTTTTGGTAGGTCACGCTCGATAATCTCTCTGATCGAGGCCGCAGGACGTTTCGGGGCGCCGAGATAATCGTCAGGTGTCAGTCCGAAGGTATTCTCGATGGACCGGATCTTGATGAGATCGGTTGAGAGCTCAGTTGCTCCTGCCATCGGCTGTCCGATTCGGACTCCTTCAAACCCTTCTTTCCCCTGATCGGTATAATCGGTGATGTGAAATAGGTGATGACGATATAGTTCAGTCACAGCTGACGACATCTGCTCCTTTGATCCAACAATGAGCAGACGCGTCATCGTCTTAGGCTGTAACATGAACTCTCTCCTTGAATCTCTCGATGAGTAAAGAAACAGCTTCTTTCTGTCGCTTATTACCCTTTGATCTGAGTGATTCAGCTTGCTTTCTGCCTTCCTCCAGGATTAGGGAATGCTTCTTTGCAGCTTCGTTTCGTGCATCTGTGAGACGCTTCTTCTTGTACTCCTCGGCGACAGATGCCGCCTTGGCAATCTGATTATCAGCTTCAACCCGGGCATTTGCAATGATCTGCTCACGCTCAGCCGATGCTTTTTCGATCATCAGACGGTACTCTTCTTCGGTCTTTTTGATGCTCTTCAGAACCTCAGTTTTCATCCAACCCTCCTCTCACGGCAACAGAATAATTGGTTGATGGAAGCTCTTATAATTGTTGTTCTGTTTCCAGAGGCTCATTCGGGAGATAGCTCCATGATTTTACCCCAGAAAGGTTTTCAACAAAAATAACGCCATCTTTGCCGGATAATACGCCTCCGGAGAGATCTTCACCTGAACAGAGGAGATGCTGCTCTGGATGTGTGCCCCGGATTATCCCGCATGAGAGGTGGATCTCCGGGCCTGCTGATAGAAGATATCTGAGCCTTTTTGATCCCGGATGCTCTTTTGGAAGAACCAGAAGGGGTTGATCATAGAGCCGGACGAGATCAAGAAGATACTGTGCCGGCCGGACAAACCCTCCTTCGGGTGCAGAGACGGCGATGATGTCATCAGGCATAATACCCTGGACAAATTCGTCATCGAAGGTATCGATGATGAGGGGAAAGCGCCTCCCTGCCCGGGCAACAATGAGAAAAGAAGTATGTCCTCTGATGAGGACTGCACGATCACCTGGTGTCAGGATCATGCTTCTGTGAGGTTATCGGACTGGCAGGTCGGACAGATGGGATGTTTCCCAACCGCTTTGAAGGTTGCATTGCAGTCACGGCACCGGTAATCCTTCCCCTTTACCCGATCCTCTTCCATCTCCACATCATGGGCTCCACCAACAGTACACATGGTTCAATCACCTACGTTTCTTTTCCCGTAGAGATATAATAAGGGTATCGCAGAAAAGTTTCCGATTAAAAGATTGCAAAAATCACAAAGGCCGCAAGGACCATGATACAGGAATGCTTGACGCCGGCAGCCAGTGTCGATTCGCCCATCAGCCCTGCGAGGAGTCCTGAACAGATCGCCTGGATGACAACGGCATGGTAGAAGAGCCGGCCGTAGGTGAGTGCTGATATCGCACCGACTGCCGAGAAGGCTGTCCCGGCAGGTGCACTATCGGTATCTGCCATCTCAATGACCGGAAGGAACTGGGTTCCGATGACCATCACGACGAAGATGAAGACAAAGAAGGCAAGGTAGACGACGGCGGTATAAAGGAACATCTCCCCTCCCCGTTCTCTCTTGAGGGTCTCGCTCATCTCGGCATCACTTGCGGCGATGTTGAGTACCTGTCCGATCTCGCCGCTCATCGCGCTTGCACGCGTGATCAGGGTGACTGTGCGGGAGATGGATGGTGTTGAGAGGCGTTCCTCAAACCTGACAAGAGCATCTTCCACATTGGCACCCCATTCGAGATCACGCTTGATCTTTTTGATCTCATAACTGAGAAGGCCGAGATTCGTCCTGACGAGGATTGAGAGTGCCTTGGCAATAGTGAGGCCGACCTCATTGATCCCTGCCAGCCGCTGGAGGAAGTCGGGGAGTGATGCTTCGATCTCACTGATCCGCCTGCTCCAGATGGTATGTGCAATGGCATACGGGCCGAAGATGATGAGGAATGTGGCGATGACGTAATCGTCAAATACCCGGATGAAGAGCTCGGTATTCCCATAATCGGGGATCTGAAGATACCAGAAGGTGAGATAGATTATCCCAATCGGGACGGTGAAGTAAAAGACCCGACTTGGAAGGACAAGAAAGTAATGAAGGGGATCTGAGAAGAACTCGCGAACCCGTGTCATTCTGTCGTACTTTTTCAGCCTCTCGATGAGTCCTTTCTCATGACTTTTCTGTATATCCCTGACCCTGACATCGGGGTACTCATGCAGCTCCTGGACGATTGAATACCGCTGCACCTTATCAGGCTGGGAGGTGATCATATCGATGAAGACGATGAAGATCGCTGTTCCGATAGGTATCAAGGCATAAATGACGATGTTGAGCTGCATCAGTGCGCCAGGCCCCATCATCCCCATAACAACCATGACAATGATCAGGAAGAGTGGCCCGGCGACGAAGAGGGTGACATACCCTTCTGCCACGAGGGAGAGGGTGCTTAGAAACTGTTTCTGCTCAAACCGTGCCTCATCCTGGTAGAGATTGACCTTTGCCTGGAGGAACCCTGTCATGTTCCCCCCGCTCTCGATGACCGAGAGGAGATCCTGGATGAAGTCCTTCATCTTTGCAGACGGTGTGGAGAGCTGAAGTTCACGGAGTGCGGAGACGATATCATGGCCGAAGAAATCACAGTCCCTGACCACCTGCCGAAATTCAAGTGAGACCTCTCCATAGACATGAGCGTTCTCAGAGAGTGACCGGAAGATCTCGATCAGTTCTGCCCCTCCCCTCCTCATCGCATACATATAGGCGACGGCATTGTGGAGTGTCAGGTTAATTCGTGTTGCACGATTGGATTTTACAAGGGCCGGAAATGCAAGTGCTAACCGGAAGGCGGCATAGGCGGATATGCAGAATATGATAATTGATGCAACACTCCGGAAGAGGAGATCCTCAAATGGAAGCTCACCAAGGAGCGGTACTCTCAGGAGGTTCTGGCGGGAGAACTCATAGGCGGCCTGTGATATGACGATCGGTTCAAAGACACCCGCAAGGAAGAAGAAGAGAATACCGAAGATACCACCCGTCAGGCATCCCATAAGGAGGGCATTAAAAAAGAACCGCTCGACGGTGATCCCCATCCGTGCGGAGAGGATATCATTTCTGATATGCTGGAACCGGAGAGGGTCACGGCGGGCAAGCCGCCGGATCCGTTCGTACAACATCATGTGAGGACCTGCCTGAGATCCCCAATCTCTGCGAGGATCAGATCCGGGGTGATCGCAAAGACCGAGAAGATCTCTGAGACTGATTTGAAATCAGTTATTCCCTGGTCATGCATCGCAGTGATCACCTGCCTGCGGCGTTCAATCTCAGCTGAGAGCTCTTCCCTGCTCCATCCCCTGTTTGCGGCTATGGCAGAGTAGACATGGGATCTCCCGGAATATTTCATCTGATCAGAGACGGGATCATACTCAAAGACGTTGTTGAGGAGGACATTCCCTGAGTTTGGTTCAATCCCTGTGATCTCAACGATCTCCTGGCATCTCCTGACCCGTTCACTTCCCCGGAAGATGAGTGCCTGGACCGAGATGATATTCAATGCCTGGAGCATGTTCCTGGGCACATTCAGGGGCTCGGATTCGAGACGGTGAATCGTTGCATCAACCCCGCCGGCATGCATCGTCGAGTAGGTGGTATGGCCGGTGTTCATCGCCTGGAAGAGGGTCTGCGCCTCCGGTCCACGTACTTCGCCGACAATGATATATTCCGGCCGCTGCCGCATCGCCGCTTTGAGGAGGTCGAACATATTGATGCTTCTGCTCCCCTCTGATGAGACCGATTCACGGGTGACGCTGGCGATCCAGTTCTCCCGGTAAAGCATAATCTCACGGGTATCTTCTATCGAGACGACTTTTGCAAGCGGCGGGATGAAGAGTGACATCGCATTCAGTGACGAGGTCTTCCCGGATGCGGTTCCTCCAATATACAGAAGGCTCTTGTTGTTCTCGATGGCAAGCCAGAAGTAGACGAGCTGATCGACGGTGAAGGTACCTTTCTCCATCAGTTCCACCGGGGTGAACGGCTCCGGCCTGAACTTCCTGATGGTGAATGATGAGCCCCGGCTCGTCACCTCGGTTCCAAGCGTCAGTTGCAGGCGGGAGCCGTCGGGGAGGGTCGCATCAAGGATCGGGTTTCCGATTGAGATATGCTTGCCTGATCGCTGGGCGAGGGTGATTGCAAGCGAATTCAGTTGCCGTTCCGGAAATCTGATATTAGTTCTGATGTTCCGATGGACACGGTGGTAAAGGAAGATCGGGATATCATGTCCGTCACAGGAGATATCCTCAATATCGAGATCCTTCATCAGCGGCTCTATCCGTGACCAGCCGAGGAAGTTCCTCTTCAGATAGTACCGTATCTTGTACATCGTCTCCGGCTCAAGGATCAGGCCATACTGGTGGAGGAGATCTTCAGTCTTTCTGAAGAGGATGATGGCGGGCTTCTCCCGGATCTCAATATCCGTCAGGATGAGGATATCGCGGAGATCCTCGTACAGCCGTTCAAGCAGCTCATATTCAAATGTTGTCAGGATCGGTTCGAAGAGATGATATTCCTTCAGCCTCGTCTCTCTGTTGTACGTGATCGATACGAGGGAGAGTCCGGGTTCAATCCAGTACGAATCGACCTCCTCCTCTTTCTCCTTCAGGACGGCAGATACAAGAGGCCCGATGGTCTCATATTCATACTCCGGAATCAGGAGGCTTGCTTCTTTCTTCCCGAAGATTCTGAGGAGTGACCGCCTCTCCGGCAATCCGGGTCCCTGAGCGGCGGCATCGACCGGATCAGCGCGCGTTAAGGTGATCCCCTCCTCTTCTTCACCTATACGATCATCAGGAGTGATCATCTCTGATTCCGGGGTCTCATCAGGTGAAGGGGGTGCATCAGGGGGCAATGCCTCTTCCTCTTCGCGATTCTCCGGGAGGATCACGGCCTCTTCGAGAGGAGGGATCTGCTGGAGCGGGTCTTGTACGATACGGTCATCGTTCACCTCCCTGGATGGGTCGTTGGGTTCAGATGGGCTCTTCTGCTCTCCCTTTCGACGTAAAAAAGAGAAAAAATCTTTCTTTCGTGGTGTGGTATTCTGGTTCTCCCTGAAATGATCGCTCTCCGGTTTCGGGAGATCGCGATCATTCTGTTTCTCTTCATCGAAAGCCACCACTATTACCCCATTGAACGGTCCAATCTCCGCTATTACAGGTATGCTTATCTCACAAAGGGATATATCTTATCCTTAGAAATTGTGGATCCCATGAATTATGGGATCTCTTGTGGGGAACTATTATATGCCTGAAGACACAGTTAGCCGGATGCCGACCGGGATTGCATCACTTGATCCGGTGTTAAACGGAGGCGTGATACCCGGATCGCTCATCCTCCTTCTCTCTGATATTGGTGCAGGAAGTGCTGAATTTGCCTATACCTCACTTATCAGCCATTCCCGGATGGGAGAAAGCCCGGCAACCGGATATGTCGTTCCTGAGGAGATTCGCTATATCAGTATCACCCGGACAAAAGAGGATATTGTCAGGGAGATAACCAGCTCATTTAAGGGTGATCTCACATCCGGAATCCCCGGGAAGGTCGCCTTCTCGGATCTTTCAGGCGGATACTTTGACCGGAGTATCGTCCCTGCCACCTGGTATGACAGCCAGGAAGGTATTATTGCACGGATGCAGCGGAAGAAGGCAGAGAATGACAACATCTTATCTGACCTTATCGGTGAACTCGGTGCAGGGAAGAAGAACGGACTAGTTGTCATCGACTCCCTCACCGATCTTGCAGGCCTCCACACCGATCCCTTACGATGGAAGAACCTTGTCGCCTTTCTTCATGGTCTTCAGAGGGTTGCGAAGACATGGAATACGACGATTCTCCTCCATCTCGCACGTGGTATCGTTGATCCCTCCCGGGAGCTGGAGATCTGTGATGCCGCCGATGCCGTCATTCTCTTCCAATGGGAGGAGAGCTCGGCTCAGCGGCGGCAGAGAACGATGTATTTCCTGAAGTTTCGTGGAGTGATGCCGTATCTTGAAGAGCGGGATCTCGTCAAGTTTGCGGTAAAAATCAGCGATGCCACTGGATTTGAGGTGGCAAATATCAGGATGGTGATCTGAGTGGAAGATGATTTCTCGGCACTTATGGATGAGCCTGTACAAGAGATAACGCAGAGCCGATCTTCAGGACAGGCGGGTGGAAGAGACGAAAAAAGGATAAAAATCGGGATAGAAGGTCTCGACGAGATGCTCGGTGGTGGACTGATCAAGGATTCGGTCTCGTCTCTCATCGGAACATACGGTACAGGGAAGACCACCTTCGCCATCAGCTTTATTTTTGAAGGGCTTCTCAAAGGAGAGACCTGTGTCTTTATCAGCCTTGATGAACGGGCAGAGATGATCATGGAGAGTATCAGGCGGAGAGGATATGATATTGATACCTACCTGAATAAGACCTTCTTTCTGATAAAACTGGATCCGACGGATTTCACGCTTGCCATCAACAGCATCAAGAACGATATTCCTGCCCTTATCAGGGAGACGAAAGCATCACGGGTCGTCATCGATCCCATCTCCCTCTTTGAGGGTCTCCTCCCGGATGAGGCGACCCGGAGGCTTGAGATGTTCCGGTTCGTTGAGATGATGCGGGATGAGAACTGTACCCTGGTGCTGACAAGCGAGACCGATACACAGATCCCCTATGCGAGCAAATACGGGCTGGTTGAGTATCTCGTCGACTGCGTTGTGCTGCTCCGGTATGTCCGGGCAAGTGATCTCTCCGGGACCCACCTTGCGGTTGAGGTGGTGAAGATGCGGCGGTCCCAGCACTCACGGGAGATCAAGCCATATGAGATCCAGCCTGACGATGTTATCGTCTACTCTGAGGCGAGTGTCTTTTAAAGGGCTCCATGCCGCCTGATATGCTCCCAGGCTCTCTGCAGGGCGGGATCTCCTCCTTCCTTCCGGTAGATTCCGGTATCTTCCCTCCCGTACAGGATACGATCTGATCCGATCGGGCAGACCTTGATACAGATGCCACAGGGGGAGATACCCTTCCGGGAGAGTGAGGCGCTGTATTTCGCACATGCCTGTTTATTTGTCTTTCCTTCCGGATACCCCTCTGAACTGACGGCTCTGACAGGGC
Organism: Methanocalculus chunghsingensis; assembly: GCF_018132105.1. Classification (GTDB taxonomy): domain Archaea; phylum Halobacteriota; class Methanomicrobia; order Methanomicrobiales; family Methanocorpusculaceae; genus Methanocalculus; species Methanocalculus chunghsingensis. The sequence continues at coordinate 33,033 of NZ_JWHL01000014.1, read as the reverse complement.
AGGCTGTGACACATTCCATGCACCGGGTGCAGAGCTCGTCTTCCCGGATGGGATCGGGTTCGATGACAGCTGTTGTCAGGACCGATCCGAACCTGACCCGTGGGCCATACGCTGGTGTGAGGACCATATTATTCAGCCCGAATGTCCCAAGGCCGGCGAGGTATGCTGCATGGCGGTGTGAGAAGAAGGCGACCGGATTTTTGATCAACGCCTCAATTCCTCCATATCCATCCCGTGGGATCGAGACGGAGGGGAAGCCGGCCTGGTTGAGCCGTTCTGCTATCCGGTAGGTGTACTGGTCAAGGAGGGAATTGACGGTTCTGTACATCTCCGCGTACTGAATTGATGGCGATGATTCGAGGGATGGGAGATGGATGGGGAGGCCGATGACGATGACAGATCTGCATCCCGGATAGATCGAATCCGGGTGGTACTCCTCCGGAACCTCTCCTCTCCACCTCGTTGCATCCGCCACCCCCATAAGGGGAATCTCATGATCCGTACACCAGCGTTGCAGAATCTTCTTCATCATGAAAACCAGACTGATCTCGTCTTCTTTGTTTAAAAGATAATGTTTGTCTGATGATAGATCTGGGGAAAAAAGGTGGCAGGGATGCCTGTCTCTCTACCCGACGAGCCGCATATCCGAAACCCGGACTGGTGGAACGATGACCGATCCGATCCGGCGTGGCGTCTCCCCCATCCCGACGATCTTTCCGAGCATCTCAAAGATATTTCCGGCAAGCATCGCTTTTCTGATGGGATCGCCTTTCTCTCCGTCTTTCATGAAGAAAGAGTTCTGTACTTCGACCGAGAAGTCTCCGGTGAGCGGGTTGGCGGTATGGGCGCCGATGACATCGTGGATATAGACGCATCTTCCCTCACCCGGCTCAGCCATCCGTTCGGCATCAAAGATCATATTATGAATCCCTATCCCGATCCCCCCGCCCGGACCGCCATGTGATGCGTTTCCGGTGCTCTTCGTCCCAAACCGGTATGCGGTCTTGAGATCATAGAGGTAGGATGTCAGGATACCATCTTTGATGAGGTCTATCTTTGATGTGGGGACACCTTCTGCATCGAACCGGGTACTTCCAAGGCCGCCCTGGTAGAAGGGATCATCGGTGACGGTCAGATCTTCCGATGCGATCACCTCTCCGAGCTTGCCTGCAAGGAAGGATCTTCCCAGATGGACATTTCTTCCGTTCAGCGCTGACTGAAGGAGGGATGCGGCGAGGCTTGCGAATGCCATCGGTGAGAAGAGGAGATCATAGGTTCCGGTTGTCATCGGGACACCATTTCTGGATCCTGTTGCCAGTTCAGCCGCCGTCCGTCCAATTGCATGGGGATCGATGTCCATGAAGGCTGATCTGTCATACTCAAAACCAGTGGACTGATCCGCGATCGCTTCAAGGGATGCGGAGACCGAACTATGCTCTTCGTGGTAGCTGATTCCGGCAGAGTTTGCAAGGAGGACGGTACTGAGTGAAAAACCTGCCCCGCCCCCGACAACCATTGCTTCGGGATACTCTTCTGCACCTTTGAGAAGGTCGTTACAGAAGGAGAGGGCAACATCCGGATTGAGCCTGACCGATGGATCGAATGCAAGCGGTTCACCTGGGAGTGGAACCGGTCCGGGGAGACCTCCCCATGGGACTGCCTCTGCCAGGCGGGCGCTTGCTATTGCCTGATCGAGGCAGGAACGCCATGTATCCGGGCTGCTTGTGCTCGATGATCCGATCCTTCCGCCATCGATGACCCTGATGATGAGACCGGTGCCATAGGATTCTCCTGCATGAGCCGGTACCGTCTTCTTCAACTCAATCGAGACGCTCTCACTTCTGATGCAGGCGACCTCAACTTCATCGACGATACCCATCCCATATTCGATGATATCGTCTTCAATGCCTTCAAACATCGCCACTTCCTCCGATGATCGCTTCTTCAAGGAGAAGATGGGGTGACCCGTCCGATACAGGGACGCTCTGTCCCCCTTTTCCACAATATCCCGGATGCATCCGGAGATCATTTCCACAGAGGGCTATTGTGTGGAGTGTCTGGAGTATCTCGCCAGAGAGTGAGACATCCTTAACCATCTCCTTCAACTCGCCCCCTTCGATGAGATATCCGTACTCGGCATTGAACTGGAAGACGCCACGGCCAGGATCGACCTGGCCGCCACGGGACCCCGCAAGGAGAATGCCATCCCGGCATTCCTCGACGATCTCATCGTAGCTGGCATCTCCCTCTGCAATGAAGGTGTTGCTCATCCGGACGATCGGGACATTGCCCGGCATCGCCCGTGCATGGCCCGCATCTCCGGATCCGACTGCTGCAAGGGTCTCACGTGAATGGATGTACCGCTTCAGGATGCCGCCTTCGATAATCGCGGTCCGTGCACCCCCGATCCCTTCAGCATCGATCGGCTCAAATCCAAATGATCTGAGGGTCGGATCATCGATGATCGTGACGACCGGGCTTCCGATCGCTTCACCGATCCGATTCCCAAGAACAGATGCACCTTCCTTGACGAGATCTCCCTCGCTTGCATGGCCGACCGCTTCATGGGCAAAGACACCACCCAGTTCCGGATCAAGAACCGCCCGCATCCGTCCTCCCTTCGGCTTCTTTGCATCAAGGAGTGCAACCGCACGTTTTCCGGCCTTCTCTCCGTCAGATCCCCTGTGCCTGATATTGAGTCCGTCAATCGTATGATCGCGGACATATCCCATCTCCATCATTCCGTTGCGTTTTGCAACAGCCATCACAGAGAAGCCTGATCTGCAGATGGTATGCGAGGTCTCATATCCGGTCGAGTCGAGGAAGAAGACCGTCTCGTTCCGCTCGGTATAGGTGCCACGGGTGCTGGTAATACCAGGAAGGGAGGCTGCCTGTGTGATCTCCATCAGGAGTGCCGCCTTCTCCTCGAGGGATACCTCACGGGGATCCTCCTTCATCGAAGGAACAGGAAGGGGTTTCCGGTTCTCTGCGTCTGCAAGGACGACGTCCTCCCGGGTGACTACTGCAGCTTTTTCTGCCCGGCTGAGGTACGCAGAGAGCGAGGCCCGATCATCAGGGTCAAAGGGGGAGACGGTCACGATTCCCCACCCTTTCGGGCCGAGGGCACGGATGACCGCCTTTGAGAAGAAAGAGACGCCTGCAGCCTCAATATCTCTGTTATCGATATCTATTCCTGTATGCTCTCCGCTGACATACCGGAGATCCCAGTACCTGAGGTTTGTATCCATTGTTATGCAACACCTGGTTCGGTCTGGCTCTGTGATTTCTGGGGCTGGACGGCATGTTCGGCGAGCTTCCTGAGTTTGACAAGGAAGCCTTCCCGGTTCTCGGGGACGAGAGCACGCTCAAGGATCTCTTCGATATGGGAGACCGGAATGATCTCTATCATACTTTTATATCGGTTCTCGATGAGGACATCCCCCAGATTTGATGCCGGGATGAAGACCTGTTTGATCCCTGCTTTTGCCGCCGCCTCGATCTTATAGGTGACACCTCCGATAGGGAGGACATCCCCCCTGACCGAGAGTGATCCGGTCATTGCAACATCCTGCCTGACCGGGATGCCTTCGATCGCTGAGATGACCGCTGTTGCCACCGAGACGGATGCCGAGTCGCCTTCTACACCCTGGTACGTGCCGATGAACTGGACATGGATATCGATATTCCTGATATCCTTCCCGGTGAACTTCTTCAGGATTGCAGAGACGTTTTTGATCGACTCCTGTGCAATCTCCTTTAAGAGACCGGTTGCGATGACCGTCCCGGATGCCCCCTGTGCGGGGGTCACTTCAGCGACGATCGGAAGGACCGATCCCGAGTCACTCCCCATCACGGCAAGCCCGTTGACCTTCCCGATGGCTGTTCCGGAGACGATGGTGAGATCATAGTCCCGGCTCCGCCTGATGTACTCGTCTGAGATCTGGTCTTCGACTGAACGGGCTGTCTCTTTTGCGGCGATGACATGCTGAGCGGTCGTCACCTCAGCACCTTCTCCCCGTGCGATATCCCCGGCGACACGGACAAGACCGCCAAGATCACGGAGTTTGAGGGTGAGATGCCCCTTCCGGTTCGACCGCCTCCGTGCTTCCCGAATGACTTCGCTGATGGCACTGCGGTCAAATGGCGGGATCTTCCCGTCATTTTTGACCTCCTGGGCGATGAACCTGATGAACTTCTCCCGGTTCTTCGGGGTATCATCGATCGTCTCCTTCATGTAGACCTCATACCCGTACCCACGGATACGGGATCTGAGGGCTGGATGCATCCCCTGCATTGCATCGAGATTACCTGCGGCGATCATGACAAACCTGCAGGGAACCGGCTCGGTCCTGACCATTGCACCGCTTGAACGCTCGCTCTGCCCGGTGATCGGGAATTCTCCCTCCTGAAGGGCGGTAAGGAGGTTCTGTTGCGAATGCGGGGTGAGGGTGTTGATCTCATCGATGAAGAGAACTCCTTTATGCGAACGGTGAATGGCGCCTGCCTCGACACGGTCGTGGGACGGGGTCTCAAGACCTCCTGACTGGAACGGGTCGTGGCGGACATCGCCGAGGAGAGCTCCTGCCTGGGATCCTGTCGCATCGATGAACGGGGCTTTTGCATCTTTGCTGGTTGATACAAGGAGTTTTGGCACCATCACATCGTCGCGTGGCATCATCGTCCTGAAAGCGAGGAAGATGAAGGCAACAGCGATGATACCCATGAGGAGCATCCCTGAGATGAGGGCATATCCGATGATACCAAAGACGATCATCAGCATCAGCATATTTCGCCATTGTGCCCGCTTTCGTGCATCCATCTTATGTGCGCCGACGATCTCTTTTCCCCTGCCGGATGGTACGGTCCGGATGAGGGGGTTGTTATTATCATCAGAGTTTGGATAGACGAGAATGTCCTGCATCTCCTCTTTTGGCAGAAGCTCGGACATCGCCTTTGCAAGCATCGACTTGCCGGTACCTGGTGTTCCGATCATCATCACATGCCGTCGCTGGATCGCTGCCTTTCTGATCACCTCGACTGCCTGCTCCTGACCGATCACCTGATCGATGAGAGACTGGGGTACTTCGATATCCGCCGTTGTGACAAGGTCGATCTCACCGAAGAGTCCTTCCTCATCCTGATCCGCCACCGGCTCATCAGTCAGTTTTACCGTATCCATTCTGAAGTATACCTCACGAAACGTTGAATGCTTATATATAGCAGGTCAATAGTTTAAGTAGTTTCAGTACAGGGAGATACGTAATATGAAGGTCGTATGCACGGAAAAAACCCAGATTCTCGGAGCAAGAGTTGCCGAAGAAATGGGCGCCCCTCTGGGTGAGGTGAAGGTATCCCGGTTTCCTGATGGAGAGTTCTATCTCCGGGCATTGGACCTTGATGATGAGACGGTGATCGTCTCGTCATTACCTGATAATGATGCCTTTGTCGAGCTCCTCCTGCTGATCGATGCATGTGAGGGATCTGATGTAACCCTGGTTCTTCCCTATATGGGATATGCACGCCAGGATAAACGGTTTCATCCGGGCGAGCCGATCAGTGTCCGGGCGATCGCCTCGGCATTGAGCAGGGGTGTTCAACGGATCATCACAGTCAATATCCATGAACCTGCGGTACTGCAGTACTTCAGGGTGCCTGCAGAGAACATCTCCATCGCACCGGCTGTCGGGACGTACCTCTCCCGGACCGGTATTGTTGATCCTCTCATCCTTGCTCCGGATGATGGTGCATCGGAATTTGCCAGAGGAGTTGCATCCATGGCAGCGTGGGAGTATGATTTCCTTGAGAAGACCCGCCTCTCCGGTCATGAGGTCCGGATTGAGCCGAAGAACCTCGATGTCAACGGGAGGAGGGTTGTTATCGTTGATGACATCATCTCGACGGGAGGGACATTAGCAACTGCATCACAGATGCTTGGAGAGCTTGGTGCGGTGAGTATCCAGGCTGCCTGTGTTCATGGTGTCTTCTCAAGCGGTGGATATGCCCGTCTTATCGCTGCGGGGTTCTCTGATGTTGCCTCGAGTGATACCATCGAGCGGGGCTGCTCAAAATTCTCTGCGGCTCCCTCCATTGCAGAGGCGCTCAGGCGATGAAGGTTATCGACGGCGCCCTGCTTGAAGGGGGTGGCCAGATCGTCAGGGCCGCCGTCGCCCTGGCATCCCTGACCGGGGAGGAGATCAGGGTTATTGATATCAGGGCTGCCCGTTCCCCGCCGGGCCTTGCTGCCCAGCATGTTGCCGCCGTGAAGGCTGCTGCCGCCGTCTGCCATGCCCGGATGACGGGTGTCACGGTGGGATCACGGGAATGTACCTTTCTTCCCGGTACCCCTGAGAGGAGGACGGTCGCTATTGATATCGGCACTGCAGGGAGTATTCCGCTGCTCCTCTCAGCATGGCTCCCACAGGCTCTTTTCACCGGCGGCGTGATCACCGTTACCGGAGGAACCGGGGCGATCAATAGTCCGACCATCGATTACTTTAACGAGGTCTTTCTTGGCTATCTCCGGGCTCACGGGGCTGCGATCGATCTGGTGATCGAGAGGAGAGGGTACTATCCGGTTGGTGGGGGCTCAGTCACCGTAACTGTTCTGCCATCCGATCTGGCTCCCCTCGGTTCATGTACACCAGTTGGTGCCGGGATCATATCTGCTTCATCAGGACTCCCTGATCATGTCGCATCACGGCAGGCAGCTGCAGCAGCTGCGGTTGTTGGTGATCTTCCTGTCCGGATCGTCAGGCAGGCCGGACCCGGGGTCGGCTCGACATGCACCGTCTGGAGCCCCGGTCATGGGGGTTCAGCCGTCGGGAAGAGGGGGCTTCCGGCAGAGGAGGTTGGGAGAATGGCTGCGGAGGCATACCGTGACGGGCTTGGATGTGATTGTGACTCCTATCTCTTTGATCAGTTACTGATCTACCTCGCCATCTCTGGGGGTAGGATTAGGACCTCCCGCCTCACGCTTCATGCGGAGACGATGATCCATCTCCTTGAACAGTTCGGGTACTCCCTCTCCCTCACTTTTCGTGACGGGTGTGTGGAGGCGTCGGCATGATGGTCGTCTGTGATGCTTCCTTCTTCTTCGGCGAGTATCCTCTGGATGCCGGGCTTGTTACGACACCGGAGGTGGTATCCGAGCTCCGTGATCTGGGATCAAAGTGCAGATTCGACCTTCTCCGGGAGCAGGGGCTCACCATTGCCAGCCCGAATCCGGGATCCATCAGCCGGGTGAAGAGGGCCGCGGCATCAAGCGGGGATCTTGGTGTCCTCTCAGAGACTGATATCGGCCTCCTTGCTCTTGCAGATGAGATCAACGGGGTGATCGCAACCGATGACTTTGCTATCCAGAACGTCGCTGCCGTCCTTGGAGTTGCCACGCGGCCGATCCTTCAGCGGAAGGCAAAGAAGCGTCAGTGGAAACTTGTCTGTACAGGGTGTCTCCGTGAGGTCGAATCCGGATCTGACTGCCCGGTATGCGGCGCATCGCTGAAACGAAGAAATAAATAGATGGGTATCGATCGTACTTCCATGTCATCCCTCACCGATCTGAAAGAGCGTGCCCGCCTCCTCCTTGAAGAAGGGCACAGCCAGGGCCAGATTGCCGATGAACTCTCCCTCTCGATGGAGACGGTCACCTGGCTTCTCACCCAGCCAAAAGGAGATGTGGCACCGCGGGATGTGCACATTGACTGGACGGCTGTCAGCTGTGATGCGAACCAGCTTGAATCGGTCGCCTCGATGATGATCGACCGGTATCGTGCCTCCTGTAATGGATCAATGAGCCTTGATGCTGATGTGATGATCGGCATTGCGATCTCCGGCATCCCGCTTGCGACCCTCATCGGTGCACGTGAGGGATGCAGCCTCGCCATCTATCACCCGGCAAAACATGCCGTCTCTGAGACGCCCATCGGTTCAATATCCGGCAATTTCGCCTCTATTGTAGAGAAACGCTGTATTATCGTCGATGATGTCATCACATCAGGGAAGACAATTGCCGAAGTTATCGGGTATCTCAGGAGGCATGGCGGTGTTCCGGTTGCGGTCTTTGTTCTCTTTGATAAGCGCGGTATCACCGAGGTTGACGGTGTCCCGGTCTACTCACTCTTCAGAATATCCCGGATCGACTGATCTCCTCCATGATCTGGCATATATTTATATAGAACTTCAAAGCAATTTTTACCGATACAGGAGGATTATACGTTGGTACAAGGCATGCAGTCATCCGGGCAACCGGTGATTATTTTACGACAAAACGTCGATCAGACCCGTGGGTTTGAGGCACAGCGTTCGAACATCCTCGCGGCAAAGGCGATCATGGAGGCGGTCAGGACGACACTTGGCCCCCGTGGCATGGATAAGATGCTCGTTGCAGGCGATGATATCACCATAACAAACGATGGGGCGACGATCTTAAGTGAACTCTCTGTCCAGCACCCTGGCGCGAAGATGGTCGTTGAGGTCGCAACCGCACAGGATGATGAGTGTGGCGACGGCACGACGACGGCAGCAATCATGGTCGGTTCATTCCTCGACCAGGCCGAACGCCTCATCAAGATGGGTATCCACCCGACAAATATCTCCAAAGGCTACAGCCTCGGGATGAGGAAGGCTCTTGAGATCATCGATGAGCTCTCCATCACCGTCACCCCTGATGACAAGGAGACATTACAGAAGATCGCCACCACCGCGATGCTCGGTAAGACCATCGAGGCGATCCGGGAGAAGGCATCCGGCATCGTCGTTGATGCTGTCTCAACCGTGGCCAACCGCTCAGGCGAGCGGATCGTCATCGATGAGGATGATATCCTTGTCAAGACCCAGAAAGGCGATACGATGGATAACATCGAACTTGTCCGCGGGGTCATCATCGGCAAGGCCCGTGTCGATGAACAGATGCCGAAGATGGTCAATGGTGCAAAGGTCGCAATGATCAGCTCTCCGCTTGAGATCACCAAGACCCAGACGAAGTCAAAGATCAGGATCTCCTCCTCAGAGCAGGTTGCTGCGTTTGGCGATGCCGAGCGTGCATCCTTAAAGAAGATCGCCGACGAGATCATCGCCTCGGGAGCAAATGTCCTCCTCTGCCAGAAGGGAATCGCCGATGCGGTTCAGTTCTATCTCGCAAAGGCAGGAATCTATACCCTTGAGGATGTTCCTGAGAAGGAGATGAAGTACGCGGCAAAGGCACTCTGTGGAGAGATCGTCAACAAGCCCGAGGATCTCACAACCGAGACTCTCGGAACCGCAGAGCAGGTCGAGCAGATGGACGGGGAAGACCTGACCAAGATCTCAGGATGCGAGAATGCAAAGGCGGTCACCATCCTGATCCGCGGCTCGACCCAGTATGTGGTTGATGAGCTCGACCGTGCCATCAACGATGCAAAGCGTGTTATTCAGGATGCGATGGAGGATGGAAAATATACCATCGGTGGCGGCGCTGTCGAGACCGAGCTTTTAATCAGTCTCCGTGACTATGCATCAACCATTGGTGGCCGTGAGCAGATTGCAATCGAGGCATTTGCACAGGCATTTGAGATCATCCCGATTACCCTCGCCGAGAACTCAGGGTATAACCCGATCGATAAGCTCGTTGCCCTGAAGAAGGCACACAGCGAAGGGCAGAAGAATGCCGGCCTGAATGTCTATACCGGAGCGGTCGTTGATATGGCTGCAGAAGGTGTCTTTGAACCAATGCGGGTGAAGCGCCAGGCGATCCAGAGTGCGGCAGAGACTGCGGCACTTCTGATCCGGGTTGACGATATGATGGTCACCCAGTCCCACTAATCGCGGGATCCCAACCTCTCTCTTTTATTTTTATTTTCAGCGCGATACCAGATAGTCGCCAAGCTCATGCAGATCGGAGACGATCGTCTCAACACCCGGGAGATCCTCAAATCTGTTGATATCGTCTTCCGCAACACGGGCAATGAACCGCACCCCGGTCTCCTGGGCTGCCTGCCAGTCCTGAGGGGCGTCACCGACGAAGAGGGCGTCCTCCGGGTGGACACCTGCCTCGGAGAGGATCTCCCTGATGCAGTCTGCTTTGGATCGCGGGGATCCATAGATCCTGATGAAGTAGCCGGCAAGCCCTCGCCTCTCCGCGATGGTATGCATCTCCTCTTCAGGGGTGGCAGAGACGACGTAGAGGGGGATGACTGCCGCATACCGGCCGAGGAGGGCTTCTGCCCCCGGGATGAGGGGGATGGTGTACATCGCCTGCAGGATCTGCTCCTGGTACCTGGTTGCAAGCACCTCCTCCTGTTTCCTGGTGAGGGGCTGATGGAGAATATCCCTGTAGATATTTTTGAATTTGACATATCTGGACATGCCGCCGTTATCGAGATGGTACCTGACGATCTCGTCCTGATGTTCTGGAACGAAGGAGAAGGTCTCGCGGAATGCCTCTGCCTTGAGAGGGATCGAGTCTGCGATGACACCGTCGAAGTCGAAGATAAGGATGCGGGGCAGTCGGTTCTGCATAATAGGATGTTCGTATCCCATCCTCCTTATATTCTGCTTTTCAGGAAGGATGGATATACTGATTCAGAAGCCTTAATACCTCCGTAAGGCAAATATAGTATCCCGGTGCCGAGGTAGTCTAGCCCGGGAAGGCGGTGGCCTCGAAAGCCACTGGTGTTCTGCGCCTCGGGAGTTCAAATCTCCCCCTCGGCGTTATTATCTCTTCTATTCATCCCCTCTCCCGGTGTGGCGTCGTCGTTTCTCAAAAGAAGTCCTCTGTTCGCCTCCTCGAGGCGGCCGAGCGCCTCCTTCAGGGTCGTGATATCCCGGATCGACTCAATCGCCCCGGCGATGTTCCCTTCGCTGTCATAGAGGGGGGCGGCCTTCCCCCAGAGGGTGAGATTCCGGCCGTCCGGGTGGCGGTATGCGATCTCTCCGATGGTTGATGCACCGTTCTGATGCACACTGTCGTACCAGCTCCTGATCTCGTCGCTCTTCGGGCTCATCACGAGATCAACGAGCATCGGCCGGCATACGCCATAGAGGGGTTCTGCATAGGCGTTTCCGCCCCTCCCGAGCATCTTCCCGTGTGGTATGCCGGTCAGCTCCTCCATCTTTTTGTTCCATGCGACGACTGTTCCCCTGGTATCGATGATGAAGGTGGGATCCGGCAGGAAGGCAATGATCTCCTGTATTCTCTGTTCTGAGTTTTTATGTGCCCTCTCTGTGGTGATGATCGCCTCCATCTGCTGCCGCATCTCCTCTTCTGCTGCTGCAAGCTCTTCGTTTGCTTCAAGAAGGTGCAAATTTCTCTCGCGGAGTTCCAGCTCCTGGCGTTTCCGCTCATTGATATCGGCGATGATTCCGGCGATCTTCACCGGTTGTCCGGATGATGGATCTCCGACAGCAGCACCGACACCCTTCAGCCAGATATATGATCCATCTGATCGCCCCACCCGGCAGCTCACCTCAAAACGTCCGGCGGTTCCATCAAGATGGTCCTGCAATGCTTGTCGTACCTCAGGATAATCGTCCGGGTGAATGAGGCGACGAATATCGTTTATATGATAATTCATCTCCGGAGGGTGTCCAAGCATGAGGCCTGCCCGCTTCGAGAGCCTGATCGCCTTTTTGGTGATATCCATCTCCCAGCAGGCGAGGTTTCCTGCATCCATCGCCCGTTCAAGCCGTTGAAGGCTCTCTTTCAGTGCGAATCTTGAGGATCGCTCCTCGGTGATATCCCTGCACCCGATATAGATCCGGGTATCGCCTGCGGCATCAATATGGCAGTGCATCTGGACGAAGAGCCATCGGACGACTCCGTTCCTGTGGTTGATCCTGATGTCGTATCCGACTCTGTCGCCAGGGGCGACTGAGGTTATATTCTTCGTATAGAGCTGGATATCATCCTGGTGGATGAGGAACGAGCAGTCCCCTCTCTGCCGGATCTCCTCGATGGTATAGCCGGTGATCTCATAGACTGCACCGACCATCCAGTCGTGGTGGCATCTCCCGTCCTTCTCCCTGACACATGAGCAGGCAAAGTCCGTCATAACGGATGATATCCTCCGATGCCGTTCCTCGCTCTCAAGGAGCCGCCTCTCTGCTTCCTTTCTGGAAGCGGCATGCTGGATTTTATGAGTCAGTTCCGCAAACTGTGCCTTCGGGTAGCCTCCCTTCTGAACATAGAAGTCGGCTCCTTTATTAAGTGCCTCAATGACGATCTCTTCCCGCCCTCTTCCGGTGAAGATGATGAAGGGGGTGGTATCTCCGGATGCCCGCAGGGTAGAGAGGAGCTCGATCCCGGTCATCCCCGGCATCTGGTAATCGGAGACGATCACATCGAACTCGCCGGTCCTGATGAGATCCAGGGCATCACGGGGATCAGATGATGTGGTGACGGAGAGATAGCCTGTCCGTTCAAGAAAGATCTTCCCGATTTCGAGAAGGGTGTTCTCATCATCGATGTAGAGGACAGAGATTGTGGTGGTGTTGTTTCTGGCAAATATCAGGGGGATCACCTCTTCAGATAGAGTAATAATCGCGGTTTCATCATGCTGGCCGGATCACCGGGAGCTGATCACCCGGTCTGAGAGGTAGGTGTCCAGTACCTGTTTCAGCTCCGGGAATGTGACCGGTTTTGGCAGATGGCAGATGATCGAATCCCGGTACGGTTTAATCTCCTTCTCAGAGACATATTTTGCGGTAAAGAGGATGACAGGAACGCCTTCCAGCCCGTCTCTCTTCAGTTCATCAAGAACCTGCCAGCCATCGATCGGGGTCATCATCAGATCGAGGATGACGAGATCAGGCATCTTCTCCCGGATGGCGGCAAGCCCGTCCCACCCGTTATCAAATGTGATTGTGTCGTGTCCCAGCTTTGCAAGCAGGAGTTTCATCATAACCAGGTTTGCTGTATCATCATCGATGACCATTATCGTCTTCTTCATTTTTTCTCCTCATGTGGTAACAGGATGGTGAAGCTGCTCCCTCTGCCAAGGGTACTCTCCACGATGATATCTCCTCCATGCAGCTGCACATACCGCAGGGCGAGCGGGAGTCCAAGCCCCATCCTGTTATACTCTCTGGTGAGGTGCTGGCGATCTGCGATGCTGAACGGCTCAAAAATTCTGGGACGAAGGGATGGATCGATACCTGTGCCGTTATCTTTGATGGTGATCTGGTGGTATCCTCCATCAGGGGCATAGCGGATGGAGACCTCCCGGGGTGGATCATTGTACCGGACTGCGTTTTGAATGATATCATTGAATACATACGAGAGGAGGATCTGATCTCCCTGTACAATCGCAGAAGGGGGGATCTCATCCCTGATGACGGCGTCCCTCCGGTACCCTGACAGAGTGATTATCTCCTCGATCATCTGGTATAATGCAATATCCTCAGAGGATGGTGTGAGTTTTCCGGAGTCCGCAACCGAGAGATCGAGCATCCGGTCCACAATCCGGCGTTCCTTCTGGATATTCTTCTCGCAGTTGCTCAGAATCTCAAGAACCTCATCGGTGAGTCCAAATCCTCCGGGATCGGAGGTGAGGAGGGTAAGGTATCCGAGTGCCGGCTGAAGCGGGGTCCGGAGCTCATGGGCTGCGACCATCACAAAGTCTGACTTGCGTTCTATCTCTTCCTTCAGTGCATTCTGGGCGATGATCAGCTCCTCAAGCTGGGATCGTAACTCTTCTTCAGTAAAAGCAAGCTCTTCGTAGTTTCTTTTGAGCTTCTCCTCGGTCTTCCACGATATCTCTGCAAGCAGCGTGATGACGGCTGCAACCGTGATGAAGATCAGTACCCTGACGAGTCCATTGAGAAGATGATCATACCCTGCATACAGAAGAAGCATTCCGAGATAGGTGAATGAGAGGATGATGGAGAAGAGGAAGCCACGCCTGATGTAAAAGACACAGGCGATGATGATCGGGATATAGAAGAGATTCTGAAAGATGATGTAAAAACCTGATGAGAGGGAGGCGAGACTTACAGCTAATGAGATGAAGGTCGTTGAGATGATTGCAGCAAGGGGTCTCCAGGAGGTGGTACTATTCTGCATGGCCGGATTCTTCTTCTCCTTCGTATTGTTTCCCCTCTTCTTTCATCCGGGCATTCGCCGGGTTCTGTCTCATGATGAGATAGAGTCCGACAATCGCCTGATGCATGTGTATGTCATATGTGCAATGCAATAATTCGATTGATCTTCGATAGTATTAATCTTCTGATATGAAATTTGGTGAATGGGTCTGTCTTCCCGGATAGGTATCGGTTCTTTGTAACTTGACCTGATATCGTTTTACCTCCTCTCTCTGCCGCTCGATCATCAAATCAGTGTCTTTATGACTATTCTTCTTCAATATCTGCGATGCGTCTTCCGGCGGCCGGGCAGGTCTGCTTCTCATTTGTGTTCAGGATACCATGGTCAGGGGTCGGGGGGGGGAGCAGCCGGATGCCGGTAGCCATTGCAGGGGGCATCACCTGCTTCCGATCTCTGATTGCCCGGCCGATCGCATCGCATGCCTCCCGATGGTACGGCCGCATCATGGAATTATCGGGAACTGTGAAGAACCTGGATACCGTATTCCCGAAGTGGGTGTTCAGCCGTTCCCGCAAGGCCTTCGGCGTATGGAAGGTCGAAACCTGACGTGAACGGTTTAATATCTTTTGTATTTGCTGTGTGCCTGATTGATTCCCATTATGTCAATGACATAAACAGTGGATTCTGTTTCCTCGATTTGGTAAAAGATGGTATATTTCATGTTTATATGCAGGCGATGGGTGTTATATCTCGCTCCTTTCAGGGCTTTTTTATTGCATAGTGTCGTTTTAATGAAAAGATAGGTATCCAAACATTTATTTATTCCATCCAAAATTACGTTATATGATGTATCATCCAGTCCTTCAAGATATTTGATTGCCTTTTTACTCAGGAGTATCTCAAACCCGGATATTGAAATCACCTGCGTGAGAGAGCGTTGAGTGGTGTGAATGTAGTAGTCTTCCGAATGGTGTTCATGTCGTTTTCAATCTTTTCTACATCCCACTCCTCTTCACTTTCCGATAATTTCAGAACCTCATCCGCCATAGTGGAAATCAGGGAATCATATGACTGCCCGTCCTTTCGCAGTCTGGAAAGTTTCATCCTTGTTTCATGGCTTATTGTGATCGTCTCCCCTTCACTTGCCATAGAATATAATACTCCGCAGATGATTTGAGAGTTTGCATGATCCGGATCGTCCCCCGAAGGCTATGTATATCATATTGGCAATTCAATAATTCGATTGATCTTCGATACTATTAATCTTCTGATATGAAATTTGGTGAATGGGCCTATCTTCCCGGATAGGTATCGGTTCTTTGTACCTTGATCGGATATCGTTTTACCTCCTCTCTCTGCCGCTCGATCATCAAATCAGTGTCTTTATGATGTTCTCCCTCTAATATCTGGTATGCATCTCCCGGCGACAGAGCGAACGTGCCTGTCATTTTCATCTCAGATGTTTCAATCGGGGTCTGCCTGATGAATATTCAGGCAAAGACGATTCTTATTATCATCGGGCTCTCCCTCCTCCTCATCAGCGGTATCGGGGTGATATCCCATCTCTTCATCCTTGACGGGTTTATCTCCCTTGAAGAGAAGGATCTTGATGCCACGCTCGATCTGGCAGTCCGGACGATTGAGCGTGATCAGCAGTTCATGTTGACGGTTGTGCATGACTGGGCGGTCTGGGATGATACCTACCGCTATATTCAGGGGGAGTATCCGGAATATGAATCCGTCAACCTCTATGATGATGTCTTTGAGTACCTCGATCTCAATATCATCGTCTATACGCACCGTGATGGCACCGTCGTCTATGCCGGAGGTTTTGATGCCGCTACCGGGGGGGAGATACAAATCCCGGATGCTGTCTATGGGGTCAACTCGTATCTCCTCTCCTCCGGGGGTGACGAACTCGCCGGGCTGTATGGGACTGAAGCGGGATGTCTGCTTGTTGCTGCCAGGCCGATTCTGATGAGCTCGGGGGAGGGGCCTCCCATGGGTACCCTCCTCTTTGCGAGACTGATCGATGATGCCTGGGTGGATGGGATCTCTTCGCAGGTGGGCGTCCCCATCACCCTCGATACCGGGTCGCCCCCGGCAAAGGTGGTATCTCCTGATGCCTCGGAGATCACCGGTTCCCGCATCCTTTGGGATATCCATGGGGAGCCGGCACTCACCCTCTCCATCACGCTTGATCGGGAGATCTACAGGCTTGGCCTTCTCTCATTCCGGTCGATGATGGCTGCTATGGTCATTCTCCTGCTGATCATCTCTGTCTTCCTCTATCTTCTCATCCGCCACCTCTTCCTGACAAGGATCAATACGCTCAGCACCGAGGTGGGGGGAATCGCGGCTGTGCCAGATCAGAAAGGAGTCGTCTCTGTCCGGGGTGATGATGAGATTGCATCCCTCGCCGGTTCGATCAATATCATGCTCCATTCCATTGAAGAATATCAGGAGAGGGTTCGGGAGAGTGAGGCACAGTTCCGGATGTTCGCCTCTCTCGCACCTGCCGGCATCCTCATCGCGAACCGGCAATGGAGGACGATCTATGTCAATGAGAGGCTCCTTGACATACTCGGATGTTCAGGAGAGGATATCCCTGATATCGAATCCCTCTGCAATCGCATCCATCCGGACGGGGGTGGCGACCATACCGTTCATTCCGGGTGGGGATCAGCACTCTTCGATGCAGGTGGGCTGCCATCCGGGAAGAGGCCGGTGACGGTGGCCATGCCGGACCCGGACGGGCAGCTCCGTCATCTTGAGATCAGAACTGCATCGACCGGGGATCTGAACTGCCTTCTCCTGACTGATATCACTGACCGCAAAGCCGCCGAAGAAGCTCTCCATACCGCACATGCAAAACTCCGGCTCCTCTCCGGCATCACCCGGCATGATATCCGCAACCAGCTCATGGCACTCCAGGCATATCTCGGACTGGCACGGGAGGATTCCGGTGATCTGGCAGTGTCCGGGTATCTCGGTGGTATGGAGAAGGCGGCAGCTGCCATCGAAAGGCAGATCCGGTTTGCAGAAATGTATGAGGATCTCGGTATCCTGGCACCCGCATGGCAGTCGGTAACTGCCATCATCGCGATGATCGGTTATGATGAACGGCTCCCTATCCGACATGACTGTGGGGGATACTTGGTCTATGCTGACCCGATGTTTGAGAAGGTCTTTCAGAATCTCTATGACAACACTATCCGATATGCGAAAGGGGCAGAGAACGTCCACATCCGGTGCTATGAGCGGGAGGATCATCTCGTCATCGTCTGTGAGGATGATGGCTGCGGTATTCCTGATGATCTGAAGGAAGAGATCTTTGAGAAGGGGTTTGGCAGAAACACTGGTTTCGGGCTCTATCTTTCCCGCGGGATCCTTGCCATCACCGGGATTGCCATCCGCGAGACGGGGGTGTATGGTGAGGGGGCGGTATTTGAGATTATGGTGCCTGCCGGGAAGTTCAGGATCGAAAAGAGATAGGGGTCTCTGCCTCTTCCGGCCCCTTCTGCATGGGGGTAATCTGGTATGTGGTATCTCTCGCATGCTCTCCATCCCGGGGGTGTGTGAAATGTCTTTTTTTAATCCTGTGCCTGATTACCCTGAATTAAAGGAATTGATAGCGGGATGTTCCGGTATTCCTTTTCGTCGCAGAGCTATGTATCCTCCCTGAATCATTTCGATATCTTTTTACTATATCGGGTAAAAGAAAGTGATTGGATCCATTTGCATATCAATTAATCATTGCATAAATGGAGAACACTATACGCTTGCTATTGGTATGGTGCTGATATCGGGGCTGTCTCCGCTGGATGGGCGACAGGTCTCCGGGAGCTTCAGATCGAATCCCCCACCCCCGCTGGTCATGCACCACCATCGCAATGAGAGGGAAGAGATCCATGTCACAGGGGATTACTGGAACATTTCGAAACATGAAGATGGGGACGAAGATCCTTATCATATGTATGGCGCTCGTCATCATTCCGACGACGCTCCTTGGTGTCGTCGCATATAATTCGGCGAGCGGGGCGGTTGAAGATCAGATTGAGAGACGGCTGACAGTTCAATCGCACGATATCGAAGGTATGGCTGACGGAGTCTATACCCTGACGATGGAGCTGGTGCAGTCAGGGCTGAATGTCCTCAGATATAACTTCAACAGTCATGGTACACCGGAGATCCGGGACGGCCAATTGGTGCTTGTGAATGCCGGAGGGCAGGTCTATATCGTCAATGATAACCACGAGGTCGTCGATGGCCTCGCCAGACAGTTTGATGGCGCGGCTGCGACGATCTTCCAGGTGCAGGGCAACCAGGCGATCCGGGTCTCCACCTCGATTTACGGGGCAGATGGCAGGCGTGTCGTCGGGACACCTGTGGCACAGGATGTCTATACTGCTGTCGTCTCGCGTGGCGAGACCTTTTATGGGACTGCCAATGTCGTCGGTAGAGAGTATATCACCGTATATGAACCGATCCGTGGACCGGGTGGTGCGATCATTGGTATCCTCTTCGTCGGTATTCCTGAAGAGACGTCCCTTGGTGTTCTCAAGGAGGAGATCCGGCGGACTGTTATTGGTGAGAACGGATACGTCTTTGTCGTCAATTCTCAAGGAACTCTCCTGGTCCATCCAACCATCGAAGGTGACAATCTTGGAAATGAGGACTTTATCAAGAGGATAATCAGTCAGGGCGAAGGCGTCATCCATTATCAATGGAATGGAGTGGACCGGATTGCCGGGTTTGCGTATTTTGCGCCCCTTGACTGGCATGTTGTCGGAGCTGCGGATGTTGCCGACTTCACCGGACCGATCGATGAGATCAGAAATGCGATCCTTGCCATTGTGATCGGTGCCATCATCATCGGCGGCGGTATCGCGATCTTCTTTGGCCGTTCAATCGCCCGAAGAATGGATGAGCTCGTCGCCCTCGGCAGGCGTGTCACCGACGGCGACCTCTCCGGCACCGTCAAGGTCGATGGAAGCGGGGATGAGATCGGACAGGTAGCAAGTGCGTTTGGCGATGTCGTCACGACGATCCAGCGGTTCGGCAGTGAGATGAATACGATCAGTGCTGCCGCCGCTGAAGGGAGGCTCGATGTCCGTGGTGATGCCGGCCAGTTCAAAGGTGATTATGGCAGAATCATCGGGGGCGTCAATGAGACCCTCGACTCGGTCATCGGTCCACTGAATGTTGCTGCCGAGTACGTCGAGCGTATCAGCAACGGTGATGTTCCTGAGAAGATCACCGATGAGTACAAAGGCGACTTCAACGAGATCAAGAACAACCTCAACAAGTGTATTGATGCGGTTGATCTCCTTGTCCGGGATGCCAATATGCTTGTTGAGGCTGCTGTTGAAGGGCGGCTGGATACCCGTGCCGATGCGACGAAGCACCAGGGTGATTTCCGAGCAATTGTTGAAGGTGTGAATGAGACCCTCAATGCAGTTGTCGGTCCCCTGAATATGGCTGCCGAGTATGTCGAACGTATCAGCAACGGTGACATCCCGGAGAAGATAACCGATGAATACAAAGGTGACTTCAACGAGATCAAGAATAATCTGAACAAGTGCATCAATGCCGTGGACCTTCTTGTAGCAGATGCAGATATGCTCGCAAAGGCGGCAGTGGATGGAATGCTCGCCACCCGTGCCGATGCGACGAAACACCAGGGTGATTTCAGAAAGATCGTGGCAGGTGTGAATGAGACCCTCGACTCGGTCATCGGGCCGCTCAATGTTGCTGCCAAATATGTCAATCGGATCAGCAACGGTGACATTCCTGAAAAGATCACAGACACCTATAACGGTGACTTCAACGAGATCAAGAACAACCTCAACAAATGTATCGATGCGGTTAATCTCCTTGTCGGGGATGCAAATGTTCTTGTTGAGGCTGCTGTTGAAGGTCGGCTGGATACCCGTGCCGATGCGACGAAGCACCAGGGTGATTTCCGAGCGATTGTTGAAGGTGTGAATGATACCCTTGATGCCGTCATCGGCCCTCTTAATGTTGCTGCCGAATATGTTGATCGGATCAGCAACGGTGACATCCCGGAGAAGATAACCGACGAATATAAAGGTGACTTCAACGAGATCAAGAACAATCTGAACAAGTGCATCAATGCCGTGAACCTTCTTGTAGCTGATGCAGAGATGCTCGCAAAGGCTGCCGTTGATGGAAAGCTTGCCACCCGTGCCGATGCAACGAAACATCAGGGCGATTTCAGAAAGATCGTGGCAGGTGTCAATAACACCCTTGATGCGGTCATTACCCCTGTAAACGAGGTGATCCGGCTTGCAGACTCCTTTGCAAACGCCGACTTCAGCACCCGGTTCTCTGAGGATGTCAACGCCCGTGGTGATCTTGAGAAGCTGAAGAACGCGATGAACAACGTCAGCACCCAGATCTCCCTTGCCGTCGCCGATGTCTCCCGGATGATGGAGGAGCTTGCCGCAACCTCCGAAGAGGCGAGTGCCGGTGTAGAGGAGGTCGCCTCCGGTTCACAGCAGGTCGCCCGGAATACCGGAAAGGTGAGTGAGAACTCCGAGAAGGCGAACAACGGTGCCAGGCAGGTCCTCCGTGCGATGGAGGATCTCTCCGCCGCCGTCGAGGAGGTCACCTCGAATGCCGAATCGGTCGCTGCAATTGCCCGGAATGCCGATGAACAGTCGAAAGAGGGTGCAAAACTTGCCGCCGCCGCCGAGAAGGGTATCGGTGAGATCAGCACCTCTGCCTCGGATGTTGATGCCATCATCAAGGATATCAACGACCAGATGAACCAGATCGGAAAGATCGTCGGCCTCATCGCTGATATCTCGAACCAGACGAACCTCCTCGCCCTCAATGCCGCTATCGAGGCGGCCCGGGCCGGCGATGCAGGCCGTGGGTTTGCCGTCGTCGCCGCCGAGGTCAAATCGCTCGCACAAGAGTCGGGTTCATCCGCCGAGAGCATCGCAAGCATGATCGGTGAACTCCAGACGAAGGCGAAGCGTGCCGTCGATGCGATGGGAACCGCCAACACCGCCGTCGAAGCCGGTTCTGACCAGATGGAGCAGACGATCAAGGCCTTCAACCAGATCGTCGATTCGGTCGAGAAGATCTCCCGTGCAATCGAGGAGGTTGCAAGTGCCGCAGAAGAGCAGGCGGCAACCGTCGAGGAGATCACCGCCAGTGTCCATGAGGTGACCGGTCTCATCGAGGAGAATGCCCGTGAGGCAGGCGATGCCGCCGCCGCGACCGAAGAGGCATCGGCAAGCATCGATGAGATTACAAGGATGATCGAGAATGTCAGCGATGTTGCCAACAAGACGCTCCAGATGAACCAGAAGTTCAAGCTGGCGAAGTAGGTGTGCGACAATGTCTGCAAGAACAGAGAATGAGCTGGAGGCGGGTGCAAACGGGTCAATCCAGGTCGTTGAGTTCGTCCTCGGCGATGAAACCTTCGCCATCGACCTCTTCGAGGTCCGTGAGGTGGTGGAGTACACGCGGATCTCCGCCCTCCCCAACTCTCCCTCCTACATCAAGGGGATCATCGATCTCCGTGGCGAGATCACCACCATCATCGATCTCAAGGCCCGGCTGAACATCATCGGATCGAGCCGTGCCGAGGAGGAATCCCGGATCATCGTCCTTGACGAGAATATCACAAAGAAGAAGGTCGGGATCATGGTCGATGATGTCCTCTCGGTCTCGACCTTCGAGATGAGCCATGTCGATCAGACCGGGGCGGTCGATTCGGATGATGACTCGTGTATTCTTGGGATCATCAAGAAGAAGGCTCAGGGAAAGGATCGGGATGCGACCGATCTCGTCATCTGGATCGATATCAAACAGCTCCTTGGTGAGATGCTCTCCGAATAGCGGGCTGAAGCAGAACCGCCTGTGGGGATAGTATATCTCCAGGAAATTATTCCTTTTTTATAATCTTAGAGTAATCTATATCTCCCTATCTATTTTATTTATATAATAATTATAAATAAAATATAATTTAAAATAACTTTTTTATCTTAGGATGTATTATAGGTATTGTTTTGTTATCCTCGTCTGATCTGCTCTGGTTCGTAATCCATCAGTTTTTTGGCGAGGAGATCAGAATTCCAATGAAATAATAAGTTCCCGTAGATTGGCTGATCAACGGGTCTTTAATGATACATACAATCAACCCATCCGGAATCCGGGTATTCCAGTGGGTCTGATGGTGGAGGTGTGGTTATGTCAAATGGTGTACTAGCAGGCTTTAGAAACATGAAGATCGGGACGAAGATTCTGGTCATCTGTATCGCACTCGTCATCCTGCCGACGGTGCTCCTTGGTATCGTCGCTTATAATTCTGCAAGCGGGGCGATCGAGGAACAGGTTGAAACGCAGTTTGCCCTCATGGTTCAGGATACGCGACAGGAGACGGAGAGTGTCTATACCCTGACGATGCAGCTGGTCCGGGGAGGCCTGAACGTCCTCCGCTATAATTTTAATGCTCAGGGGACTCCGGAGATCCGGGACGGGCAGCTTGTCCTTGTTAATGCAGCAGGGCAGGTTTATGTTGTCAATGATAATCATCAACTCGTCGACAGCCTCTCAAATCAGCTTGATGGTGCTGCTGCAACCATCTTCCAGGTGCAGGGCAACCAGGCGATCCGGGTATCCACCTCGGTCTTCGGTGCGGATGGCAGGCGTGTTGTTGGAACCCCGGTATCACAGGAGGTCTATACCGCTGTCGTCTCGCGTGGGGAGACCTTCTATGGAACTGCCAATGTCGTTGGCGTTAACTATATCACTGCATATGAGCCGATCAGGAACGCACAGGGAGCGGTCATCGGTATTCTCTTTGTCGGGATTCCTGAAGAGGCAACCCTTGGAGTCATTCAGCAGAATATCAGGGATGCCGTCGTCGGCCAGACCGGATATATGTATGTCATGGACAGCACCGGCACCCTTCTGATCCACCCGACGATGCAGGGCCAGAGCCTGGCACAGTACGACTTTGCCCGGGAGATCCTCGCAGAGAGGGATGGAGTTATCAGGTACAACTGGGAGGGTGATGACAAGATCAGCTCGTTTACCTATTACCCTGATCTCGACTGGTACATCGTTGCCGGTGCCGACTGGGCAGACTTCACCGGGCCGATCGATGAGATCAGAAATGCGATCCTTGCCATTGTGATCGGTGCCATCATCATCGGCGGCGGTATCGCGATCTTCTTTGGCCGTTCAATCGCCCGCAGGATGGATGAGCTCGTCGCCCTCGGCAGGCGTGTCACCGACGGCGACCTCTCCGGCACTGTTCAGGTCGATGGAAGCGGGGATGAGATCGGACAGGTTGCACGTGCATTTGGGGATGTCGTCACGACGATCCAGCGGTTCGGCAGTGAGATGAATACGATCAGTGCTGCCGCCGCTGAAGGGAGGCTTGATGTCCGTGGTGATGCCGGCCAGTTCAAAGGTGATTATGGCAGAATCATCGGGGGCGTCAATGAGACCCTCGACTCGGTCATCGGTCCACTGAATGTTGCTGCCGAGTACGTCGAGCGTATCAGCAACGGTGATGTTCCTGAGAAGATCACCGACGAGTACAAAGGCGACTTCAACGAGATCAAGAACAACCTCAACAAGTGTATCGATGCGGTCGATCTCCTTGTCGGGGATGCAAATGTTCTTGTAGAGGCTGCTGTTGAAGGGCGGCTGGATACCCGTGCCGATGCGACGAAGCACCAGGGTGATTTCCGAGCGATTGTTGAAGGTGTCAATGATACCCTCGATGCGGTCATCGGGCCGCTCAATGTCGCTGCCGAATATGTCGACCGGATCAGCAACGGTGATATCCCGGAGAAGATAAACGACGAATACAAAGGTGACTTCAACGAGATCAAGAACAACCTCAATAAGTGTATCGATGCGGTTAATCTCCTTGTCGGGGATGCCAACATGCTTGTAGAGGCTGCTGTTGAAGGGCGGCTGGATACCCGTGCTGATGCAACGAAGCATCAGGGAGATTTCCGTACAATTGTAGATGGTGTGAATGATACCCTCGATGCGGTCATCGGGCCGCTCAATGTCGCTGCCGAATATGTCGACCGGATCAGCAGTGGTGACATCCCGGAGAAGATCACCGACGAGTACAAAGGCGACTTCAACGAGATCAAGAACAACCTCAACAAGTGTATCGATGCGGTCGATCTCCTGGTGGAAGATGCAAACTATCTTGCCGCTGGTGCCGTCGAAGGAAATCTCTCTGTTCGTGCGGATGGATCCAGACACCAGGGTGACTTTAAGAAGGTCATCGACGGCCTGAACAATACCCTTGATGCCGTCGTCAGACCGCTCAACGGGATGGCTGACTCGGTCAACCGCATCAGCAATGGTGACATCCCTGAGAAGATTACCGCTGAATTTGCCGGTGATTACAACCAGATGAAGGTCAGCGTCAACAAGTGCATCGATGCAATCAACATGCTGATTGCCGATGCAAACCTGCTTGCAGATGCCGCTGTTGAAGGGAAACTTGCCACCCGTGCCGATGCATCGAAGCATCACGGCGATTACCGGAAGGTCATCGATGGCTTAAACAAGACCCTCGATGCCGTCGTCCAGCCGGTGAATGAAGTGATCCGGCTCGCCGATGCCTTTGCCAATGCAGACTTCAGCACCCGGTTCTCTGAGGATGTCACCGCTCGCGGGGATATGGAGAGACTGAAGAAGGCGATGAACAACACGAGCACCCAGGTCTCCCTCGCTATTGCTGATGTCTCCCGGCTGATGGAGGAGCTTGCCGCCATCTCGGAAGAGGCAAACGCCAGTGTTGAGGAGATCTCCTCCGGTTCACAGCAGGTTGCCCGGAATACCGGACGGGTCAGTGAGAACTCCGAGAAGGCGAACAACGGTGCCCGGCAGGTCCTCCGTGCGATGGAGGATCTCTCCGCCGCCGTCGAGGAGGTCACCTCGAATGCGGAATCAGTTGCATCGCTTGCACGAAACGCCGATGATCAGTCGAAAGAGGGTGCAAAACTTGCCGCCGCCGCCGAGAAGGGGATTGGCGAGATCAGCACATCAGCTTCTGATGTTGATGCCATCATCAAGGATATCAACGACCAGATGAACCAGATTGGAAAGATCGTCGGCCTCATCGCTGATATCTCGAACCAGACGAACCTCCTCGCCCTCAATGCCGCTATCGAGGCGGCCCGGGCCGGTGATGCAGGCCGTGGGTTTGCCGTCGTCGCCGCCGAGGTCAAATCGCTCGCACAAGAGTCGGGTTCATCCGCCGAGAGCATCGCAAGCATGATCGGTGAACTCCAGACGAAGGCGAAGCGTGCCGTCGATGCGATGGGAACCGCCAACACCGCCGTCGAAGCCGGATCTGACCAGATGGAGCAGACGATCAAGGCCTTCAACCAGATCGTCGATTCGGTCGAGAAGATCTCCCGTGCAATCGAGGAGGTTGCAAGTGCCGCAGAAGAGCAGGCGGCAACCGTCGAGGAGATCACCGCCAGTGTCCATGAGGTGACCGGTCTCATCGAGGAGAACGCCCGTGAGGCAGGCGATGCCGCCGCCGCAACCGAAGAGGCATCGGCCGGCATCGACGAGGTCGCAAAGATGATCGAGAACGTCAGTGAAGTTGCAAACAAGACACTTCAGGCAAACCAGAAGTTCAAGCTGGCAAAGTAGGTGCAGGGTAATGGTACGTGAAGCAGAAGGTGAGGACGGGATGCGTTCAAACGGCTCCATCCAGGTTGTGGAGTTCGTCCTCGGGGATGAGACCTTCGCCATTGACCTCTTTGAGGTCCGCGAGGTGGTGGAGTACACGCGAATCTCCGCCCTCCCCAACTCCCCCTCCTATATCAAGGGGATCATCGATCTCCGTGGCGAGATCACCACGATCATCGATCTCAAGGCCCGCCTGAATATCATCGGGTCGAACCGGGCTGAGGAGGAGTCCCGGATCATCGTCCTTGATGAGAATATCACGAAGAAGAAGGTTGGGATCATGGTCGATGATGTTCTCTCGGTCTCAACCTTCGAGACGAACCAGGTTGACAGAACCGGGGCGGTGGATTCGGATGATGACTCCTGTATCCTTGGGATCATCAAGAAGAAAAACCAGGCGAAGGATAAAGAGGCAACTGATCTCGTCATCTGGATCGATATCAAGCAGCTCCTTGGTGAGATGCTCAGGGAGTGATCTCATACCTGGAGAGAAAGAGGAGGGTCTTCCCCCCAACCCCCGGACTTCCCTCTCCGCTGATCTCACTCATTATCCGGTATCATTTTTATTCATGAATAACCAAATAAATAGTATGTTTCCCCCCTCCGGATTCCTTCTTCCGGTTCAGATGAGAGGGAACCGTATGTTTGTCACAAAAGGCGGGAATCCTGCATCCCTCCGATCAGGTGGAGGAGCCTGATGATTCGGCTGACTGATAGCCAGCTCCGTCTTGGGACTGTCCTCCTCACCACTGTCCTCTCCCTCGTCGTCGGAGTGATCTCTCTCTCGTCCGGGGTCTATATTATATTCCAGAATCTCTTCTATATCCCGATCATCCTCGCCTGTGTCTTCTTCTTCAGGCGCGGCCTCCTCTTCTCCATCATCCTCTCCTTCGTCTATCTTGGGATGCTCCTTCTGTATGCGGGCCTCGCCTACCTCAATGACGGGCTGATCCGGGTTCTCCTCTTCATCGCCATTGGAATCGTCATCACCGTTCTTGCAGAGAAGTCGCGTGGGATTGAGGCATGCCTTGAGGAGATGAATGAGGAGCTCTCCCATACCAATACAGCTCTGCTGGAGATGAACGAGAAATTATCCGCGGCAGAGGAAGAGACGCGGTCACAGCTTGAGGAGCTGGTCATCACCCAGCAGGCGCTGAAGGAAGAGATCGAACGCAAGTCAGATTTTGTGATGGTCGCCTCTCATGAGCTCCGGACCCCGCTTCAGCCGGCACTCGGGTACCTCAGCCTCCTCACCTCCGATCCCAAAGGATTTGGCCTCTCAGGCGATGTGGTGACGATGCTGAAACACTGCCAGCAGAACATAGATCATGAAAGGAGGATCATCGATCGTATCCTCGAACTCTCCCTCCTCGACTCGGGGAAGGTCATTCCATCCTATGAGAGCATCCCCCTTCATGACTTCATTGAGAATATTATCCGGGGATCAGATCACCGGGCTCAGGCAGAGGTTCACAATGATATCCCCTGCCATGCCCTTCTGCCGGGTGATCCGGGTCTCCTTTATCAGGTATTCGCAAGCATCATCGGAAACGCGGTCCGGTACAATGAACCGCCCCGGCAGGTCTCCATCCGATATGAAGAAGATCCTACATCACACTATATCAGGGTTATCGATAACGGCATCGGGATCGATCCGGAGGCACAGAAGAAGATCTTTGAGCCGTTTCATATCGCAGATCTGAATGCCCTCTCACGGGAATATAACCGGCTTGGCCTTGGCCTGCCGCTTGCACAACGGTATCTACAGCTCCATGGAGGAGATATTACTCTTCAGAGCTCGCCGGGAGAAGGGAGCACCTTCATCATCCGGATTCCTGGTACGATCCCTTCCTGAACCTGACCAAAACAGGATATCCATTCGGATACCATATGATAAGGAGATACAACAATGGCATTTACATATTTTTTCAGGGATCTCCAGACGCTGGAGGTGATCGCCGATCATATCCTCCCCACACTGAAGGGCCGGAGGACTATTGATGTATGGAGTGCAGGATGCGCAATGGGCCAGGAGCCCTATACCATTGCGATTCTATTAAAGGAGAATATGGGGTCGATGATATTTCGGAATGTCCGCATTCTGGCAACAGATATCGACCACTCAAACCTCTTTGATGCCATCATCTCAAAGGGAAGCTATCCTGAGCAGGAACTGAAACGGATGCCAAAAGAGTATTTCAGCAGGTACTTCACTCCTGATCCTGAGAAACCAGGGAACTTCATCATTGCTGAGGAGATACGAAAGCGGCTCACCTACCAGCGGCATAATCTTCTCACCCTCCAGCCGGTGAGAACCAATATCTCGCTCATCTCCTGTAAAAATGTCCTCCTACACTTCACCGAGGAAGAGCGGATAAACGTCATCCGGATGTTTTACGAGAGCCTCGCTGATGGAGGCTTCTTCCTGACCGAACAGACGCAGAAGCTGCCCTCCGAGTGTGGCGATCTCTTTGAACCGGTCGTCTCAAATGCCCAGGTCTTCAGAAAGATACCTCTATAATATCGGATTGTGGTGAAATGCAGGGAGTCATCTCTTCCGGCACTGCCCGGAAGAGGTGAAAAGGAATATCCCAAACAGGGTGTCTGGCTGATATGAAGATCTATAATCTGACAGAAAAAAGCAGCATATACACATCCAACGCCTACCTCATCACCGGAACATGGTGTTCACTGGATACCCGAAATACCCTCATCGATACTGGGAGGGATCCGGCGATCATCGAGGCGATCCATGCCGCCTCAACCGGTGTCGGGAAGCGGAAACTCGACCAGGTGATCATCACCCATTCCCACTATGATCATGCCTCCCTCCTTCCGAGGATCAGGGAGCTCTTCTGCCCGGTCGTCTATGCCTTCTCCGGCCACCTTGAAGGTGTTGATACCGTCGTCAGAGGTGGCGAACGGCTGAAGGCGGGTGATCGGATCTTTGAGGTGATCCATACCCCCGGCCACAGCCATGACTCGATATGCTTCTTCTGCGAAGAGGACGGGGTCTTATTTGCAGGCGATACCCCGCTCGTCATCCGGTCCAGGGGCGGGACCTATGAGGAGGGTTTTATCCAAGCTCTCGCAGACATCTGCCAGCGGGATGTCAGGGCGATATACTTCGGGCATGGCCCGCCACTCCTTGAGAACTGCAACCAGGTGTTGCAGACATCACTTGGAAATGTGCGGGCAGGCCGTCGTGCTGACAAGGTGTGAGGGGGTGAGCCTCACCCCGTCGCATTCAGCAGCTCTGCATAGAATATGATATGGATGAACCGAAGATTGATACGTCTGAGCACTGGTTTTCAATTATCTTCCCACGATCTGGTATGGGATACAGAAGAGATGCTCAGTCACAGCCAGAGTCACAGCCAGAGTCACAGCCAGAGTCACAGCCAGAGTCACAGCCAGAGTCTCTGGCACTACGAATGGCCCGGCTTCTTCAAAGTGAACCCCCCCTGGCAAAATCAGAAATCTCCACTGGTCCTGGTCAGAAGGGAATCTCTGGCCAACTGAATCATGTAAAAGAGTGCGGGGGCAGAGCCCGGATTAACTGTCTGTCAGATAAGGTGGCGGATCTCTTCCTCGGGCAGTCCGGTGATCTCTGCGATCTCACTGATGGGCATCCCAAACGCCTTCATCCTCTTCAGGAGTCTTCGCTGCCCCTCAGCTATTCCTTCCGCCTTCCCTTCTGCCTTTCCTTCTGCCTTCAGCTCAGCGGTCCATCGTTTTACCTTTTCTGCTAGCATAGTCTCCCCACAAAACGGATTTGGTAGTGGTTTATTGTTATCTGTCTTTAAGGTATTCTCAAAGAATAGCGAAAAATCCCGGCGCAGAGGATCGAGATCCGGATTCGTACTCATCCATGCGTTCAGCCGCTGGCCGAGCAGGAAGAGATCCGAAGTTTTGGATGACTGCTCCAGACCAAAGAGGCTGGCTGCAAGGTTTCTCGTCTCGTCGAGATGATGCATTGTCAGCCGCAGCTCATCAACAACAAGATACGGGACTGACGGCCTGAACCGGAGAACGGGGTCGGGCATCAGGATGGCTGCACCGATATCATCCGGTACATTCCATGGACTCTCGCCATTATAGAGGACGATCGGAAGTATCCCAGGCAATTGTTTTCGTACAGAGTGTTTTCCTGTCCGTATCAGATCCTGCCAGAGGAGCGCCATATAGGACATGATCCGGATCGGCATCGTCGGATCGGGTGTGGATTGAAACTCGATTAAGAGATAGATGATCAGGGTCCGATCCCCATATCTCACGCTCCAGATGAGATCATCCTCGCGCTCCCTGAGATCATCGGTCACATAGCTGCCATTACACCGCTTCAGTGTCGTAACGTCACAGGCAGCAGCAAATCCGGGATCAAGAAACCCGGAGATGAGGTCTGCCATCATCTCTTTGTGGCTGAAGAGGCGTTTATATGGGTGATCTGAATCTGTGATTGTTTCCAACTCCCTTGATCGCTCCTGTATCCTCAATGCCTTGAGCAGATCTCCACTCCATCCTCCTGCAGGAGGAAGCCCCTCGTCAAGACGCTCCAGGGCACTGATTATTGAGTATTCCGTCAGATAGCCTCATAAGGATCGGGAGCGGGGGGTGAAAGTGAAGAGGAATGGAGTTGAGGCGCCCCCCCCTTCTCGAGAGTCTTTCAGACCTGGGAGATCCAATTGGAGGAGGGGTGAGATGGTTCTGATGACGGGCTCTGGCTCCGGAATATGCGGAGAGAGTCGGCTGCTCCGTCTATCTGTTCGCCCATCTCATCCGGCTTCCCGTGTTATAAAAACCATCGGGCAGAGTACAGAAGTCGCTGTACGGAGAAAGGGAAGATCATAAAAAAGGAAATGTGTCGTCCGGATGGCAGGGAGACCTCATCTCTCCGTAATTACCATAACCCGCCAGTCGGTTCCATGGAGTGAGACGGTCTCCCAGACAATGTGGTGCCAGATGGCTGAACTGTTGATGATGGCAGCTCCTCTCGCCTCATTGCCGATTCGATTGAGGAATTCTGTATGATCAGCAGAGATCCCAACCCCGTCCTCTGAGAAGAGTTTCTCGCCAATCTCTGCATCGTCCGGAGAATAGAGGATGACAGAATCGGTCTGGATCACCATCACCGAATAGGGCTCAATGACCTCTGCTCCCTCCAAAACCTCGGAGATGAAGATATCCGGGGCGAATATGGCTGATATTCCCCCAATGATCTCATTGTCCGGGCTTCTGAGAGGGTAGGCAATGGATACTGCATCTGGTCCCTCCACTGACAGGAAGAGGGGTGAGAGAGTTGGTTCTCCCGCCTGTAATACTCTCTGGATATGTGATTGTGCTGAGATATCTATCCCGATAGATGAAGCAAACTCCGGGGGCTGGACAGCTGTAATTATCCCATCGGCATCGTAAACGACGACATCGATCACGGACGCCTGCGAGCCTGCAGCATAGGCGAGTACCTCTTCCGTTGAGGGATCGTCCATCCCGACTACTTCAATGTGGCGGGCGGTATCCGCGACATCCTGATCAAATGCGGCAAGTCGATTCCGGATCTCCTCTTTGAGCCGGGCGTTCTCTCCCATCATTACAGCTTCAGATCCGATGGTGCTCTTCCCTGTCAGGTAGATCCCGGCACCAATCCACCAGTCATCATCGACCTTTGTGACATACGCCATCTTTCGCCGCTCTTCCATGCCGTGTGACGGGTCCGGATAGTCATAATAGATGAACCCTCCACCGATTTGTACAAGCCCTATCTCAACTTTTGTAACATTGACTCCATGTGAGTCCTGGAGATCGATCATACTCGTCCCGATCAGTTCGGGCTGGTGTGGAAGGGCGAGAGCAATCCCATTCATATCAAGGGCATGGATATACAGATCGCCTCGGACAAATGGACCGGTTTGATCATTGAAGGTACGAAGTGCCTCATCCCTGCCCACATCCTCTGCATATTCTGCCGCATCCATGACGAATCTTCTCAGTGCCTCCCTGACAGCCTGATCCGGAATCCCGGGTTCATCTTCTGAGTAAATGCCCGATCCAAGCACCCATCCTTCACCCCCGGGCATCACATAGCTCAGCTTTGGTTCGGTTGCAAAGTCTCTGGAGGGATCCGGATAGAGGTATCTGACAACATCGCCGCCCGACCGACCTGCTTCGATGATCTCCCTGATAAAATATTTTCCCTCTGCATCCTGGTGATCATATCGACTGGTACCGATCAGCTCTGGCTGGAATGGGAGGGCAAGGGTTCGTCCGTCCTCCTCATAGGCAAAGATATAGAGTTCGCCCTGTATGAACTCTCCCTCAGGATCATTGAAGGCCCTGACTGCCTCATCCTTCCCATGAACCACAGCATATTCAAAGGCATTTTGTACAAAAGCCACCATCTCATCAAATGTCTGTTCTTCGTCAACCTGCTCAGAAGCACCTGTGCAGCCGGATACAAGAAGAAGGAGGAGGAGGATGACTCCTCCTTGTATAATGAGGCGATTTCGCATAAGGAATGCTTTTGATGGTTATTATATATAATGGGTCTTGCCATTCCGTCTACATCATCCGCCCAAACGCAAGGATCTCCCGGCCATCTCTGGAAACTCTTCCTTTCCCGGAGGATGAGATGGTTGTTCCTGTGCCTGAAAAGTCTTCCCTTCATCTCTGATGGAGGAGGTGAGCCTCCAGAATGTTGTGGTGCTGGTCTGTCATCGGTACTCTCTGCCCCGTCTAAATATTTCAATAATCCTGACTGAAGAGCTATCGACGGCATAAATAATACGGTACTCGCCAACCCTGAGACGATATTTTTTTGGATGGGAGTCTGTAAGGATCTTTATATCAAGGCCGGAACGGGGAGTAAATGGATCCGGTGCCAAATCTTTTAATGAGTTTCGTATTCGGTTGCGGGCGTCCTCACCCAGTATCTGAAATTGCTTTTGAAAAGTTCGTGAAACCAGGACCGCATACGTCACAGTGCATCAAGAGGAATGAATTCATCTTTTTCCAGTATGGTATTCCAGCGTTCATTCAGGCTTTTCCAGTGCACTTCGCAGAGAAGCCTCCGTATGATGGCATCATAACTCTCACCTTCTTCGCCTGCTCTCCGAAGCATCTCTTCTGTCTCGATAGATACTGATATGGTCGTTACCGCTGCCATAACAATACTATGTCATCCATTCTACCATAAGAGCCTTCTTACCGTGTACACATTGTTTTTGATTCCATCGAATAATCAGAGTTATAGCAATCTATATCTTCGTGAACTACCCCCCGCTTGTGCAGGGGGCTTCCTGCGAGTG
>NZ_JWHL01000021.1 GCF_018132105.1 Methanocalculus chunghsingensis | reverse complement strand
GTGAGAGCATAGTTTGGGATTTAAGTAACTATAATTTAAATACCTATACCAGATACCTGCGCTATGAATGGATACATTCAGCAACAATACCGTGGGGGAGAAAGAGGTAGATCATCTGACTGGAAATTACAGAAAACCCGGAGAACCGGAAGAGGTCGTGCGTGTCCGTCTTCCAAATAAACGTATGAAAGAACAATTCGCTGTTGCAGACCTGATGCTTGGATCAAACCATATCCGGGTTCGCTGCGGGGACGGAATCACCCGTATGGGGCGGATCAAAGGGAAGATCAAGAAGCGGGTCTGGATCCGGGAAGGAGATATTTTAATCGTCATTCCCTGGAGTTTCCAGGATGAGAAGGCCGATATCATCTATCGCTATACCAAGCCGCAGGTGGACTGGCTCAGATCCCACAACTACCTCTGATATTTTCTCTTTTTAAAAAAAATTTCAGAATCCGGATACCCGGATAACCACCGTTCTGATGACGAGAAGATCGACATGATCTCTCTGGTATTCACCACCATAATAAACAAATCCGAGACGTTCGGTGAAATAATTGCCCCAGGCAACTGAATAGTCATCTTCTGGATCTTCGGTATAGCGGAGATAGACATACTCCCCTGCACCAAGCGGATATTCATCTGTCGTTACGGAGACGCCTTTCATCTCGATCCGTCCGACACCCGCAATGGATCTGGTCCTCCCGGTATCGATCTCAATAAACGAGAGGATCAGCGTATTGCTCGGATCATCATAGTACCATCGCGGCTCTGCAATCATCGCAGACCCTCTCGCAAATCCCGGACGGGTGAGAACAGCACCATTTTCGATGACGATATGCGTCCTGTCGTGATCCGCTACATACCGGAGCTGGCCGGGGGTGCTGGTCAGAAGATCCCCGGTACCCCCGATTCCGACAACGAAGGATCCCGAGGCATCCGTCACCGTCAGCACCCCTCCCTGCACCTGGAGTGCCGTCTCCTTGTAGGGGACCATCTTATAGCTGAGGCTCTTGAAATCGTTCTGAAGGACGATCATCGTCTGCTCCATGTTCCGCACATCTGCCCCGCTCTGGCCGGCAACGATGAGGGGAAGACCATAGAGGACGACGATAGCTATCCCGGTCACGACGATCGAGAAGATGAGGATAAATCCGATCGCCTCCGATACCGCATCATCCTGCCTCATCTCAGACACCCCCGGAATCATAGATGATCCTGTTCCAACCGCCCCCGGTCGTCGATCCGACGACCGCTCTCGTTGCTCCGATTCCGGCAAGAGAGATCACCGTCTCGGACCGCTCATTCTTCACCTCTATCTCCTGATCAGAATCTGCCCGCCTGACCGTGATACGATAACCGGCACCGAGGACATCCTCAGGGATATCAAATTCAGAGACGATAGAGCCGTTCACCGGGGCGATGGTATAGACATCCACCACCCGGACAGACATCCCGTTGCCGATATCGACGAAGGAATGGTACGTGAACCGTTCAGCCGGCCTCTCCATCAGGGCATAGTTGGACGTGATCATCACCATCACAAGGAGGACCATCAGTACTCCGGTAATAATGATATAGCCGATAAGGGTTGCAACACCGTCAGACGAGCAGGGTCTCTTCATACACAGTAACTCCGTTATTATACCGTATCATCACCCTCGTCATCGGATGAGTCATATTCGGCTCAGGTCTCCAATCCACTGAAACAATCGCATGGTTCCTCTTCAGCGAGAGAAGCCGCATATCCTCAAGGATAGCATCCGTCGTCTGGAGATGGACGGAACGGATCACCTCGGACCTGAGATCGCGGATCTCATGTTTTGGAAATTCGATCACCCCTTCTGCCGTTGTCTGGCCGACAAGCGTCGCCTGACTGACGATGAGCATCAAGGCAAGAATAGCGATACTGATGAGAAAGCCCATCAGGACGATCCACTGCCCGTCTTCATTCAGCCCCGCCACAGGATCACCTCAAGGAGAACCACCTGTGATCTCCCGGTATGGGGGATCGGAACAGAATGACCGGGATGAATCTGTACCCATCTCGTCACCCGTACTGCCGGATCCCGTCCTGTGGCAACATAGCCGGGAGGATCTGAGAAAGTCACACTCGCCACCTCATCACCTGCCCGATATGAGATCTCCGCAGAGTACTGTATGGGATCCTCAGCTGCAAAGGAACGCTCCCTGAGAAGCGGTGAAAAAGCGGCGTCAAATGCATCTGGACTCCAATCCTGGACCACCTCTTCAAGAAGCGTCAGCTCACCCTGGCCCTGGGGAAGATCCATCACCGCCAGAGCATCAGCGCCGAGCTGCTCAAGGAGCATATCATCAATATGGGTATCACCCGGCGTATAGATACTGATCGCCTGGAAGACGATTGTTGCGGTTACGATCATCAGAAGTGCTGCCGCAACCCCCTCGATGGTATAGAGGGTTGCACCATCCCGCACTACCATACCGCCACCTCAAGGATCCCCGGCTCTGCAGGTGGAATAAATACAGTGCCGTAATCATACGTGATCACCTGGTGATCGGCACCATCCGGATTATCCGAAAAGATGAACGTGATCGCTATCGTATCTGCCTGCCGCCAGGGAGGATTTGGAACCGGATGAAGGGTAAATGTCAGATTACCCGGCACCATCCTGCTGGTTTGCAGCGTATCATCGAGGGAGACGACCTCATCCTCGTCAATCTCAAGTGTATACGCGGCAAACGGGATGGTGATCCCCTGCCTCGCGATCAGGATCTCATGAAGAACCACGGTCTCATTGACGGGGACATTGAGGTACTCTCTGATGTTCCGGACCTCAATTTGGAGCGGATCAGTCCTGGGATCGATCCGGAAGAGGGGTTCAACCGAACGATCTATAAGGGTAGGACATGGGATCTCGATCATGAGGCGCTGATCGCCGGTCAGATTCTCTGGAAGATGAAACTCATTATGGGCGGAATCTGCGCCATCCCGAATGAGGGATGAGGTCTCCTTGACCACCACCACCCGCCTCACCACGCCAAACTGCTCGGGAGGGGGAGGCCCGACAGACCGCTGCGTCCCTTTGTGGCTGAGGGTGACGTTGAAGGAGTACGGGTAATCCCCGAAGATGAGGGAACGCTGGTAATCGTCAGGATAGGTAAAGAAGTCTCTATCAAAGAAGCGATCCACCTTCGCAGGGGAGAGGATATGGGGGCTCCCCCGCTCGACGGCAAGCCCCATCCGGATGACCTCCCCGGGATCTATCTGCTGTTCCCAGACAGGAAAATCAGGGGATGTCGGCATACCGGGATCTTCGACCAGGATGACACCCGTCCGGTACGCAACGGCATCATAATCGATTCGTGCTGACTGGACGGCAAAGAGGGGGTGGGGAACCATGGCAACGACGATGATGAAGGCGGAGATGAAGATGGTAAAACCGACCAGGAAGTCGATGGTGACCATCGCCCTGTCCTTCAACCGCGAGCCCCCTCCCAGATGATCACGGGTGCCGGTTCGGAAGGGAAGGGGAACGTTCCGGGATCGACCGTCCTTTCAGGATCCCGCCCCTCCCATTCGGTGAAGACGATCTCCCCGGGGGTGATATACACCATCCGGAACGCACCCTCCGGATCGCGGACAAGGATCGCCCATGATGCCGCCGTCCCATCGGGATGGACATCACGGCCGATGATCAGGAATACCGGCTCACCCGCTGCTTCAACTGCTTCATCAAGGCAAATCCGGAGATCCTCATCCCCGGGAGGGTCAAGGAAGACCAGAGAGGGGAGAGGCTCATCCTGGGAAGGCGCTATGCACCCTGATACGAGGAGGAGGAGAGCGAGGATCAGAAGAGGGTACATGGTATGTATCTGATATCTCTTCTCTCCTCAAATCCTATCAGCTTTTGGATCACCGGGACGGTCAGTCAAGAAGATGTACCACGAGGCCCGACAGAAGTTTTGGCTCAAACCATGTCGATTTCGGGGGCATAATGCCATCCTCATCGGCGATTGCACAGATGTCATTGACATCGATCGGCTGCATCAGAATCGCCGCGGCATACTCACCCGAATCGACACGGGCGATGAGATCAGCAATTGGTGCTGCACCACCCATGAAGTCAAGCCGTGCATCACCACGGGGATCATGAATCCCAAGGAGTGGGGAGAGGACCTTCTCCTGGAGGAGCGAGACATCAAGGCGGCCGATGGCATCTGTTGCCGGGTCGATCGGATGAGAGAGTTCATAGAACCGTCCTGCAAGATAGAGGTGCATACAGTAGCGATCGGAATCGCCTGCCATCGGTGGGATCGTCGATGCATGCAGATCCGGGCTGAAGATCTCACGGACGGTGAAGACGGTGGTGAGCTGTGCAAGAAACTCTTCCGCAGTCATACCATTCAGATCCTTCATCAGGCGGGAATAA
Organism: Methanocalculus chunghsingensis; assembly: GCF_018132105.1. Classification (GTDB taxonomy): domain Archaea; phylum Halobacteriota; class Methanomicrobia; order Methanomicrobiales; family Methanocorpusculaceae; genus Methanocalculus; species Methanocalculus chunghsingensis. The sequence continues at coordinate 22,933 of NZ_JWHL01000021.1, read as the reverse complement.
CCATGGATGAGCACCGAGTCATGTGCAAAGAGGACACCCATGAACCGGGTCGCCTCCTCTGTGAGATCTCCCCTCTCCTTGCGCCGCTCTGCAACATTGACGGCACTCTTCGCACGGTGATGACCATCGGCGATATAGAGGGACGGTACGTTTGCAAAGAGGGTGGTGATCTCCCTGATCATCGCCGGTTCCCTGATCGGATAAATCCGGTGTATCGAACCGGATACCGTCGTCGTCTCTGCAATCGGTTCACCTGCCACCGCATCCTCGATATACTTTTGAATACCGCCGGGATCACGGTACAGAAGAAAGACCTGGCCGGTATTTGCATTAACCGCATCGATATGTCGTGTCCGGTCCTCCTCTTTGTCATACCGGGTCAGCTCATGCCGCCTGACGACCCGGTTCTGGTACTCCGAAACCCCGACACAGGCGACAAGGCCGGTGAAGATTTCTCCCTCATCCTCCACCTGGTAGACAGAGTAGCTCTCCTCAGCATCCTTTTCAAAGAGGCCCTTCTCCTGCATCTCGATGAAGACCGCGCGGGCAAGCTCATAAACCGCCTCATCATAGCAAGGGGTGTCCGGCAGTTCTGCATCGGATCGGATCACCCGGAGAAAACTCTTTGGATTATCGGCGATACATGCAGCAGCCTCTTCTGCACTGACAACATCATAGGGGACTGATGGAACGTATGCAGACTCCTCCGGTGCCGGGCGGAGTGCTGTAAACGGATATATGGCAACCATGGAAAACTCCACGTAGTAGTAGGTACTGTACTCTAAAGAAAGATGGTGACGGTACGACCAGAGCCGGGGTTTGGGATCGGATATTACATCCGGCGGGCGATCCCGGCTGATATCCCTGAGATCTCGATGATTGAGAAGGAGGCCTTCAGCGACCCATGGGGAGAGGAGGGAATCCGTGAGGCAATGACCCTCTATCTCACCTCATTCTTTGTGGCCGTCGCGGACGGAAAGATCATCGGCTTTGTCGGTGGAGGACTTGAGAATACCGGGGAAGTCGTCTACGGCCACCTCTGTACACTCTTCGTTGCCGAACAATACCGGAGCAGGGGTCTCGGCCGTGCTCTCAGCGACAGGATAGACCATGATTTCATCCTGCATGGTGCAACAGCTGTTCAGCTTGAAGTACGGATCTCAAATCTGGATGCGATCGCCTTTTACCGGAGCCTCGGATATCAGGAGATCTTCACTTATGACAGCTATTACAAGGATGGCGAAGACGGGATCGTGATGATGAAATGGTTCTCATCATGATGATGGGATGAATCTTATCTATCCATGCACATATCCTATGATAATGTTCTCCCGTCGGATCTTTGAGACTGAATTTGCTGAGGCGCTTGAAGAGGAGCTGAAGAGGAGGGATATGACGGTCCGGGAGCTCTCCCAGAAGACCGGCATCCCTCCGGCAACACTCTATAAGATCGCATCAGGAGAGCGGGACCCCCGCCTCTCGACGGTACGGCGGATCGTTGGAACGCTTGAACCCCAGGAGGGGCGCTTCATCGCAGTCATCGCCGCCAAGTTTCTTCTCGACGAGATAGAGGGATCTGAAATCCCGGTTGAGGGGGAGCCTGTCCGGCTGAAAGGGTATGCGGCAAACTCCATCGACGAGTGCATCACCGCGGCTGTTGAGGCGAGGAAGGAAGGTGCCGCCGGGGTCATCTGTGCCCCGGTCCTCGCCTCGATCATCGAGCGGGTCGTCGATATCCCGGTCGCGATACTCAAGCCCGAACCGAAGACGGTCATCGATGCTGCAGGGATCATCGCCCGGCGGCTCGAGAGGATCAGGAAGGGCGGATCCCTCCCCTGATGCTCCCAACCACCGCCCGTACATCCCCGGCGGGATCTCCGGTTGATGCCTCGATTGCGGCGGTGATTGCTGAACCGGCGATGACGGCATCCGCACCGGCAGAAACAGCCTCTTCTGCGGTCCCGGCGGATCCAATCCCAAATCCGACGGCGACAGGGAGATTGGTTACCGCCTTCAACGTTTCTATCCGGGAACCGAGATCCGCCGGGAGATGGTCCCGCCTCCCGGTGACACCTGGGGCCGAGACAAGATAGAGGAAGCCCCTTCCAAGAGTACCGATCTCCTTCATCCTCATCGTGGGTGTCGATGGGGCGATGATGAAGATGGGATCAAGCCTCTCCTGCGTGATGAGGGACGCTCCCTCCTCAGGCGGCATATCAACGACCAGAATACCATCTGCACCTGCCCTGGCTGCATCCTGCAGAAAGAGATCCTCCCCTCTGGCGATGACCGGATTTGCATAGGTCATCAGGATGATCGGTACCTCGCTCTCTCTTCTGACAGCCTCGATGAGTGAGAAGACCGTCCCGATACCATTGCCTGAGCGGATCGCCCGTTCATGGCCCCGCCGGATGACGGGACCGTCCGCAACCGGATTTGTGGATGGGACGATCAGCTCAATCATATCTGCCCCGGCTGTGATCATCGATCGGATCACCGCAAGCGAGATCTCGGGGGTCGGATCCCCGGCGACGGTGCAGGCGATGAGGAGGGGCTGATTCCGGCGGACAAAGGCGTCCCTTATCCGGGTCATGCTCCACCTCCGGTGATCGTCTGGAGATCCTTATCCCCACGCCCCGAGAGGGTGACGGTAATGAGACTCCCCTCCGGCATCTCCTCTGCGAGACGGAGGGCGGCAGCAACCGCATGAGCTGACTCCAGTGCCGGAATAATCCCCTCTTTCCGGGAGAGGAGACGGAATGCCGCTACCGCCTCTGCATCGGTGACGGGGAGATACTCTGCCCGGCCGATGTCGCGGAGGAGGGCATGCTCGGGGCCGACACCCGGATAGTCAAGTCCGGCCGAGATGCTGTGGGTCGGAGTGATCCTCCCTTCCTCATCCTGCAGGAGGGAGCTATAGGCACCATGGAGCACACCGGGGCTGCCACAGGTGAGGGAAGCACCGTGATCCCCTGGCTTCAATCCCCTGCCACCGGCTTCGGCACCGATGAGCCGGACCGGATCACCGAGGAGGGGGACGAATGTCCCGATTGCATTCGATCCACCGCCGACACAGGCAACAGCCGCATCCGGGAGCCTCCCCTCCTCTGCAATGGACTGGGCTCGCAGCTCCGTTCCGATCACCGACTGGAGATCACGGACCATCCTGGGGAAGGGATCCGGCCCGACACAGGATCCGATCAGGTAATGCGAGTCGTCTGCAGTCGCGGCCCAGTTCCGGAGCGCCTCATCGACGGCATCAGAGAGGGTCTTTGAACCCGTCCTCACCGGGGTTACGGTTGCCCCGAGAAGCTCCATACGGGAGACATTCGGGGCCTGCCGCTCCATATCGACGACCCCCATAAAGACCTCCACCTCAAGGCCGAGGACCGCACCCGCCATAGCAGTCGCGACACCGTGCTGCCCTGCCCCGGTCTCAGCGATCAGGCGGCGCCTTCCACTCTTCTTTGCGAGGAGCGCCTGGCCCAGGGTATTGTTGATCTTATGGGCACCCCCATGCAGGAGATCCTCTCTCTTAAGGCAGATGATCGAACCCGTCTCTGTTCCAAGATTTCTGCACCGATAGAGCGGGGTCGCACGCCCGGCATACCGTCTGAGAAGAGAACCGAGCTCTTCCTGTGCCTGCTGATCCCCTCTGAAGGCATCATAGGCGTCGGCAAGATCACGGAGCGGCTCCATCAGGATCTCAGGGGCATACCGGCCCCCGTAAGGCCCAAACCTCATACACCACCCCTGCATGCCCGAAGAAATGCCTCCATCAGGATCGGATCCTTCAGGCCTGGCCGCTGTTCGACACCACTTGAGACATCCAGCCCGGCCGGATGAAGTGAATGTATCACACCGGGTACCGATGCCGGGGTGAGACCTCCGGCGAGGATCACCGGGAGATCGGTTCGCCGGATTGCCGCCTCTGCATGGTCGATATCCATCGGAATTCCCCGTCCTCGTGAGGGGTCGAGGAGGAGGCGATCAGATCCCTCGGGGGGATCTGAGATCCCGTCCCAGTCAGTAATGGTGATGAACCGGTCCGGAAGAGAGAGAGGATGATAGATCTGAACGGCATCCGGGGAGAGACTGCATATCATCCGGAGATCTGCCGGAGACCGGCTCGTCGTGACACAGACCGTCTCGACCCTCCCTGAGGCTGCCTCGATGATCGCCTCTGCACGACGTCGGGATACCGAACGGGGGGAGTCCGAAGAGAGGATGATCCCGATGGCATCTGCACCCGCATCGATCGCAGAGCGGGCATCTGTGGGAGTTCTGATCCCGCATATCTTTACATACATACAAACGCCTCTGTGGCTGATTTTGGATCTTCTGCAGATGAAATCGCGGTTCCGATCAGAAACGCACCGCACCTGCCACGGTATCTTCTCAGATCGTCCGGTGCCATGATACCGCTCATGGCAACAGGGATACGCCCGTATGACCGGATCAGGGGACCAAGCCGGGAGGCACGATCGGGGTCGATCACAAGCGTCCGGAGGTCCCGGTTGTTGATCCCGATGATCCGGGCACCTGTCGCAACCGCCGCTTGGAGTTCCACCTCATCTGCGATCTCAATAACCGGCTCAAGGCCGCAGGCAAACGAATGATTGACGAATGCCGGGAGATCATCTCCAAGGACCATCGCTATCAGAAGGACGGCATCAGCACCGATATGGCGGCTTTCAGCGATCTGTGCAGGATGGACGAGGATATCCTTCCTCAGAACCGGGAGATCGGTGTACCGCTTCACCTCCCTGATGAAGGACGGATCGCCGCCAAAGACCGTCGGCTCGGTCAGGACCGAGAGGGCGGCCGCACCACCGGCGGCCATCTCACGTGCAAGGAGGCCGGGGGGGAGCGTTGCACCCGTCGGGCCGGATGGGGAGGCATACTTCACCTCTGCGATCACCGCAGGATCAGACGCAGCGAGTGCATCATAGAAGGGTCGCACCGGATCCCGGGTATCGGGGAAGGTCTCCGGGAGGAGCTCCCCCCTCCTGAGCGAGGCGGCGATGATGGCATCAATCACGAGAGATCACCCCCGGAAAAGCCTGCAAGGAGGCGGAGACACTCAGCGGCCCTCCCGTCATCGATGGAGGCTTCTGCGATTGAGAGGGCGGCAGGGAAGGTCTCAGCCCCGCCACCGGCGATGATCGCCCCTGCCGCATTCAGAAGGACGATATCACGGCAGGGCCCCTCCTCTCCACCGAGGAGAAGCCGGACAATTCCGGCACTTTCAACAGGATTCTCCACACGAAACGATGCAACCGGAGCATCTGAAAGCCCGAGATCTGATGCCAGAAGCGTATATTCTGAGATTGTTCCTTCCTTTAGCTCAAGGATCCGGTTCTCCCCATGGAGTGCGAGTTCATCAAGCCCGGCACCGGAGACGACCAGCGCCCGCCTGACCCCGAGTGACCGGAGTGCTTCAGCCATAGGGTGAAGAAGGGCGGGATCGGCAACCCCGAGGAGGCGGTTCACCGGGCCTGCCGGATGCGAGAGAGGTCCGAGGATATTGAAGATCGTCCGGAACCCGAGTTCGGATCGTATCGGAGCAAGGCTCCTCATCACCGGATGATACTGCCCTGCCGGGAGGAACGCAATCCCGGCGATCCGGAGAGCCTCGCCAACCTTCCCTGCCGGAAGACCGGGTGCCACCCCGAGTTCTGCAAGGAGATCGGCTGAGCCGGATCTGCTGGTGACCGCCCGGTTCCCATGCTTCAGGACAGGGATGCCTGCGCCTGCGGTGACGAATGCGGCGGCAGTACTGATATTGAAGGTCATCGCATGGTCACCGCCTGTTCCACAGGTATCAACGGCCTTCTCCGCTCCCTCGAAAGAGAGGGGCCGGGCATGGGAGAGGAGGTATGACGCACAGAGAGAGAGATCCTCACCGGTGAGGGTATGATGACGGAGTGCTGTCAGGAATGCACCCGCCTGGGCAGGAGTTGCGCATCCGGAGATGAGATCATCAAATGCAGACCCTATCGCACCGGGTGGAAGCGGGATCCCCTCGATGATCGATCGGCAGATGGACTGAATCATGCGATCACCCCCTCCTTCAGAAACGAATCCATCAGACCCGGGCCGTCTCTTGTCAGGAAGCTCTCGGGATGGAACTGCACCCCTTCGATCGGGTACCGCCGGTGGCGGATCCCCATCGGGAGATCATCGCCGACAGATCTGGCGGTGATGACCAGATCGTCCGGAATTCTGGCCCTGTCAACCACAAGAGAGTGGTACCTGACGGCCGGAAAGGGATTTGGAAGCCCTGTATATATCCCGGCTCCATCATGAGAGATGGCCGCCACCTCGCCATGAACCGGACGGGGTGCATGAATGATATACCCCCCTTCAGCGGTACAGATCGCCTGATGGCCAAGGCAGACACCGAGTGTCGGGCAATCGCGTGAGAGGGTCGTCAGGACCCCCCCCAGAAGGGGGAAATCCCCCGGCCTTCCCGGACCCGGCGAGAGGATGATCCGATCCGGATCCGCAGCAATGACCTCATCGAGGGTATGATCCGCCGGGATGACGATGGGATCTGCCCCGAGACCCCCGATGATCTGGACGAGGTTGTAGCTGAAACTGTCGAAACAGTCGATGATGACGACCTTCATCATGGACCCCTCCCTGCAGCCGAGATGGCACGGAGGCAGGCTTCCGCCTTGATCGCCGTCTCATCAAACTCTCTGTCGGGATCGGATCCGGCAACGATACCGGCACCAGCCTGAACCTCTGCTATCCCGTTCCTGATCACAACCGTCCGGATGGTGATCGCAAAGTCGAGCGCCCCGACTCCTGCGATCCCGACTGCCCCTGCATATATGCCACGGGGAGCACCCTCCTCATCTGCGATCAGCTTCATTGCACGCTTCTTCGGGGCACCTGTGACGGTTCCTGCCGGAAAACAGGACCTGAGAGCATCATAACCATCATAATCCCCGGCCGACTCGGCGGATACCGTCGTGACGAGATGCATCACCCGCGAATACCGTGCCACTTCCGCATACGGAGAGACATGGACCGAACCATAGCGGGCAACACGGCCGATATCGTTCCGTGCAAGATCGACGAGCATCAGGTGTTCGGACCGCTCCTTCGGATCTGCCAGGAGCTCTTCTGCAAGGGCCTCGTCATGATCGGGATCTGATCCGCGTGGCCTTGTTCCTGCGATCGGGACGGTTGTGAGAAGAGGGCCACGTGCCGAGACGAGCATCTCCGGGCTCTCCCCCGCCACCTGTTCATCCCCATAATCAAGATAATATCCATAGCAGGATGGGTTCTTGGAACGCAGATGCGCATAGATCAATGATGGATCCCCATCATACGGGAGATCAAATCTCCGCGAGAGAACCGCCTGATAACAGTCGCCATCCCGTATCCGTCTTTTGAGCCTCCGGACACCGTCGGTGAAGGCGGGACGATCCATGGTCGTGGCAGTACCGGTGGGAAGAGCGGCATCTGACACCATCTCCATTGAGAGATTTGCATCCTCGAGGGATTGAGCCATCTTCCGGAGATGGGCAACAGCCTCATCGGCAGGACGCCTGGAAGAGAGGGTGATCTCTTCAGGAGTGATGACTGCACTATCACGGGGAATCAGGAATCTGCCTCCCCCTTCATACCCAAGGTACCCGGCAGGGGAGAACGGGGGATGAGAGGCGATGGAGCGGAGCGTTTCAATTGGATCGGCCGGGAGGGCGATGATCTCAGACGAGAAGCCGAGGGTCACCGGAAGATCCGGGAACTCAAGAATAAAACCAGGCCCTTCAGCGAGGGCTGCATAGACCGCAACCGGATCTGCACCCGGAATCGGGAGAGAGAGGACGGTTGCGGAGGTCACCAGTCCGATGGCATCACCGGAGTATCAGAACTACTGTGCATACTCTATCATGTGTTTTGTACATATATATACATTGTTATACAGTTTTGTACATCCGACTTCAGGAGAGTTTTATATTCCCGTCCGATCCATTCCATCGCATGACAGAGAAGAATGTCTTAGAGGGTGTACTTGACCATCTTCAGACGATGATCTCATCAAACATCCTCCTTTCAGATCCGGTCGAATCAGGGAACCGATCCATCTTCACCATCTCCTCGGTCGGGTTCGGCTTTGGTGGCGGAGAAGGCAAGTCTGAGGATGGCGGAGGGGGGGCAGGTGCCGGGGCCGGCGCAGGTGTCACCCCGATTGCAGTGATGGTTATTCATAAGGACATTCCCGGTGCCGAGGGTGTTCAGATCTTCACACTCGGGAAGAAGGGGGAGGTTGCACAGGCGATCTCAACCGCCGCAGAATCCCTTCCATCGGTGATCGATGCACTGCGGAGCCCAAAGAAAGAGTAAATGGATCTCCTCCTCCCGGTTCTCATAATCAGCTGCATCGGAGGGGTGATCCTCCCCTTCCTCCTCTCATTTTGCATCACCATCCGGGGATCACTCGACCCGGAGGGCTGGTCTGCGGGGGGATCCCTCGGTCCGGTCACCATTCTTCTTCTTCCCGGGATGCTGATCGAGCTCTCCCTCTTCGGACGGAGCGTCCATAGATTTTCGTTCCCTGAGATGGTGAAAGAGGAGAAAGAGAAGGAGATTGAAGAGGCTCCTCCCGGGGAGGAGAAGGACTTTCATATCCCATCAATCCCACCAATTCCACACCTGCCGATCAGCATCGACTCGGTGGATATCAGCGGGCGGCTGGGGACAGGAGATGCCGGAGAGACCGGGAGGTTGTATGGCTGGATCCAGGGTCTCAGAGGGGCACTATCGTGGACGAGGGTTCATATATCCGTCATCCCCGACTTTATCCACCCCGACTGGTCGATCAGGATCAGCACCCGGCTCCGTATCAGATCGATCTTCCATCTTCTCCTCTCAATCGCTCCAATCGCAATTTTCATGGTGAGAGAGCAGTAGAGATTATATAATATGATTGCATCTTTCCAATACGTGATAGTGTATGACAGACGATGAGAAGAAGGAGCAGGAGATTACCCCGGACCCCCTGCAGACGTATAAGGAGGAAACTCCTGACGAAGTGGCTCATGAGGAAGTGACTCATGAGGAGAAGACTCATGAAGTAGAGACTCATGAGATAGAGACCCCCCCGCCTCAGCCCGTTCATGAAAAGGAGACGATCCATGAGATCAGGTATGTGGAGCCGCCTGAGGAGAAGAAGAACGGAAAGCTGAAGATCATCGCTGTCATCGTTCTGATCATCCTCCTCCTGGTTGTTGCGGCATTTGCCACCCTGAACGTAAGCATCTACGCACCGGTTTCAGGAGCAACGTACCCCTATACAACCACCTATAACGTCTGGTTCCCGCTTGGAAAGACGGTTGAAGTTGGAGGGATGAATATGGTCGCCCTCTCAACGGCCGATGAGATGCTCATCTCTGTCGATGGGGTCACCGAAAAGATAGATGTTGGAGAAAATAAACTGATCTCAGAGAAGAGGGCGGTCGTCAGGACCCTTGGCCAGACGGTGGTTGATACCAACTTCCAGATATATCTCAATTACCGGGGACTCACGGATCAGAGGACAGCCAACTTCTTCCTGTCTATGAGGACCTCACAACAGGTGCCGGAACCGATTCTGAAACTCCTCATTCCGAGGGATATCCAGGCGGTTCCCGCCTAACCATTCCATCATTTTTCTCCCGACCAGGTGTGATCGTTCCTCTTCTCCAAGCCAGATTCCCGCCTTCCCTGATCGCTCCATGGGATGATAGGTAAGGCTGCAATCAACATCCCAGAGGATCAGCGGATCAGCCGGTGCAGCCGGGATCCGATCTCCCGGTTCCCTGAGTATCTCTGCAATCCGATCCGGGGTGATCAGCCCGGACCCGGCAGCCATAAGGAGGGTTGCCATCCCCCGGACCATATTCCAGAGGAAACTCTCCCCGACAACCTCGAAGATGATCAGATCATCCTCAACTCCTATTTCTGCACTGATGATCCGCCTCATGGGATCACGTCCATCCACCACACGGGCGATCCGGGAGAAGTCGTGCATGCCGATGAAGTGGCGTACGGCAGCCTCCATCATCTCTGGTTCCAGACCCGCCAGGGGAAAGATATAACGATATGTCCGGGTCTCTGCAGCATAGCGGGGGTTGAAGCCGGGAGGGACAGCGGCCCACCCGGTGCACCAGCAGTCGGGAGGGAGCATCCGGTTGAGGGTCGTGATGGCACGATCAGGATGTGGTGTTCCGAATGCGATCACCTGGCCTTGTGCAGAGACACCGGCATCGGTCCGTCCCGCTGATATGAAGGCGGCAGATCGAAAATCCGAGAAGAGTCCAAGCCGGATGCATGCATCGATGATGACCCCTTCGACGGTACGGACGTCCGGCTGCTGCTGGGATCCGGCAAACCGCCCACCTGCATAGGCGACCCGAAACGCAATCCTTACAGTTTGAGATTCGGTATCCGGCGTTTCAACCGCCCCCATGTACTCCGGAGAGACTGGCGGGTATAGGTCCGGAGGGGTGTCATTCTGCAGGATGCGATCGTCTTTCCCTCACGAATGGCTGTCAGGATCGCATCAATCGACGGCTCGGCATCGATGATCGTTGTACCATAGCCAACATACCGCCAGTGATGGGCATCGCTCCCCCCGATGCAGGGCTTCCCGTATCTCCGGGCCATCATCGCCGCCTTCCGGTTGGCTGCACCGACAATATACCGGGAGTTGAACGCCTCAACTGCATCCACAAGGAGAATAGCCTCTTTCAGTTTCAGGCCGACACCATGCCGCCACATATGAAATGGATGGGGAAGAATGGTCACCCCACCCATTGAATGTGCTATCTCGATCGTCTCTCTGACGCCGAGTCCGGGGGGGATCACCTCTCTTACTCCGAGTACGAGGAGATGGCCCTGCTTCGTCGATACCTCGATACCAGGGATGATGATGATCGAGGTTGGAACCGTCATTGCATACAGAGCACCGGTGACGGTATCATGATCTGTGATAGCGATGACATCAAGGCCGGTCTCTTCCGCTCTCCTGACGACCTCTTCGACACTGCTTTCACCGTCACGTGAGTGATTGGTATGAATATGGAGATCACACCGGAGCGTCATTACTATGATATATTCTGCCGGAGAGGTGAATAAACCATAGGATAGGGGGAGAAAAGTACAAAACAGAATCTTCTGATAAATGCGGTAGCTATGCACCCCCGGTATGGAGAGCAATAAAGACCTACACCTGTCTTCTTCGTGGAGAGGTGGCAGACGGGATCTGTATCAGGATGTCTCCAAGGATATAACATCCGACTGCAGCAAGAAGGAGGGCCGGAAGCGGAAGATTCAGAATATAGCCGATCAATACGGCTACGAGCGAGATTGCCAGGATCGTCATGAAGCGAAAGCCCTCTTTGGGCTGTCTATCCATAGGTTTTCTACACAGGCAGGTATCATAAAGGTTTCTATAGCTGGTATTCAGCGAGTATGTCGCCATTCTTTTACCTCTTTGGAACATAGAATGCTTCTGAAAAGAATTATTTTTCTCAGCCGATGATACTATGCAGACCAACAATTCAGGAAAGCACAGAGGGGTTGCCATCCTCACCGGAGATCCGAAACAGGCGATCATGCGCCTCTCGATCCCGGTCATCATCGCAATGCTCCTTCAGTCAGTCTATAACCTCGTTGATGCCATCTGGGTTGCCGGGCTTGGCGACGATGCCCTCGCCGCAGTCGGGTTTGTCACCCCGCTCTTCCTCATCCTGGTCGGGCTTGGAACAGGACTTGGAGCCGGAGTCAGCTCAGCGATATCGCGGCGGATCGGGGCCGGGGATCGGAGAGGGGCAGACTATGCCGCTGTGCAGGGTATCGGAATCATCATCCTCATATCAGCTATCATTACTCCGATCCTCGTCCTCTTTGCAGAACCGCTCGCCGTCGCAATAGGAGCAGGTGATGCGGCAGAGCTGACCGCGACCTATGCACAAATCGTCTTTTTGGGGACACCCCTCCTCCTCTTCTGCTCGGTCGCCTATGCCATCTTCAATGCCGAGGGATCGACGAGGAAGACGATGTACGCGATGGGGGCATCAGCGGTCCTCAACTGTGTCCTCGATCCGATTCTGATCTACCCGATGGGCTTTGGGGTCGCTGGAGCGGCGATGGCGACGGTCATCTCGATCCTCGTTGTAACGGTGCTCATCTGCTACTGGCTCTTCATAGATAGGTCAACGTATGTGACGCTCCGGCGATCAGATCTCCATCCGGAGAAGAAGACAATAACGGATATCGTGAAGGTCGGGATTCCTGCGAGCCTCCAGTTTGTGATGATGTCCGCCGTGGCAGTCCTCATCAACGCCCTCCTTCTCCGGACGGCAGGGACATCCGGGGTTGCGGTCTATACTGCCGGATGGCGGGTCGTCCTCTTCTCGATCATCCCGCTCATCGGGATCAGCACCGCCCTCATCTCCATCTCCGGAGCGGCATACGGGGCTCGTGACAACCAGCGGCTCAGGATTATCCATCGGATCGCTCTTCAGTACGGGCTTCTCATCTCCCTCTTCCTAACAGCAGCAACCTGGATTCTCGCACCCGCCCTTGCAGCCATATTCACCTACTCTCCGGAGAGTGCCCATATGGCACCAGGGATCACCGCCTTCCTCAGAACCATCTGCTGGTTCTTCCCATTTGTACCAGCAGGGATGTTCTCCTCAGCCGTCTTCCAGGGAACTGGAAAGGGCCTCTCCGCACTTATCCTTGAGTTCTGCAGGAATATCCTCTTCATCACGGTCTTCATCCAGGTACTGGGGATCACATTTGGGTTTGGTGAGACCGGGATCTGGTGGGGTGTCGTTGCAGGGAACTGCTGTGGAGGGGTACTTGGTTTCCTCTGGACACGGCGCTATATCAGAGGGCTGATCCGGTATGGATAATACCGGATCCTCCGTATCAAAGAGAGGTGAGCATGTGCCATGGAGAGAGTCATAGAGGAGATCCGGATCATTCTGCAGAAAAAGGGAGATCCAGAGCTTGCGGAGAGCGGGAAGCGGTTCTTTAAGGAGGAGGTGACCTCCTACGGCTTCAGGACCGCTGAGGTCACAAAGATAGCAAAAGAGTTCTGGAAGAAGATTGCAGAGAGAGAAAAAGAGGAGATATTCCACCTCTCCGAAGAGCTCTTCAGCTCAGGGTATCTCGAAGAGGCATTCATCGCCTGTACGTGGCTTCCGATGCTCAAAGGCCGGTTCGAGCCTGCCGACATGGAGATCTTCGAGGACTGGATCGGGAGATACATTACAAACTGGGCAACCTGTGATACCTTCTGCACCCATACGGTGGGAGATCTCCTGATGCAGTATCCTGACTGCACAGAGTATCTTCTTCGCTGGACCGGGTCAGGGAACCGTTGGTTCAGACGGGCAGCGGCGGTCTCCCTCATTGTTCCGGCAAGGAAGGGTGATTTTCTCCCCGAGGTCTTTGCAATCGCAGATCGCCTCCTCACCGATGAGGATGATCTCGTCCGGAAAGGGTACGGATGGCTCCTGAAAGAGGCAAGCCGGATGCATCGCGAAGAGGTCTTTGCGTATGTCCAGGAGAAGAAGCCGGTGATGCCGAGGACGGCACTGCGGTATGCGATCGAGCTGATGCCGGCTGAGATGCGGGCAGAAGCGATGATGAAGGATTGGACATGATGCGATGCGCTCTATTTCAGTAATTCCTGACAATGATCTCATGAATCTTCCCCCTCCGGGTTGCATCGGAGTTGATGATCCGTGATGCCAGGACACGCTCAATGGTGAAGCCTTCATAGAGATCATCGAAGAAGCTATCATCGGGATCATGGTGTGTTGGATCCGAGTTGCTCAGCATACAGAAGGCACCCTTTGCATCACATTCCCGGAAAAACTCTGCCAGGCTGATCTGGTCCTTATCCGAGAATCCGTCCTTTGCATAGCCTGTGAAGAGTGAGCTTGCATTAAGAGGGCGGTAGGGGGGATCGAAATAGACGAAGGAGCCCTCTGTGATATCTGCTCCGGATGCTGTAAAATCACCATGATGGAGGGTCGCCTTCCTGAGGAGTGCAGCATCGGCGCGAAGGATCCCTTCCGAGAGGATTGCCGGGTTTTTGTACTTCCCGAAAGGTACATCAAACTCTCCCCTGCTGTTTACCCGGAAGAGGCCATTGAAACAGGTTCGGTTGAGGAAGATGAGATCAGCAGCCCGTTCAATCCAATCTACTGAATAGGTCTGATAATCAATCCTTGGCTTCGATGCATTGAACCTGGATCGAACCTGATAGAAGAGTTCCGGCCTTTCGTCCTCATCGGAGGAGGAATAAGCGGAGGCTCGTTCCTGAAGCTCCTGAATGAGAACCTCGACATCCTGTTGAAGAACGGTATAGAGGAGGATCAGTTCCTCGTTGATATCAAAGAGATGGCATTGCAGAGACGGATACCGATGGGCAAGATGGAAGTAGAAGGCACCACCCCCGACGAAAGGCTCTATAAACCTTCCAATTCTTCCTTCAGGAAGACCAGCCGGGAGGCGCTGGCAAAATTCAGGGATCAGTTTTCCTTTCCCACCTGCCCATTTCAGAAGAGGGCGGGGAGAGACCGCCTCTTCATCCGGAGATCCATCATCACGCATCTCTTACTGGTTGATGGAGAAGAGATATCACTATCACCTGATACCGATCGATATCTCTCAGAAGAGAATATTTCTCGCATACCCTGATATGTCAGGGAAGCTGGATCGAAGAGGATAACTCAGAACCGGTCAAGCTCACTCTCAGGCATTTTCCCCTTCATCTTCTTCCGAAGAGGGATATCGTAAAGATCTGCTGTATCCATCTCACGAAAGCGGGATGATCCCTTCTTCTTCTGCACCTTCTCGTCACGAAGGTTCTTTCTCTTATGCCTATCCGGGTTCTTGACGGCCAGATATTCGGATATATCATCAAGACCGCCAAGATACTCCTCCTGATACAGGATATCCCGTGAATTTCGCGTATTCTGTCGCGGCATTTATCTCACGTTTTCATAAACTCGTTGTCGCATGAAAATCATAAATTTTTCCCTCAGGGCATCGGTTTTGGAGGGGATATTCCATATCCCTTTTTACGTATGCCAGCGTTATCTCTCCTATGAGATGCTGGAATGCCGTCTTCTTCGCCCTTCTTCTCCTCACACTCTGTAGTGCCGGATGTCTCGCCGGAACGGAGAGTGATGATGAGATGGAAGAGATTCTGATCGAATCGATCGACCTGATCGAGAGAGAGCTCATCGCCATAACCGAAATAACAGAAGATAATGCCGATCTCCTTTCGGATAAGGGGCTCGACTCTCCGGATGCCCTGTCGGTCATGGCAGACCGTCTCCGGACGATCCCCTATGCACACTCGTCACTTGTCATCGGGGCGGACGGGGTTGTCATCAGCGCCGTTCCCGAGGCATATGCCGGAATCATAGGGATGGATCTCTCCCATCAGCCCGCCGTCCAGCGAGCCAATAGCGAGCGGGTGCCGATCGTCTCGGATCTCTTCTGGCTTGTCGAAGGATTCTACGGAATCTCTCAGAGCAGCCCGATCACTGGAGCCGGTGGTGAGTACCTGGGATATACCGATATCACGTATGAACCGCAGATCCTGATCCGCCGGGGTATCACCCCTCTCCTTGGGGAGAAAGCATACGATCTCTGGGTCACCGATACCGATGGGACGATCCTCTACGATACCACCGCCGAGGAGATCGGGAGGAATCTCTTCACAGATCCGGCGTATCAGAGCGGAAATCTTCAGGAGGTCTTTTTGGAGATTGTCTCATCAGAGAGCGGGAGGACTGAATATACCTTCTGGAACCGGCACTGGGATCAGCAGGTCAGAAAAGAGGCGATCTGGGGAACCGCAGGAGTCTATGGTGCCGAATGGAGGGTGGTAGTCACCCGGAGTACCGGGGAAGAGCCACTCCGTTCATCCGGGGATCTGCGTCTGATTCCGGAGGCTGATGATATTGATGCGATGAAGGGATTTGTGGATGAAGCAGCAGAGTATGCCCGAAAGCATGGAAGAGAAGAATCAGTTGCCGCCTTCAATGACCCGGACGGGCCGTTTGTTGATGGGGAGCTCTATATTTTTGCCTATGCGATGGATGGTACAACACTCGCTCTCCCCTTCCAGCAGGGACTCATCGGGGAGAACCGGATGGCTGTCACCGACAGGCACGGTGTCCGGTATATTCATGATATCATCGGGATGGCAGAGAGGGGAGGAGGGAGCCTCTACTATATCTATCCAAATCCCGAAAAAGAGTTTAGAGACGAACTGAAGATCTCGTACGTTACCCCTGTCGATGAGACCTGGCTTCTTGGATCAGGGGTCTATCTCCCAGAAAGAGCAGGAGCATTCGACCAGGATGAGATCGATGCCCTTACCAGCCGTGTCCACGAGGCACGGGATGTTGCGATCAACTCTGGAAAAGAGGAGGCTCTCGCCGCATTCAACGATCCCAAGAGTGATTATGCAGCCGGAGAAGCGTACATCTTCGCCTATGGAATGGACGGCACAACACTCGCTCTCCCCTTCCAGCCAGAGATGATCGGATCAGATCGGGGCAGTTTCAGGGATCGGCTCGACGTTCCAGTCCTCCTCTGGGAGATAGATGTTGCACGAAGTGGTGGCGGGTTCGTCTATGTCACCTACGAGAGCCCGGTGACGGGAGAAGAGGGACTGAAACTCTGTTATGTCACACCCGTCGATGATGCATGGTTTGTTGGATCAGGAATATATGCATAGTATCTGGTGGGATCAGAATCCCACCTCGATGAGCCCTTCCGAGGATCCGGTGATCGACTCACCGCCACCCTGCCCAACGAGATAGGTATTCTCTGTTCCGACCATTCCGACACCGGCAACACCGATCTTCGGCTCTATGGCGATCGCCATCCCGGAGATGAGCGGCTCATCAAACCCTTCTGCAATGACCGGGTACTCATCCACCTGGAGTCCAACCCCGTGACCGAGGAAGTGGGCACGCCGGTTTTCGTATCCCATGAAATTCCGGCTATATTCCGGCGGGATTGAATCAATGATCTGCCGGTAGATAGCAGACGGGATCACACCGGGACGAAGGAGAGAGGCCATCTCCTTCTCAAGCGAACGGCAGAAATGATGGGATCTGATCGCCTCATCCGGGAGGGGAGCACCAAACTGATAGACGACGGTTTTGTCGGTATGGTAGCCCTCATATCCGCATCCGACATCGAGGAAGACGAGATCACCCTTCTCCAGGAGCCGGTTCCGTGATCCCAGGAGCGGAACAGCAGGAGAGAGACCGACCGAGCTTCCGGGACCGTTAAAGTAGCTGGGAGCAATCGAATGAGTACCAAATGCGATCTGCCCAAGGACGATCTCGGTCTCAAACATCCCGAACCTGACGATCCCCTGATGCCCCTCCTCGATGAGAATGGTATGTAGTTCACACCCAAGCTCAGCCTCACTCATCCCCATCCTGAGAATCTCCGGGACACGATCCTCCAGGACGCGGGCATGGATGGCACCGGCCCGTCTCATGAGATCGATCTCGTAGGGGCTCTTCTCTGCCCGGACCGCGGCAATCTCCCTGTCAAGAGGGAGGAACCGCTGTACCGGGAAGTACTTCCTCAGCCTCTCCAGAAGGGCAACCGTAACGATCCCTGTCTCAATATGACAGGTCGATGGAAACGATCCCATACCCTCTGCCGCGTCGCGGAAGCTTCGCATCGGCCGGATATCAGGGAAGCTTGAATCGATCAGTGCCCTCTCATAGCTCCTCCTGACCCAGTAGACGGGGTCGCCGTCCCTTGGGATGAAGAGCATCCCGTCCTGCATCGTCCCGCAGAAGTAGTACTGATTGATCTTTCCGGTGATGGCAGCCATCTCCCATCCCGGATCTGCTGTATCCATCCGTTCCCTGAACCGGGAGATTCGGCCTGCCAGTTCGGACTCCGGGACATTCATATACAGAGTTATTCTGAGAAGTATTTGATACTCACGAAAAAAAACGCTCATGATGCCAGCAAGGGCTACAGGCATTCAAGATGAAAATGATGGATCTTCCCATGCATTTTCATCTAAAAGATGAAAAAGTGATCAATCACGCTAACCGGGCAATACCGTTATAATCGATCAAATTGACAAAGGTATCCAGATCAGACTTTGTTCCACCATCAATCGAGACAGAGACCATAAAGCGATCATCTATTCCAATCCATTTTACATATGAATCAGGCTTTGAGTAGGTCTCCCATGCAGGATAACCAGCCACTGTACTTGATCGGAAATAGCCATCTGACGTTTCAATGCTGGTGAAGGAATCCCACATCTCCCATCCACCGACCTGATAATATGCAGAGTCCTGAATAATGACCAGAGCATTCACATTCTCATCAGAGGCCTTTTTGTACTCAATGGTTGCAGTACTCCAGGATCCATCCTGTGTTGCCATGGTACCACCGAATGGTTCTTCCGCTGTCCATCCTGCAGGTGCATTGGGAAGGAACGCAATCAATGTACTGTAGTCTACAGCTTTAACGGAAGCTGCGCTTGTTGGGGTCGGTGAACCATCTGATCTATCAGCTGGCGATTGTTCTATCGCGTCATCCTGAGCAGGTGAGGAACAGCCCGCTACCAGACAAATCCCAATAATTAACAAACCAATCCACAATCCAAAGGGTTTCATACATCATCTCCTTCTAATTATTTAAAATCATATTTATAGTATAAATACGTTTTTGTATCACCTCAAATCAATTACAAAAATGGCCATCCACAATTAAAAAAATTATTGAATGGCCGATCCATCAAACACTTTATTTGATATATTTTGAGACCACAGGCCTTTTATCCTTTATATGAAGAGGAGCATATACCCCCAGGATCGCTCTGTAACAGTCACCCATTGTATCCTGGTTATAAAAATTTCCGTCTGTGACTCTCTCATTTCTCTGAGAGAAGTACCCGCTGAAGCCTGCCTGTCAAGGGAATCAGATCATCACGCTGCAGTCCCCGGTCGTGAGGATACGGACACCTATTGCCGCCATATCCCTGATATTTGCCAGGTGGATCTCCTCGTTTGCCGCCGCAGTCGCATCGGAGACGAGATACGTCTCATATCCAAATGCCATCGCATCAAAGACCGTCGTCCTGATACAGTTTGGTGTCTGGATACCAACCACGATGATCGTCTTCACCCCAAGCGATCTGAGGAGGAGATCGAGATCGGTCCCAAAGAACCCGCTCATTCGTGTCTTTGAGAGGATATGCTCGCCGGGAAGAGGTCTCAGCAGATCGATCACCTCCGCTCCTTTTGTCCCTGCTACTGCAAAGGGTGTTTTTGTAAAGAGGTCCCGTCTGAAGTACTCAACATCAGCACCACCTGGCCGGTGTACCCGGAGGAGATGGATCACCGGAAGGTTCATTTCCCGAAACCGGTTGAGAATTGTGGTGATCGGTCCGATGATCCCGTCTGCACCGGCAACCCGGAGGGGGGCACCCGGACCGACGAAATCATTCTGCATATCGATGATGAGAAGGGCAGTATTCTCCATACCAGTCTGATCAGGCGAGATCGGGAGATATCAGTTTCGGCATAATTATTACCCCGTGAGGAGAAGTAGCAGAAGCGGAGATCAATGACGATCGAAAGTGATGATGAAGGAAAGGAGATTCGGAGGGAGATCGCCACATCCCTCTGTGGATCATCGATCATCGACTTCTCCTATGAGTATGACTTCACCCAGACCCGTGGTGTCCGGCTCTGGTTCGATATGATCCGGCTCAGGACCCCGGCAGGGATTCCAATCACCCTGGATGGGGGGGGCATCTGTATCGAGGATCAGGATCCACTCGGTGAACGAGGTATTAATCTCTCGATCAGGGGGAATGCGTACAGCCCCGGGCCCGAGGTTCCAATCGCAAAAATTGAGGATGTAATCCGGCGCGATCTCGTCACCCTCTTTGACGGTGCAGAGATCATCTCAATCGATGGTCTTGGATTTGGAGATGATCCTGTGTATGAGAGGGACGGAGCATCCTTCTATCCCCTGAAGACGGAGACGATCACGTTTCGAAACCATGATGGATTTTCGTTCCTCTTCCGGCCAGAGGGATTCTGCCGGAGAAATCCGACTCATCGGACGAAGGTCTGGATCGCCCTTGACGCTTATCTGATGGTCGATTTTGAGGGTGCATGCGCATTCGTCTCAGGTGCATTCTTCTCTGAGTTCCAAAAGAGAAGCATCCCTGATCAGGAAGATAGATAGAGGGGTTTTATTATCACTCACCCAATAATGGTTGACTATGATCAGAGTTGCCATTAACGGGTATGGAACCATCGGGAAGCGTGTCGCCGATGCAGTAACCTGCCAGCCGGATATGGAGATCGTCGGTGTCTCCAAGACGAAACCATCTGCAGAAGCATATGTCGCAGCTTCACGCGGCTTCCCCCTGTATATCGCCGATATAACAAAGAGAGATGTCTTTGAGAAGGCAGGTATTGCGGTTGCGGGATCTGTTGAGGAGATGCTCGCAGAGTGTGATATCGTCATCGATGCAACTCCCGGCGGTATGGGAGCCAGGAACCGGGCACTCTATGAGAAGGCCGGCGTCAAGGCCATCTTCCAGGGTGGAGAGGATCACGAAGTTGCGGGAATCTCATTCTCATCATCCTGTAACTATACAGAAGCGCTCGGCAAAGATGCTGTGCGGGTCGTCTCCTGCAACACCACCGGGCTCTGCCGTATCATCAAACTTGTCGATGACGAGTATGGAGTCAGGAAGGTGAGGGCGACGATGATCCGGCGTGGAGGCGACCCCGGAGATATCAAGCGTGGCCCGATTGACGCAATCGTCCTCAATCCGGTGACGATCCCTTCCCACCACGGCCCCGATGTCAAATCGGTCCTCCCGGAGATTAATATCGTTACAACCGCCGTCATCGTCCCGACGACGATGATGCATATGCATGTCGTCCAGATGGATCTGAAGAAGCCGGGAGATCGCGACCGGATCATCGAACTGATTACAGCGCACCCAAGGATCGGGCTTGTCAGGCCCGCAACCGGGATCACCTCAACCGCCGAGCTGAAGGAGTTTATGAACGATCTCGGGAGGCCGCGATCGGATCTCTGGGAGAACGGGGTCTTTGAGGGATCACTATCGGTTGATGGTGATGATCTCTGCCTTTTCCAGGCGATACACCAGGAGGCGGATGTCGTCGTCGAGACGATCGACTGTATCAGGGCGATGATGGGTACCATCAGCGATCCGCGGGAATCGATTGCACTGACGAACTATTCACTCGGGTTCACCCCGATCGGATAGGCGTAAAGGTCCCGCTCATCCCTTTTTTGATCAGAGCCTTGAGAGAAGATCCCTCCTGAAGAGATATCGATATCTTTCGTCAGGAACAGAGATATCAGGAGATGAAGATCGGGATCATCTCAGATACACATGATACACGACCGGCTATCCATGAAGCGATACGCCTCTTCTCCTCTCTGGAAATTGATCATCTGCTTCATGCCGGGGATATCACCTCTCCCGAGTCGCTTCACCTCTTCTCAGCCCTCCCCTGCCCGGTGACAGCGGTCCTTGGAAACTGTGACAGGGATCGATCCGGACTTGGAGAGGTCGCCCGGAGAGCCGGAAATATCAGCATTCCAGGGCGATCTGCCGATCTCACGATAGATGGTACGAGGATCGGAATGATGCATGGGGATGACCCTCTCTCGCTGATCGCAGCAGCAGAAGCAGGCTGTTTTGATATCATTATCACAGGGCATACCCATCGGGCGTCGATCCGGAGATCCGGCGATACTCTCTTGATCAATCCTGGGGAAGCCTCTGGAGAACGGTATGGCGAGGCGACGGTGGCACTCCTTGATACGGAGAGGAATGATGTTGAGATTATTATCCTCTGAGGACCTCATCAGAGATGAAATCAGACGGAGAGCGGGCAGATGAAAGATCACGGGGGAGCATCAGTATCCGAAGGCTGTTACGATGGGTTCTACAGGATATCATCGGCCGAGAGGAGATAAGAAGAGACGATGAGAGGGAGGAGGTTGTGGCACACCTCATCGACACCTTTGCCGAACCTGCTTCTCCGGATGGATATGCCGGTTCCCCGATCATCAAAGAGATGGTCAAAGCCTGCAGGAGGATGGAAGAGGCAGGTACGCAATCGAGGCTTGCGGAAATTCTTGCTGATGAGGCCGGGAGGTTCGACCTCCATGATCTCGAGAGGATGTATGCGGGATTTGTGGATAAAACCCGGAATCTCCCTGAGAATTACCGGGATCTCCTTCTCCCCAAAATAAAGGAGCAGATCTTTACTGCGCATCATCGCCTCCTCCTCCTCGCCCGGAGTGGCGATGGGGATGAGCTGGCAGGTACCCTCTCACCCGACAGTTCCGCCTACTTCAGAATGGTCGCTTCCGCTGTCATTGAAAAGGCAAGGACGAAAGATCCTTCTTTCCTGTACCTCAAATACCTCCTCGCCGGATTCACCATCTTTATCCTGGGAGAGCCTGCTCATCCGGTCGGAACACCATTTCCGGGTGGCCAGATCGTTGATAAGTGGGAAGGGATTTATCTCTGCCCTGCCCGCGATTATGCCGAGGGGGTCCGTTTTGCCCTCTGCCCTTTCTGCCCGGCGGTACAGGCAACAGAACCGACCTATCCTGAGATGAGAAGAGAGCGTAAGCGACGAAGAAAACATGAGTCACTGAACAATTACTGGACAAACTACAAAGGATAGTCTCTGGCGTCAAGGGAAAATGGAAAGGTGCAACATCCGGGATGCTTATCTCACCGGAATTGAATCCCGATCAGGGTGAGTCATGGCGTATACGAAGAAATCATCCATGAGAAAAGGTACTGCATCCGCTCTTGTGTGATAATCATAAGAATAAACGG
>NZ_JWHL01000011.1 GCF_018132105.1 Methanocalculus chunghsingensis | reverse complement strand
TACCTCTTCAAGCAGGGTGAGTTAATCATCAACGAAGGCGAGATCGTCAGCAACGGCAACAAGAGAACCCTCTGGGTGGATGTAAAGACGAACGAGAACCCACAGGTTCAGCGTGATATCGCCCTGAAGTTCAACAAGTTCTACACGATCAACCAGAACAACTACGAGGTGGCCTCACACCACTATGTGCCAAACCCCTACGTCATCGAGATTGATGCAACTGTCTGAGGTGAGTGAAAAATGGAAACCGTAACACTAACCATCAAAGAGCAGCCACCACTGTACCTTGAGGCAGAGGTCTTCAATCCCGACTCCCTTGCTTCAAAGACCGCTGTGGAGATCGCAGCCCTTCCCCTTCCAATGGGGAAGACCACCCCGGTCGTCGGTGACTACTTCACCGTCTCCGGCAAGGGAGGAGCCACCGCGGCAGAGACGAAGGTCGTTGTCAATGGGGACCTCAAAAAAGTAAAGTACATCGGCGCCCACATGAGCGCTGGCGAAGTGGTCATCAATGGTGATACCGATATGTATGTCGGGGCATGGATGACTGGTGGCAAGATCACCGCAAAAGGCAATATCGGAGACTTTGCAGCAACTGCCATGAAGGGCGGGGAACTGATCGTTGAAGGTAATGCAGGCAACTACCTCGCCGCCGCGTACCGCGGAGACTGGAGAGGAATGCAGGGCGGGAGGATCCATGTGAAGGGCAATGTCGGATCAGATGCCGGTACCTTCATGATGGGTGGCGAGATCGTCATCGACGGCGATGTCGATGTCCATGTCATGACCCATGCTGATGGTGGCAAGACCGTCATCAAAGGCAATGCAAAGAGCCGTCTCGGCGGGCAGATGGTCCGGGGAGAGATCTACCTCTTCGGCTCCGTTGATGTCATGATGCCGGGATTCAACCATGTCGGCGATGTCGAGCTTGAGGTTGAGGGAGTAACGGCCAAGTTCGCGGAGTACATTGGTGACACCGGCGAACGCCACCCCAAATCCAAGGGCCAGCTCATCTACGGCAAACTCTACCAGAAGAAGTGATTCACTTCTTCTCATCTTCTTTTTTCGAGATCTCTTTTTATTGACACATCTATTCTCCAGATTCCCCCTCCTGATCGGGATGGGTTTTGTACCTGAACCAGGCGTTTCCAGGCTTTGGCAGAATATCAGAAAGAGAGGTAATCTCTCCATATTTGATGAATGATGCACCCTGAGAGCATCTGGGATCCAGCCGTGCTCTTCAATGAGGTTAAATTAGTTCCCTGATATCCGGCTTTCCCGACCAGCAGGTCATCGACTTCATTGAGTTATTGGTTATCTGATGATCCAATGCGGAAGCAGGGATAAGGAAAGGTGACTGAAACATCCTCATCAGGGAGACAGCAACAGATTCCGGTACATTGTTCAAACCAGTTTCCACGAACCTCCGTTACTGCTTCAAAATCAGGAGCATAAATCCATATACAGTTTATATTACCATTGAGCAAGAGATCAATGCAGAATGGAACCATCAGGATCCTCCTGAGAGAAAAACGGGATAAAACCAATTATGAATGAGAACGACGATTTGAGCCTCTCAAAAGCCGATCTGCTCAAAAAAAGAGAGACAATTCAGGATAGTCTGTCAGAGGTGAGAATATCGACAAGTCGTTTAGAAGATGATGGCTGACGAGATGATGGGGATTGATACCCCGGAGCAAGCCGGGAGATGAATCTGAGGTGATTAGCATCAAAGGATATAAAAAGACGCTGCCAGGGATGAGAGTTTTAAAAAAAGAAAAAGTGATTGATTTATTCCTTAAATACGTTGTCAAAGATCTGGTCTGAGCCGGTGTCATCGAGACGCTTCCGCTCAACCTTCTCTTCTGCATATGCAAGGATTGGAGGTTCCATGTTGATACCCGGCGTGAAGCCGAACATCTTCTCGAGTTCAACCTGCTGGGCGTGCATGAAGAGTGCATTTGGAATATCCATTGCACAGAGTTCTTCGCACTGACCACAGTTGATACAGGAGTCAGAGATGTGAGCAAAGCGGATCATGTGGAACATGAAGCTTGGCGGAACCTGACCTGGTTTGACGAGGTGGGGTTTCTTGGTACTGCACTCGACACAGTAGCAGATCGGACAGTTCTCGATGCATGCGTAGCACTTGATACACCGGGAGGTCTCCTTCATGATCTTCTCAAGCCGTGCGCGACCCTCACCGAGTGCTTCAAAGTCATGCTTGCGCCACTTGTCACCAAGTTTCAGCATCGCGTTTTCGACCTTTGCGCGGATTGCAATACCTTTTTCATCTGCAGCAGACGTCTCAAGCACACCAGCTTTTGCTGCGCCATTGACGAGGTTTGCACCCTTCTCGGAGCAGACCTCAACAAAGGTTGCCTTGCCTGCCTTGTCGCCGATGACACCCCAGTTTCCGCAGGCGAGATCTGCCTGGCGTGGGACTTTCATCTTGCACCGGCGGCAGTTGGCCCTCCGGCCATAGCCTTCTTCCTCAAGCTCATCGATGGAGATGCCCTTGTGGTTGCCATCCTTTGTGATGACGATGAACTGACCCTTGTCGATCTCTTCTTTCACGACATCGGCGGGATCAAGTTCAAACTTCTCCCTGATCATCTTTGTTGCGGCAACCGGGCTGACGGTTCCACCACAGTTGAGACCGATCATGACGATGTTGTCGAGGTTGATCTGGTTCCTCTTGGCAAGCTCGTAGAACGCCATCGCATCGCATCCCTTCACCGGGACGGCGAGCTTCATCTTTGATGCACCGTTGAGGTACTTCTTGATCATCTTTGGGATGAGGAGCGTTCCGCAGTGGAGCGAGCCAGCGGATTTGACAATCTCTGCGGGGTCGGTGATGACCTCAAGGGTTGCATCATAGACATCGGCTCCCTTCTTCACTGCAAGGACACCATCAACCATTTTGCTCTCAAGAGCATATTTCAGGAGTGTTGAGACAGCGCCTCCACACTCACCCTTCTCTGCGAGGTCGGACTCTTTTGACCATGCATATATCATATCGCCTTTTGCAACCATCGTAATCAGGCCTCCTGGATCTTCTCAACGGTGACAGCACAGGCCTTGAACTCCGGAATCTTCGAGACCGGATCGAGGGCGTCGTTTGTCAGGATGTTGGCTGCACATTCGACAAAGTGGAATGGCATGAACATCACGCCTTTCATGATATCCTTTGTGACACGGGCAGGCACATTGATCTGGCCACGCCGGGTCTTTGCGATGATCATCTCATTGTCAGCGATACCGAGTTCTTTGGCATCATCAACATTGATCTCGATCCAGCCGGTTGGAACTTCGCTGTCAAGCGACTCGGAGCGCCGGGTCATACCACCGGTGTGCCAGTGGAATAAGCTGCGGCCGGTCGTCAGGATGAACGGATACTCGGCATCAGGAACTTCTGCCGGATATTTGAACGGGATCGCCGTCATCAGACCCTTGCTGTCGGGCATTGCGGGGGCAAATGCCGTGGTGTGCAGGATCGGGGTGCCGGGGTGGTCGGCTGCCGGGCAGGGCCACTGAAGCGCTTCGGGCTTGTTGATACGCTCATAGGACATGCCACCATAGGACGGGGTCAGGCTGGTGATCTCCTTGAAGATATCCTCAGAAGACTGCCAGGCGAACTGCTCTGCATAGCCCATCTTTGCGGCAACCTCGGCGATGATCTGCCAGTCGACTTTTGCCTGGCCGGGAGGGTCCTGTGCCTTTCTGAAACGCTGGACACGACGCTCGGTCGAGGTCTGGCATCCATCCTTCTCTGCATAGCAGGTGGCGGGGAGGACGACATCGGCCATCTCGGCGGTCTCGGTCAGGAAGATATCCTGGACGACGAGGAACTCGAGTTGTTCCATTGCGTGTTTGACGTGGGTGAGGTTCGCATCAGAGAGCATCGGGTTCTCGCCCATGATGTACATGCCCTTTAATTCTCCGGGATTGTCAGCGAGCGTCTTCATCATGATGGTGACTTCATACCCGTTCTGCGGTGCACAGATACCATCAGGGAAGCCCCAGGCATCGGCGAACTTCTTGTGGGCGGCTTCATCGATGACCTTCTGGTAGCCGGTGAAGACGACAGGGAGACAGCCCATGTCACAGGCACCCTGAACATTGTTCTGGCCACGGAGCGGGTTGACACCAGTGCCTGGCCTGCCGATGTTGCCGGTGAGCATGGCGAGGTTGGCGGTCGATTTGACGTTGTCAACACCGGTGGTGTGCTGCGTGATACCCATTGAGAAGAGGAGCGAGGAGGCGCCGCTTGTGGCATACCATTCGGCGGCCTGCTTCAGCTGGGCGGCGGGGATTCCCGAGATCTTCTCGACGTTCTCAAGCGAGTATTCGGGCTTCATGACTTCGCCCTTCAGGGTCTCATACTCGACACAGCGCTTCTCGATGAACTCTTTGTCTTCCCAGCCGTTCTTGATGATCTCCTGCATCATTGCGTTGAAGATGGCGACATCGGTGCCGCTTCTAAACTGCATGTACAGGTCGGCCTGCTTGCCGGTGGCGGTGAGACGGGGGTCGGCATAGATCAGTTTGGCGCCGTTCTTCCGGGCTCGGGCGACACTCCGGCCGATGAGCGGGTGCTGCTCAAAGGTGTTGCTCCCGATGATGAAGATACACTTCGATTCGGCGATGTCGGCGATCGAGTTGGTCATTGCACCGGAGCCGAACGTCGTTGCAAGCCCGGCAACGGAGGAGGAGTGGCAGAGACGGGCACAGTGGTCGATGTGTGTCGTCTTCAGGGCACCACGGGCGAACTTCATGATCGCATAGTTCTCCTCGTTGCTGACACGGGCAGAGGCAAGCACTGCAAGCTCGCTTGGCTTGTAGGACTTCAGCTTCTGGGCGATAAGGTCATATGCCTCGTCCCAGCTTGCTTCGACGAACTTCCCGTCCTTCTTGATGAGCGGGGTGGTCAGCCGGTCTTCACTGTTAATGAACTCGTGAGCATAGACGCCCTTTGGACAGAGCTTTCCCTCATTGACGGGGGAGCGCTGGTATGGGGCGACGCCCACGACCTTGCCGTCGTTGACGACCAGGTTCATGCTGCAGCCTGTCCCGCAGTACGGGCAGGTGGTTTGTACATATTTCATTGCCATGGTTAAACCTCGGACACTGTTAGGTTGATTATCCTGAGTATATATACATAGCCATTTTTCCCGAAAATGTGATGAATAACAGTGGAAAGTCCCGCCTTGGACCCGCTGCCAGAGGGAGCAACTATCAGGATATGCCACCAGATACATTCAGTACGTGATCTGATGATTATTATTCACATCTTCGGCACATCAAATACCGGCAAGACCATGCTGACCAGGCAGCTCTGCGAGCGCCTCGCTGCCACTGGGCATGTCGAGACGATCAAGCATCTCGGCCACCACCTATTTACGCTCGAAGAAGGGAGGGATACGACCGTCCACTATCAGGCAGGGGCGTCTGGCAGTTGCGGTATTGATAGCGAAAAGAGTGTCACCATCCAGAGGGAAGGGGGGCTCATCGCCGCGATTGACGCCGCTGCGGACCGGGGAGCAGATTTCTGCATCATCGAGGGGTATAAAAACACCCCGATACCGGGAGTGGCACTCGGTGATCACAGAGGGGCGCCGGAGATCCTGAGAGATCCTACCGTCGATGAGATACTGAATAATCTTGATCTCTTTCCATGCTGGACAACACCAAAAGCCATCCTTGATTCATTATACAAAAAAGCCGGAACAGGGGTTGCGGGAGGTGTACTGATACTTCATAAAGCCACAGAGATGGCCCTGAAACGATCTGTGGCTGCGGCAGAAATCTCCCCTGATATCATTGCAATCCGCGGAGAGATGCTCATCCAGGGATGCAGTGTAGGAGATCCGGACCGGAGAGGATGCCTTGCTGTCATCGGAACGTCTCCTGGTGCCGTGGCTTCTGCCCTCAGCAGGGGTGCGGAGGCATGGGTGGAGAAGGAACAGAAGGAAGAAGAATTTAACTCACAAGAGGAAGAGTGATAGATCATGGAGATTCAGAGAGATACCGGGATGCACACCCGCGGAGGTGTCATCACCGAGCGGGATAATGACTTCTGCACCGTCAGGATCAGATTACCGGCCGGCATCATCACCCCGGAACAGCTCATTGGAATAGCGAAGATAACCGAAGAGTTTGGAACAGGGACAGCCCATCTGACGGTTCGCCAGACGATGGAGATCCCACATGTGAAGATCGCTGATCTTGAGGCACTTGGAAGGGCACTTGAGGCGAATAATACCCCGGTCGGATCCGAACGGGAGGAGATCGTCAACATCACCGCATGCCCGGGGACTGACCGGTGCAGACTTGCCAATATCGACTCGATAAACCTTGCCCAGAGGATTGACAAGGATTTCTTCGGTAAACATATGCCAATCCGTGTTCGTATAGCCGTCTCATCATGCCCAAACAGCTGTGTATCAGAGAAGCTCTGTGAGATAGGCGTGACCGGTGTCACCCGCCCGATCCGTAATCCCGGACTCTGTACAGGGTGCGGTACCTGCGTCAACTTCTGCAAGGAAGGAGCCCTCTTCGTTCGGGGAGGGGAGATTGTGCTTGACAAGGAGAAGTGCATCGATTGTGGAAACTGCATTCATATATGCCCCTTCGCGATAATCAGGGGCGGTCCCGATGCCTATCAGATTACCGTCGGGGGCAAACGCGGCCGCCACCCAGCACAGGGTCGGACGCTCATCACCGTTGCCGGGGAGGATGAGTGCATGGTCGTGATCGAAAAGGTGATCACCTGGATCTACAGGAAGGCATGGGACGGGCGCTTACTCGGAGATCAGCTTGATGAATTAGGATTTGACAGGCTAAAAACCGATATTTACAAGGAATTTCCGCCAGAGAGCATCATATCAGGCCCTGAAATTCCATAAATAAGGAAAGCGCAGAGGATCGTGATATTAATACGACTCAAAAATATGCAAATCGTAATACCAAGAAGAATATTAAGTAACACATTCTTTTTGAGAAAAACGGAAATACGTCTCTATATTTGAAGATTACCCAATAAATCGCTATTATTTAAAAGACTCAAATAAAAGAAACCAGAAGGTTAAAAGACAACACTTATATTCTGCCATAAGGAATTATTTGATTGTCCCAGAGGGGACGTGCCAATCACAATCAGCACCCATTTCAGTGACTTCTTTCAGTATTCAGTACTCAATGACCGGAATGAATCGAATCAAACGGTATTTGGAGGAAAATTTATGGCAAAATATTCAGACACAATTGACCTGTATGATGATGCAGGCAAACTGCTGAAGAGCAATGTCGCCCTTGACAAAGTCAGCCCCCTGACAAACCCGGCGATCCTGAAGCTCATCAACCTGACGAAGAGGACAGTGGCTGTCAACCTCGGCGGAATCGAGGCAGCACTCAAGACAGGAAAGATCGGCAAGCATCAGCAGATTCTTGGACGTGAGCTTGACCTTGACATCGCTGGAAACTCGGACGCTATTGCAGCAAAGATCCAGGAGATGGTTCAGGTCGCCGATGGTGATGACACCGTCATCAACAAGTACGGAGGCGGCAAGCTCCTCCTCGTTCAGGCACCAACTGCACGACTGAACGCAGCATCCACCTATGATGCCGCAATCACCTCGGTCGCAGCCGCAGCCACCTATGCCATCATGGACCAGTTCGATGTTGGCATGTTTGACGCAAACACCGTCAAGGCAGCCGTCTGGGGTACCTACCCGCAGACAATGGACATGGCAGGCGCAGGTGTCGCATCCATTCTGTCGATCCCACAGAACAACGAAGGTCTCGGCTATGCGCTTCGGAACATCCCGGCTAACCACGCCGTCATGATGACCGGAAGAAACGCAATGCAGGGTGCAGCACTCTCATCCACCTTCGAGCAGGCAGGAGAGTTCGAGATGGGCGCCGCAATCGGCCCATTCGAGCGGGCACAGATGCTCCTCTACGCCTACCAGGGACTGAATGCAAACAACCTTGTCTATGACCTCGTAAAGCAGAACGGCCAGAACGGAACCGTCGGTACCGTCGTCCAGTCGCTGGTTGAGCGTGCAATCGAAGACAAGATTATCGCACCAGGAAAGAAGGGCGGATACTTCCAGTTCTACGACACGAAGGACCCAATGCTCTGGAACGCATATGCAGCAGCAGGTACCCTTGCAGCAACCATGGTTAACTGTGGTGCAGGCCGGTTTGCACAGGCTGTCTCATCGACACTCCTGTACTTCAACGACCTGCTTGAGCACGAGACCGGTCTCCCAGGCTGTGACTTTGGCCGTGTGATGGGTGTTGCAGTCGGTTTCTCCTTCTTCAGCCACTCGATCTACGGTGGTGGAGGCCCCGGTATCTTCAACGGAAACCACGTCGTTACAAGGCACGCCGCAGGTGTCGGTATCCCCTGTATCGTCGCAGCATGCGCTCTGGATGCAGGAACCCAGATGTTCTCCCCAGAGTCGACCTCGAAGATCTACGGAGACACCTTCGGCCAGATCGAAGAGTTCGCAAAGCCGATCAACGCGATCGCAAAGGCTGTATAATCCAGTCCGAGACTAGATTACAATGGCAGAAACCAGCTATCCACAAATCCGAATCGTCCCTGCACGTTTCCTCACCCCTGATACCGCAGAGGATCTCTTAAATGAGATCCTCGCAAAAACCGGCATCCGGCGGATCGTCTTAAACGGTCCCCGGGTCCCGGAGATCGTTCCATACGGACCTGCACGAGGGACACCTAATGTGGTTGCCCAGCGCAGGGAGATCGAGGTACAGGGTGAGACGATCAAACTCCAGGTACAGGTAGGAACAATCCTCATTGAGCTTGAGGATGCATCACCGATACCGGAGATCAGGAAGGCATGCGAGACGGTTCTTACCAACTTCCCATTCACTCTCCAGGAGGGCAGATTCATGCGCTCCAGCATGACCATGACCGATTATGCAAAGTATGGCGTCGTTGAGGACGAACGGATACTCGGCATGGTAGACCCAAAGAGCAAGACGCGACCGGTAATCCTGCAGGGAAACAGATAACATGCCAATCGGACGTGTGACACAGATCGTCGACTGCCGCCAGTCAATGGGAATGGGCAAAGGGGGATCCCTCGCACAACGCGGGACCATCTCCGAATGCCGGTATCCCGATGTCATCGTGGTAGCGATGTCTCCCGGACGGAGGCATGTGACAAAGCCGATCTGCGATATCACGTCAGCACTCAGGCAGCAGGGGGTCGAATACAGCGTAAGTACCCTGGTGTTGAACGCGGGCAGCGGCATTCCCGCAGATGCAGGAAACGCTGGCGGAGCGGCCATTGGTGCGAATTTCGGGCTGACCATGCGTGAGATCCAACAGATCGAACGGCACAGGGTCGCCGTCCTCCACCATGGCAATGTCCGGTCGCATGTCGTTGCAAAGGTCAGAAGCATCCTGGAAGCATGCGACATCAAAGCCGTCGTCGTCTCACAGGCGCCGATCGACTATGAAGATCTCGCACGGGAAGGTGTGAAGACCGCCTATGTTATGCCACCTGAAGATGCGATACGGACCAAAGGAACCGTTGTTGCAATCGTATCAGGCGTCACACGGGGGCAGACACCAACACGGGAGAAGCTGGCGGATGTCATCCGCGAAGTACTACGAACAATGAAGGAACAACCTTCAAAGAGGTGAATTATTCATGGCATACAAACCACAGTATGGACCGGGAACCTCAAAGGTCGCCGAAAACAGGCGCAACCAGATGAACCCGGAAGTTAAACTTGAAAAGATTCGCGATGTAACAGACGAGGACGTCGTTCTCATCATGGGACACCGTGCACCAGGTCAGGCATACCCGACCGCACACCCGCCACTCGCTGAGCAGGGAGAGCCGGACTGCC
The DNA here is from genome assembly GCF_018132105.1 of Methanocalculus chunghsingensis. Classification (GTDB taxonomy): domain Archaea; phylum Halobacteriota; class Methanomicrobia; order Methanomicrobiales; family Methanocorpusculaceae; genus Methanocalculus; species Methanocalculus chunghsingensis. The sequence goes on along the minus strand of NZ_JWHL01000011.1, from coordinate 62,073 downwards.
CGATCAGAAAGATCGTCGCCCCAACCGAGGGTGCAAAGGCAGGAGACCGCGTCCGGTATATCCAGTTCGCAGACTCGATGCTCAACGCACCATCCCAGCCATACCAGAGGACCTACGTCGAGATGTACCGCTTCCGTGGTATCGACCCAGGTACACTCTCAGGCCGTCAGATCGTCGAATGCCGTGAGCGTGACCTTGAGCAGATCGCAAAGGACCTGATCAACACAAACCTCTTCGACCCGGCACGTGTCGGTATTCGTGGTGCAACAGTTCACGGTCACTCACTCCGTCTCGCAGAAGACGGCATGATGTTTGACATGCTCCAGCGCTGTGTCCTTGAGGCAGACGGTGCTGTAAAGTACGTCAAAGACCAGATCGGTGTCCCACTCGACAAAAAGGTTGCAGTCGGCAAGCCAATGGATGAGAAGTGGCTCGGCGAAAACACGACCATCTTCCATGTCCTCGGTGGCAACCCCTACCGCAATGACGCAGAATATATCGAATACATCCAGCGTATCCACAGCCTGAGAACCAAGTACGGATACATGCCAAAGGAGTGATAAAAGATGGCAAAGATTGAGAGAGCACAGAAACTCTTCCTGAAGGCACTGAAGGAGAAGTTCCCGGGACAGGATGTAGAATCACAGAAAGCCAAGTTCTATGCATTTGACGGTGTGAACCAGTCGCCAAGGAAGAAGGAATTCAAGGCGGCAAACGAGAAGATCGTCAAAGAGCGTGGCATTGACATGTATGATCCAGAGCGGTGCCACCTTGGTGGTGTCCCAATGGGTCAGCGCCAGCTGATGACCTACGAGGTCTCAGGAACCGGCACCTTCGTCGAGGGTGACGACCTCCACTTCGTCAACAATGCCGCAATGCAGCAGTTCTGGGACGACATCCGGAGAACCGTTATCGTCAACATGGACCTTGCCCACCAGACACTCCAGAAGCGTCTCGGCAAGGAAGTTACTCCTGAGACGATCAACGAATACCTCCACGTCGTCAACCACGCAATGCCCGGCGCAGCCGTCGTTCAGGAGCACATGGTCGAGACCCACCCTGCGCTCACCGACGACTGTTACGTCAAGGTCTTCACCGGAGACTCCGAGCTTGCAGACGATATCGAGCCACAGTTCCTTATCAACGTCGAGAAGCTCTTCCCCAAGAAGCAGGCCGAATCACTGATGAACGCAGTCGGCAAGTCCATGTGGCAGTGTGTTCACATTCCGACATCCGTCTCCCGCACCTGCGACGGTGGAACGACCTCCCGGTGGTCCGCCATGCAGATCGGTATGTCCTTCATCGGTGCATACCGGATGTGCGCAGGTGAAGCAGCAGTCGCTGACCTCTCCTACGCCGCAAAGCACGCTGGTGTCATCCAGATGTCTTCCCACCTGCCAGCCCGCCGTGCCCGTGGTCCAAACGAGCCAGGTGGTATCCTCTTCGGCAACTTCGCTGACATGATCCAGGCAGACCGGAAGTATCCAAATGACCCCGCAAAGGCAGCTCTTGAGGTTGTCGGTGCAGGAACGATGCTCTTTGACCAGATCTGGCTCGGCTCCTACATGTCCGGTGGTGTCGGATTCACCCAGTATGCAACCGCTGCATACACCGACAACATCCTTGATGAGTTCACCTACTACGGTATGGACTACATCAAAGACAAGTACAAGGTCGACTGGCAGAACCCGAACCCCGCAGACAAGGTCAAGCCAACCCAGGAAGTCGTCAACGACATCGCAACCGAGGTCAACCTCAACGGTATGGAGCAGTACGAACAGTACCCGACCATGATGGAAGACCACTTCGGTGGTTCCCAGCGTGCCGGTGTCCTTGCAGCAGCCTGTGGTCTCTCCACCTCTATCGCAACAGGTCACTCCAACGCCGGTCTGAACGGATGGTACCTCTCCATGCTCATGCACAAAGAGGGATGGTCACGTCTCGGATTCTTCGGCTACGACCTGCAGGACCAGTGTGGTTCAGCAAACTCACTCTCCGTCCGGCCTGACGAGGGCTGTATCGGCGAATTCCGTGGACCAAACTATCCAAACTATGCAATGAACGTCGGTCACCAGGGAGAATACGCAGCTATCGTCGGTAGTTCCCACTACGGACGTGGTGACGCATGGTCGCTCTCCCCACTCATCAAGATCTGCTTCGCAGACCCTGCCCTCAAGTTCGACTTCTCCGAACCAAGGAAGGAGTTTGCACGCGGTGCAATCCGCGAGTTCATGCCAGCCGGCGAGCGCTCGCTCATCATCCCCGCAAAGTGATCACACAAAACCAACCTTTTTTTATCTAATGAAACGTGTGCTGAATTACAGGTCAGAATTGTACAGGAATTCTTCAAAGAGAAGAATTGAACCGCCTGATTTTAGCGTTAATTCGAAACCTTTAATTCAATTACAATCCAGTCTTTTATGTCCACACGTAGTACTCCGATTCTGGAGAGGTAACGCTGATCGAATACTCTTATACTCATTAGATCAAGGGAGAATCTCACATGGAGAACATCGTATTAGGTATTGGAGTGGCTGCCCTCGCGGGAGCACTTGCAACGGTTGCAGGTGCAGCTGAAGATACCGAGTCTGATATCGGATCACAGGGTGATCCCAACTCTCAGGTTCAGCTGGCTCCGCAGATGGGATACAATCACCGTATCTTTAACAAGGCCATCGCAGGTGAGCCCCCGGCATGGGCTCTCTGGATTGCACTTGGTGCAGGTGTCGCATGGGCATTTATGGCAATGAACGTCAATCCGGTTCTTGCTATTATTATTGGAAGTGTTCTCGCATCCTTCGTTCAGGGTGTCTATGCAACCACCGCCTATCTCGGCAGGACAGCAAGTCTTGCCAAATTTGGCCAGCCAGTCTATGTTGATATACTGAAATCAGTGACACCGGTCACTGTCGCACACGCATTCGTCGCAATCTTTACGACCGTGACGATATGCTACCTTATGAACGCAGTCCTCGGTCATCCGTTCCCGCTGCCAATCCTCGGTATCATCTGGGGTATCGCACTCGGAGCAGCCGGTTCTGCTGTCGGAAACCCATTCTATGGGAAAGAACGCCAGTACCAGAACCAGAAATTCGGAGCAGGCGTCCCGATCTCGGCATCCGGAAACATCATCCGGTATGCAGAAGCCGGTGAAAGAAGCTCACTCGACAACGGATGGTTCACCTCAAAGTTTGGCGGACCCGCATCAGGTATCTGTTTTGGGCTGATCGTCTTCTTCGAACTCTGGAGACACCTCACATTCGAGCAGTTCTTCGGAGGCTGGGGATCAATCATGATGGGAGCAATTATTGTCCTTATCATCACGATCATGGCCCGCTACATCGAGGTCTGGGCTCGCAAGACGTACGGTCCGTACACTGCACCCGAAGAGGAGGCAATATAAATGTCAGCGATCGCAAGTAAGCCAGCAGGCGGAGCAGAGATGCCCGTCATGGGAGCTGCAATCGCAGTCGTATTGCTGCTCGCAGTTCTTGGTATCGGATTTGGCCTGACAATTGCAGGTATCTTCCCGATGGCCGCCTTCTATTCCCTCATCGGAATTATCATCGGCGGAATGCTTGTCACCTTCAGTGTGCACCTCGTTCCTGTCGGCGGAGCGCCGGCGGCAATGGGTCAGGCACCAGGTATTGCAACCGGTGTCACAATGCTTGCAGCAGGTGCAGGTCTTGCCGGCCTCTTTAAAGGAGCATGGGCGGCACAGTTCAGCTACCCGGTTGCTCTTGGAACCGGTGCAATCGGCGGCGCACTTCTGATGGCCATCACCTGTATGCTTGTGAACGTCACGTACGTCTTTGCAATGGGAATTCCCGCAGCATCAGGAAAGGTCAACAAAGACCCACTGACCGGCGACACACAACCGGAATATAAAAGCCAGGGTACTGAGGGGCACGGTCTTCCGTTCATCTCATACGTTGGAGGTGTCCTCGGAGGTCTTATCGGAGGTTTCGGCGGAACACTCATCTACCTCTCACTCTATGACGCCTACCTGACCGGTATTCCAGCACTCATGGGAACAGATGTTGAGAGTGTCATGCCGCTGATCGTATCCATTGCAGGTATCTTTGCAATCGGTATGTTCCTTGTAAACGCAGTGCTGACCGCATACAATATCACCGGAACCATCGAAGGTCCCCACGACCCCAAGTTCAAGCGGTTCCCACGTGCAATTGTTGCAAGTGCTGTCGCATCAGCTCTCTCCGGTCTGCTCGCCCTGTTGATCATCGTACCGGTGCCATTCTGAGGTGGAGAAGATGACAGTAAAAGTAGAAGCATCTCATGACGCAATCCCTCACAACACCCTCCTGGCAGTTGGAATTGTCGGATCAATTATCTGTATCTATCTGACATATCTCAACACCATCACCGGACTTGAGTTATTCTCATTCTTCGGAGGGCTTGGGGCGGTTATCGCTCTTATCTGGGGAACAAGCACCATCAAAAGACTCTGCAGCTATGGTATCGGAACAGGTGTTCCATCCGCTGGTATGGTCGCATTTGGTGCAGGTATCATCGCCATGCTCCTTGGAACCAAATTCGGCATTGCATCCCCGATCGCTGCTCTTATCATTGCAGCAGTCGCCGGAGCGGCCTTTGGGTTCCTTGCAGATAATGTATTGAATATGAAGATCCCGGTTCTGATGCAGTCTCTTGCAGAGCTCTCAATCATCGGTGCACTCACCATCCTCGGCTTTACCGCGATGGCGACCGGTGACTTTACCTTCAGTGCACTCTCTGCCGGAACGATCTCAATCTTCGGATTTGCAATGAGCTCGGCAAACGCATCCTACCTCGGAGGAGGTATTATCGCTGTCGCATTCATGCTTGGTGCAATCGCAATCCAGCACCCGTTCAATGCAGCGCTTGGCCCGTCGAACACACAGGATCGGACACTCATGCTCGCCGCAGAGTGTGGATTCCTCTCCATGATCATTATGGCAGTCATCTCCTTTGCATTCATTGCTGTAGGAGCGGCACTCGTCGGCCTGCTGATAGCGATCATCGGATGGGGCTACACCTACACACAGTTCATCGAGCTCTCAAAGCGCGATGCAGCAGCATGGCTTGACGCCAAGCCGATTCTGGAGACTGAGGCCTGAGGGAGAGGTGATAAATATGGGATATGTTCTTGTATTACCCGAATTCGGCCTCGTCGCCGACCCGGTCATTGGATTTGTGACCACCGCCGGAGAGTCCTACCAGCCGATCATCGATAAGGTTGCTGAACTTGAGAATGTAGCAGAGGATCTTGTCGGCATGCTCTCTGGAGAGGGTCAGCTGCTCAACAGTTTCCCTGGAAGAGAGAAGTCACTGATGTATGCCGGAGGTGTCACAGCCTTCTGGTATGGACTGGCTGTAGGTCTGCTCATTGCAGCATTCATGGCGTTCCAGTATATGGGGTGAAGAAAGATGGCAGATAAGAAATCACCGGCAAGCGGATGGCCGATTGCTCAGGGAGACTTCCATTCAGGCGACGCAAACAGCTGTGTCGCTGTTGTTACAATGGGATCGCACCTTGATGAGGCCGGCATCTGCGCAAGCGGAGCTGCACTCTGCGGATCCTGCAAGACCGAGAACCTCGGGCTTGAGAAGATCATCGCAAACATCATCTCAAACCCGAATATCAGGTTCGTCCTCCTCTGTGGAACCGAAGTGAAAGGGCACTTAAGCGGCCAGTCACTTGAAGCACTCCACAAGAGCGGTGTCTCCGGAGGAAAGATCGTCGGAGCAGAGGGAGCAATTCCTTTCATCGAGAACCTCGATGATGCCGCGATCAAGAGGTTCCAGGAGCAGGTCGAGCTTGCAAACATCATGGAGACCGAAGACCTCGGTCAGATCAAAGCCAAGATCAACGAGCTCACCGGACGGGATCCCGGCGCATTCGCCGGCGACCCAATGGTCATCGAGGTCAAAGAGGCAGGCGGAGGCGGAGCAGAGGAAGCCACAGGCGAGGTTAAGCCCCTCTCTGGAGAACTTGCACTCATCCACGCCCGCATGAAGATCATCGAGAGAATGGTAACCAACATCGGTATGCAGAACCGGTTCGCCGCAGGCGTCTACTCGGGGAAGGTTGAAGGACTGATGATCGGTCTGATCGTTATATTTACCATTCTTGGATTCCTTCTGATGGGGTGAGATAGATGGCAGGTTCAAGCATCCGAATGAACGCAATTGACAAAATGGTTGAGAACATCCGATACAAAGCGCAGATCATCGCCCGGACGAACAAGCTTGAATCCGGGATTATGTCTGCGGGCATTCCCGGCTTCATCATCGGGCTTATGCTCGCCCTGGTCGTTGTGATGGTACCGGTTCTGGTTCTCTGAGGTGAAGAAGATGGCAGAGAAGAAATCACCGGCAAGCGGATGGCCAATCGCTCAGGGAGACTTCCATTCAGGCGATGCAAACAGCTGTGTCGCTGTTGTTACAATGGGATCTCACCTCGACGAGGCTGGCATCTGCGCAAGCGGGGCTGCATTATGCGGATCCTGCAAGACCGAGAACCTCGGGCTTGAGAAGATCATCGCAAACATCATCTCAAACCCGAATATCAGGTTCGTCCTCCTCTGTGGAACCGAAGTGAAAGGGCACTTAAGCGGCCAGTCACTTGAAGCACTCCACAAGAGCGGTGTCTCCGGAGGAAAGATCGTCGGAGCAGAGGGAGCAATTCCTTTTATCGAGAATCTCGATGATGCCGCGATCAAGAGGTTCCAGGAGCAGGTCGAGCTTGCAAATATCATGGAGACCGAAGACCTCGGTCAGATCAAAGCCAAGATCAGCGAGCTCACCGGACGGGATCCCGGCGCATTCGCAGCCGATCCAATGGTCATCGAGGTCAAAGAAGCAGGCGGCGGAGGCCATGAAACAACAATTGCCGGCGCCAACCCGCAGTTCCTCGAACTCGAGGAACGACTCGACAAGATCGAGAAGAAGATAGAATTTGCAGACGCTGAGATTGCCCAGAGGGTGGGCAGGAAGATCGGACGTGACATCGGCATCCTCTATGGCCTCGTAGCAGGGGTTATTGTATTTATCATGTTGCTGATGATCCTTCCGAAAATTAGTATGCTCTAACGTGAGGTGTTCCAACTATGTTCAGGTTTGAGAAAGAACAGACCGTTCTCGACTTCAACGGAATTAAAATTGGTGGACAGCCCGGTGAATACCCAAGGGTACTCGGTGCATCCATCTTTTATAATAAGCACGAGACCGTGCTCGATGATCACACTGGTAAGATCGACAAGCCAAAGGCAGAAGCGCTCTGGAACCGGTGTATGGAGCTGTACGATATCACAGGAAACCCGTACTTCATCCAGATCATCGCCGAATTTGGCGAGGCATTCGAAAGCTATTTCAGCTGGTTCGACAGTATCGACAACAAGACCCCGTTCCTGATGGACTCGTCAGCACCGGCAGCACTTGCACATGCATGTGAATATGTGACCGAAGTCGGCCTTGCTGACCGTGCCATCTACAACTCGATCAATGGATCGATTCCACAGGAGAACATCGACGTACTTGCTGCATCCGATGTCAACTCCGCGATCGTCCTCGCCTTCAACCCAGGCGACCCATCAGTCGTCGGCCGTGAGAAGGTTCTTGTTGAGGGTGGCGTTGCAGGACAGGCAAAGGGCATGCTCCAGATCGCAGAAGAGGCAGGTATCACCCGCCCGATCCTTGATACTGCAGCAACCCCGCTCGGTCTTGGATCCGGCGGATCATTCCGTGAGATCCTTGCCTGCAAGGCGATCCATGGTCTCCCAACCGGTGGTGCATACCACAACATGACCGTCTCATGGACCTGGCTGAAACGCTGGAGGAAGAGCGTTCTCGCAGAACATTACAAAGGAAATGATGTCCTCCTTGAACAGATGGGACACCACCACTTTGGCGGATTCGAGGGTATCAAACAGGCAGCATGGTCCAGCCCTGACATCGGATGCAACATCCTTGCAATGGCGCTTGGTGCCGACCTGATTATGTTTGGTCCAATCGAGAACTGCGAAGGGATGGCAACCACAGCCGCATTCACCGACATCGTCCTCGCAGAGGCATGCCGTGAACTGGGCGGAGAAGTGCAGGATCCAAACCATCCTCTGCATAAACTCATCTAAAACCTTTTTTTTAATTCCATGCGTTTGTCTCAAAGCATGGAAAAAATGGTATACATAGTATTGCTAAGAATAGCGAAGGAGTACTTCGGTGCTCCTCAGGATATCCGATCCCTGTTTCCTGACCTCTTCAAGATACAGATTAAAGGTCCGATCGTCAGTCATGGTGAACCGTGGTTTATGGAGATCGGCATGGAGCATAAGATCAAATGCCCGTGCCTCTGCTTCAGAGAGACCAAGAGCCTGATATTCACCCGTATGAGGAACATACACAGGATTCTCTTCCTGAGGTATGGAGAGGACAAGATCTGCAAGTGGAGTGCCGGGAATCGGCTCTGCGACACTCACAAAGACATCATCAAGGGCAAGTTCCTCGATGAGATCCTTCGTCATCTGATAATCATCCGCGGTTTCTCCAGGATATCCAACAATAAAACTGCCTGCCACCTTCAACCCATGCATACGGCATCGTTTCACCGCCTCCCGCACCTGATCAACCGTTGCGCCTTTGCGCATCTTCTTCAGTATACCCTCACTCCCGGATTCTATTCCAAAGAAGACCCAGCCGATGGTATAATCCCGTATTGCATCCAGCACCTCGTCAGTGATACAGTCTACCCGTATATCAGGAGATGAGAGGTTTTTTGGTCCCATAACCCCTGCTATACCCTGGAGAAGCTGAATAAATGCAGGAACATTCATTCTGCCATACTGTGATGCAAAGAGCGATCCCGTTCCACCCGATATCGAGATACGATGTACACCTGCATCCTTAAATGCCCGAACCTCGGTGAGGATATCCTCAATACTCCTGCTGCGGACCTCCTGTCCAAAATATCTGGGCACCTGGCAGAACCCACACCCCCCAACACAGCCACGGTGCGTCTCGATATAGACATTTGCACCTCTGATATTCTGATCCCCAATATCAGGCGGTATGAGAGGAAGAGGGCGCGTCATGGGAGATGGAGGAGATGAGCCGGTAACGATCATCTCTCCCTCCTTCATATACGCAATTCCCGGAATATCCGGAGAGGGACCCTCCAAAACCAACCGGGAGATGGTAATTTCACCCTCACCGACGACAACAGCATCGGGAGACAGTTCACCAAGCACCATGGACGGGTCTGCTGATACCGGGCCTCCGACATAACATCTGCCGCCCCGTTCCTTCTGGAACCGGATCGCCTTTTTTATGCGAGTATCAAGAAGATGCTGGGTCGAATAGAGTGACAAAATCAGGATATCGGCATCTGTATCCTCGATTACACGCGATATGGAGGTATCATACCCCTCTTGCTCAAGTACTCCGCCGATCACCATAGCGCCATAGGTGACGATATCCGGAGAGATGACCTTGATCCTCATAGTATGGGATTGGTTGATTGGACAAAGACATAAACAATCGGGTTGTGCGTACGATCCAAACCTTTTTAGTATTTTGCGCATATGAGTACTTATTACCTGAACAGAGGTGATTGATATGCCAGGATTAGATGGAAGAGGCCCCCTTGGAATGGGACCGATGACCGGGCGGAGAATGGGGCGCTGCGTCTCCCCATCTTCAAATGCACAGAGTGAACAGATCGTCTATGGCCTTGGAAGAGGCGGAATCCCTCGCGGACGTGGTAGAGGATTAGGAAGAGGATGGGTGCAACGGCGCCTCCTGTAAACTGACCATACCAGGCAATGACAACCAGTTCGAGTTGTCATGCCTCCTCCTTTCCCCTCTTCATTCGAACACGTTTCAAAGGATAGCAAGATGAATATAAATACTTCTGGAACATTAACAAGATTTAAGTATTTATACACATATGAGTACTTATTACCAGAAGAACAGGTGATACAAATGCCAGGATTAAATGGAAGAGGTCCCCTTGGAATGGGACCCATGACCGGACGGAGAATGGGACGCTGCGTCTCCCCGTCTTCAGATGCACAGAGTGCAGCACAGAGTGAACAGATCATCTATGGCCTTGGAAGAGGCGGCCTGCCATGCGGATGTGGCAGAGGATTTGGCGGAGGAAGAATGCGGGGTCGGTTCGTTCAGATCAATACCCAAAATGAGGTGCAAGAGTGAAGATCGCAATAGCAATGGATGGTACACGGGTTTCAGCCCACTTTGGGCATTGTGAAAAGTATGCCATATTCAATGCCAACGATGGTACGATCAGCAGGGGTGAGGATCTTGACAGCCCTGGCCATGAACCAGGGAAACTTCCACGCTTCCTTGCTGAACAGAATGTAGAGCTGATTATTGCCGGAGGAATGGGTCCCCGCGCCATAGATCTCTTCTGCCAGAATGGGATCGAGGTCATACTCGGTGCCTCAGGGGACGTTGATGCCGTAGCAGAGGCATATATCCGTGGGGATCTCACTACGGGTGAGAGTACCTGCCATCACGGGCCTGAAGATGAATGCAGCCATGATGAGAAGGAGGGAACGGTCCTCTGCATCACAGCGCAGGCACCGGGTATCGATGCACCCTTTGAAGAGCGGTTCGGACGTGCTCCATACTTCATCTTCCTTGATCTGAAGACAGCGGATGTTGAATCGGTAGCGAATCCTTTTGCTGATGCATCAGGTGGTGTTGGTCCACGAGCAGTTTCCCTGGTTGTGGAAAAAGGAGCGCAATATCTTATCACCGGACAGATGGGGGGGAATGCAGCAGAGGCACTGGCGGCAAGCGGTGTGAAGGCATACTCCTACCGGGGTGGCGGTACCGTCACCGATGCAGTTAAGGCGTACCTTGCAGGAAACCTGCCTTCATTATCCTGATAACCGGGTCTTATGAAGATAGTGATTGCAAGCGGAAAAGGTGGAACAGGCAAGAGTACCGTCGTTGCAAACCTCGCGTATGCACTCATGGAGACGAGGGATGTTGTCCTGGTGGATTGCGATGTGGAGGAACCAAATCTTCATCTCTTTTATCCGGCCCCCTCACACGACCTTCCCGTCACCGTTGCTGTTCCCGACATTGATCTCACACGATGCACGTTCTGTGGAGAATGTGGAGCATTCTGCCGGTATGGTGCACTAACCATCCTGAAGGATCGCCATCTCTTCCTTCCGGAGCTCTGCCATTCATGCGGCGGCTGCAGACTGGTCTGTCCGATTGGTGCTATCCATGATCTGAGACGAAAGATAGGGATAATACAATGCAGAGCACCAGCTCCGACGCTTACCCTGATCACCGGAGTCCTGCAGGAAGGGGAGGTTATGGCCCCGCCAGTTATAAAAATGGCAAAACGTTTTGCAGAAGGCCATCCTCTCATCCTGTATGATGCCTCACCAGGAATTGCATGTCCCGTCATTGAGACTCTTGATGGAGCCGACTTCTGCCTCTTTGTAACCGAATCAACGCCATTTGGACTGCATGATCTTACGCTGGCAGTGAGTGTTGCTGAGGAACTCGGCATTCCTGCCGGTGTTGTGATCAACCGAAGTGATGGAGAAGACGAAGAGATCACCAGCTTCTGTGCGGATCATTCCATCCCGATACTGATGACAATCCCATTTGACCGTCAGATTGCGGCTGTCCAGAATGCTGGCAATCTTATAGCAAGAGATCTCCCTGAGTGGAAACAGCACTTTGCCGAACTCTTCCAGAAGATTGTATCATACATGGAGGAGAAACAATGATTCGGATCGCGGTTATCAGCGGTAAGGGGGGAACCGGCAAGACGATGGTTACCTCTGCCCTTGCAGATACGAATACCAGCCGACAGGTACTTGCAGACTGTGATGTGGATGCGGCAAACCTTGAGCTGATGCTATCACCGACACAACTCACAAAAGAGCCGTTTCATGGCCTTGATGTCGCACGAATAGATCCGGAAATCTGTGTTTCGTGCGGTATATGCAGCAACAATTGTGCATTTGATGCAATCAGTATCAAGGAGGGACTTTTCTCCGTCTCCCCCATCCATTGTGAGGGATGCGGCCTCTGTGCACATCTCTGCCCTGAGGGTGCTGTTGTGATGGAGCGTCGAATCTGCGGAGAGATCTATACCTCAACAACAGAGTGTGGACCTCTTGTGCATGCCCGTCTCTTTCCCGGTTCGGGTACATCAGGTCTCCTTGTCCATGAAGTGAAGAAACGTGCGCTGACGATAGATCCATCAGCAGAGATACTCCTTGTCGACGGACCACCCGGAACTGGCTGCCCACTCATCTCCACGATCAGCGGGATGCATGCGGTACTCATAGTGACAGAACCAAGTGTCTCTGCACTCCATGACCTGAAACGCGTGGTGACCGTCTGTCGCAGATTTGATCCTCGTATCCTCATCATGATCAACCGGTTTGATCTGCTTGAGGAGATCACAAATGAGATAGAAGTCTATGCTGCAGAAGAAGGGATCCCAATCGTTGGCAGGATTCCATTTGATCCAGCCGTTGTTCAGGCAGTAAGAAAAGGCATTCCCGTCACTCAAATGGATAGTCCTGCATCAAAAGCCTTATCTACAGCCTGGGAAAGGATCAGAACAGAACTGTGATGTAATGAACGAAGACGAGAGAGGGTACTGCCGGAAACGGAGGGGGAGGCCACGTGTATGCCGCACGTTCAGCGACAGCAATGTCTACAGGTGTTATGCACCTGTATGCAATCCGGAGAGTGAAGGAGGGGATCCGATAACCATTCTTCCAGAAGAGATTGAGGTATTGCGACTTGTTGATCTCCTTGATCATAACCAGGAAGAGGCAGCCGGGATCATAGGAGTGTCAAGAAAGACCCTCTGGCGAGACCTTCATGAGGCCAGACGAAAGGTGGCCGAGGCGCTTGTCTATGGCAGGACGATCCGTATATCCGGGTGTTTACGAAGAGATGATGACGACTGCCCCCGGAATAACCTCTGATCATTTGATCGACCCCCGGGGTTCATCCATCTCCACTTTTTCGATGAAGAGAGTATCTAATAACAGAGACAACCTATTCTGATCTATGAGTCCTGCGGGTCAGATACGAGAGATTCTACAGGATCGCTCCGAAATGCTTGAGACGATCCAATCCCTTTCATCTGAAGATACGAAAGAGTACTTCATCGACACAATTATCCAGGCATTCTTCCTCAGGAGAATCGAGACAGACCCGGCATTTCGTTGGAGTATCTGCCTGACAATCGCTTCTGACGAAGAGGGATCAGCACTGATCCGGAACGCAATCGGAGCCCTCGTTTCAATGACCCGCGAAGAAGGGCATTGGTGGACGGCGCACCCGATCACTGCATCAGACAACATCTGCACCCTCTTCTCTGAAGCCACGGGCAGCTCCCCACAACACTGGCAGGCGAAGAAGAGAGGGATACTCTATACAGAGATGGCATATCCGACTGCCTTCATGACCTCCCCCCCGGAGCGGCCGTCCCTGGTGCATCCGATGGACCGGACAATCTTTGGTCTGGTAGCGGATACATCAGATCTCCTGAATCAACTCGATGAGGGGGATGAAGGTATATCAAACCTCCTCAGACAGACGATCACGGAGATCGCCTGTGACTGGTTCTGCCATCATACACGGGAAGATGCCATCACTATTCTGAACCGCCGGTATCCGGAGGGGGGGTGGGAGTCACTTCTCAGCCGCTGGTTTGCATTCGAGGAATCTGCAGATACCTGTATCAGAGCAGGAAGATACGCTGTTGCAACCCACCTCATCGGAGCCGCCCGTGCAATCTATGCCCATGCCCTCATTCGGACTGAGGATCCCGCCATCAGACAGATCTGCTATCGTGAGATGGGTCTCATCTCCCGAAATCTCGGAGATGCTGAGAGGGCGGCAGCGGAGTTTCATTCAGCACTTGAAGCAGCTCATGCAGTACAGGGAGGCGGATCTCCTCCGATCCTCGATGAGCTCATCTACCTCTGTGAGGCTACTGACCGACTCGGCCTCTCGGAAGAAGGGGATACATACTACCAGCGCATGATCAGGATTGCAGAAAGTCTTGACGGAGAAGTAAAGAACCGGATCTATACACAGATCGCAACCTCATGCCGACGTTCACGGCGATTTGATCGAGAGTATATGGTTCTCGAAGAGCTTATCACAGATCCCGATATAGACGATGCGATCATGACACGCCTTGGTGTCATGAACCAGGCGATGCGATCCGATGGAACCCTCGATACCGAACGCCTCTCATCCCTTGAAGATAGTGCAGAGGGGGATTATACACTCATCCGTGGCATTCTCGCATTCGGAGCGTTCCAGTTTGCCGATGCCGTGATATGGTTTAAACGATCCTCTTTCATCAGGCCGACCCCAGATTCGAGGCTCTGGTACGCACGTGCTGCCTGGTATGGAGAGCAAACCCCACTCAATGATGATCTGCAGAAGGATGATCTCCTTGAGACCCGCCTCATTTGGAGACTATCGGAGACAAAAAATATCCGGGAGGCATCACGACTCCTTCTTGAAGGCGATTACGGGGATGAGGCGTATGACGGGCTTCTCATACTCCTTGAAGCGATGAAAGAAGAAGGACTGATGGCATGGCGTATCGGGATGACGGATCTCGTCGTGCATGCTCCAATCCCTCCGGCAAGAAAGACAAACCTGCTCTGGATCATCGGAAAGATACTTGCCGAATGTGGATCAAAGGATGGTCTTTCCATCTATCGCAAGGCTCTGAAGCTGACAACCGACAAAGATGCACGATCAAAGATCTTCTCAGATATCGGGTACTGGTATGAAGCTCTGGGAGATTACGTCCATGCCGCTGATGCGTACCGTCAGGCGATCACAATGCATCCGGCATTTCCCGGTGGCTGGTATGGGTATGCACGGGCGCTTGCAAAGAAGGGCGAGTATGATGCTGCCCTGAATGCGATTGATGAGGCAGTCCGGTACGCACCTGGGAGAGGAGATCTCCATCTCTTTCATGATGCCCTCATCCGGCGAAAGGAAGCAGATCATCTCCCTGCAGATCTGAGAGAACAGATCAATGAGATCGACCGCCACCTCTTTCTTCAGGGTCAGGAGATTCCGGGATCTCTCCTGAGGAGATATGCGGATATACACGGAAGAACTGAGAGGATCATAGATGATGACCTGCCGAAGATGGTACCTCTCCGTGAAGCCCTTGATATCCGCAGCCGCATACTTATGACGTTTGGCAACAATCAGGATGCCTGAGAAGTATGGTGACCCTTCCATATAGTAAAATGGCAGGGCGATGAGAGAAGTTATCTTCTTCATCATCGCCGCTCTCGTCCTCTTCATCGTCCTGAGTATCACCGGGCTGCCATTTGGTCTTGACCCCGGCTCACCTGACGATGCTGTACCTGTGGCAGGTGATCATGCAGTCCTTGTCCTCCTCCCACTGACCGGACCGGATGCTTCTATCGGAGAAGCCCAGGAATATGGGATCCGCAAGGTTCCCCCGATGAGTAACAATTCGGTTACCCTCTTCATCGAAGACACGCGGGGAGATGATGAGAGGGCCTTACAGATTCTGATGGAGTACCTTGATACCAGAGATATCCACGGTATTATCGTTTCAGGAAATGAGGTGCGGGATGCCCTTGTGCCCCAGTCTGAAGCATTGCAGATTCCAATGCTGGCCATTCATGCCCCTGTCAGGAGAGACGATCAGAGCCCGGGAAGATACCAGATCAGCTTCACACCACCGATTGAAGAGGAGATAGAATACCTTCTCCCGTTTCTGAAGGACTATCACGATATTGCAGTCATCTATCCTGCAACCGAAGATGGAGAAGAAAATGCGGCACACATACAGAACCGTATCCCGATTGTGCGGATGATTGCATATCATCCGGAGGATGAGGATTTCAGCGAACTTATCCGGCCCCTCCAGGCGATGCAACCTGAGATCTTCATCATCTATGGCGACAGGGAGGTACCGGCAATCGTCTCTGCGATCAGGAGCCGGGGTGCAAACCCGGTCATTCTCGTCTGGGAGGAGGGAGGGATCGCACTTCGGGAGGATAACCGGGATCTCGCTGAGGGAATCTTTATTCTCGTACCGAAGGGAGGAGATCTGATCCTCTCCCCTGATGAGGAAGAGGGCAGAATACTGCCGGAGAGTCTCGTCTTTGAGGCATATGACGCAACATGGACACTTACACGGCGAATATCCGGTTGTGGAGGAGATCCCAGCTGTGTCGCCGGATGGTTCTGGAAGAGATCCTATACCGGAGCTCTCGGAAACGTCACCTTCAATGAGAGGAGGGAGGCGGGCTATTCATTTGAGATACGGCAGATACGGCTCGGTGAAGCAGAAACAACCAGGACGATCAGAGCACCTCCACATCTCCTGACCATCCGGGTAGAGAGCGGGAGTGCGGATGACTGGTTCATGGCAGATGTACAGAGGGGAGTGGATACCGCACTCTCTATCATCAATCAGGAGCACACATCTTCATTTCCTCTCGCGGCAGGGAGCGGTATTCCCACACTCTTCGATGCACAAGTTGCTGTCATATTTGATCAGCCCGGAGATGATCAGGTACCGATCGGAAAGATGAAGATCACGCCGGACGGAAAGACATCAATCGGCGATGGAGCATCGGATCCAGCTCTTGAGATCGGTCTTGATGAAGAGGAGTATCTCAACCGGTGCTTTGATATCCTTGATACCAACAGGGAGGAGAAAGCGATACGACTCATCTTTCCGGCAGAACAGGAGGACATGATGAACCATATTCAGGAGGCCGCTGAGGGACGCGGGTACATGGTCAGCACCATTGCCATCTATCATGACACCGGGAATATCGGGGATGCAGTCGCCTCAATACTCACGATGCCCAGGGACGAACCTCTCTTCCTCTCCGCACGAACCCCTGACGAAGGGCTCCTGATCATGAGAGATCTCTATGAGAGTGGATCTCTCCCCGAAACAATCATCACCATCGGTGATGCATGGAAGTCAGATGCCTTTATCCGTCCGTCACTCGCCTTCTCTGACGGAATCCTTGCCGGTGCAGTCTATACACGGGAATATGTTGGTTCGTCGATTGCGATTCGGGATATCAACTCTCTCCTGGTCAGGCAGAGCGGCAGAGAGCTAAACGATCTCTCTGCCCGTGCATTCACCGGGGTGATGCTCATCGCAGATGCTGCAAACCGATCCGGAAGTACCGACGCTGCCGCAATCAGATCCGCCCTCACGGCCCGGCAGATGACGGTGGAGTACGGTGCCCTCTATAAAGAGGGGACAATAGTTGTTGTGATGAGGAACGGGGTATACCGCCGTTATACCTGAACATCCTTATTGAACCATGATGGCAGATCCCCTGATATGGGAGAAAGGGCAATAGATCTTTATGGCACGTGAGTTGACACCTTTTGATATCGGAATCCTCAGAAAGCTCGCCCCGGAGTGTGAGGATCTCATCTGTGGAGGGGCACGGACCGAATACCGGTCGATCCTCCCCCCGGTTGCAAACCATTACTCCCGTGATGAACAGGATTTTGCCGAACGCATCTCACTTCTCACCGATGATGAGCTCGAATACCTCATCGGGTTAATGGAGGACGAGAGCGAGGGGGTCGGGTGCCTCTCACCCCTCTTCTTCTCTGTCTTTCTTGATCTCGTCACAACCCGGCTCTCAAAAAGGGTCAGCCAGAAGGTTCTCTCAATCTATGAGAACTCCGAAGGCTGCGGATAAAGGTTCAGTATACCATATCACGCATCTCAAGGACGGAGAGTATTCTCTGCTGCTGCTCTGTTCCCCTGGTACAGAAGAAGGTCTTCTGAAACCCGACATCAAGGTAGACAGGGCACCTGGTGCAGATGCACCCCTTCTCCTCATCGATGATACAGTCATCCCGGCTCTCTCCGATGGTACAGAAAGCACGGTCGCCTGCACGTTCAGCACACTCCCGGTATGTCGGGCATGACGGACAATGGCAGTGTTCCTTTCTTGTGAGAATAACACCAGCCCGCTCAGCTGTGCTGAGGATGAGCGGGTGATCGGTTACGAGAGCAGCAAATCGTTCAAATCTGTCGATATCCATACATGTATCCCCAGTTCTATGGAGGGTAAATTATAATAAAAAAGTATCGTGAGAGAGAACCGGGTTTACCGGTGGAGAAGTTCCTTGATCGCGGTCACAACAATGGTAACGAGCGGACCACGTCCAAAGGTTTCAGAACTGATGACGATATCATACCATGAGAGATCAGAGATATCAATCCCATAATATGTCATATAACGATGGGCTTCTGAGCGCTCCCGTTCGATGGTGACGGCTTTTGCAGTCTCACCATCCTGGATATCCCGATCCGCAATTCTCCTCGCCCGACATTCAGGGCCTGCTATCAGCCAGATCCGGAGATCGGCGTTATCGACCATCCTCCCGGCAAGCCGCCCCTCAATGATGATATCATCAGACTGCTGGCCAATCTCCTTCTGCCGTTCATCTATCAGGCGGTCGATAGAGCTGTCATCTTCAGCAATCCTGCCAAAGGAGGCGAGATCAAGTCCCCGCTCACGGGCAAGATCGCGGAATACCTCGCCGGCTGAAACGTATCGGTATCCGAATTCTTCGGCGAGTGCCTTCCCAAGCGAGGTAGTACCACTTCCGGGAAGTCCGCTGATCGTGATCCGCATCAGATGCCCCCGATATTGAGGGCTTTTCTGATCACCTGGCTGACGGTGAGTGAGCAGATCATATACCAGAGAATCCATGCAGGGATGATCCAGACTGCCATATCATTTAATGCAATGATCCCTTTGAACGGGAAGACGATGGCTGTCTGCATGGAGAGGGCTGTTGACATCTCCATCTCATGGAGACGGTGGAGAAGCCAGAAGAAGATTGGGACGGTCAGAAGGATGATATATGCCATCGGCTTGAACTGCTGCTGGCTCATTGCAAGTTGCTCCTGCATCATTGCATCGCGTTTCGCCTCAAGCTTCTTGACGGCCTTTTCATCATCTGAGAGCTGTGCTTCCCGGAACTTCACCTGGAAATCTTTCATCCTCGCCTGTACTTCCTGCATCTTCTCATAATCGATGGTGTACTTCTGTATCAGTGACGCGTACAGACCGGTCATAGCTGAGAGGAAGAGGATGACGGCGAAGAATGGAACCCCGAAAGTATCGGAGAGAGGTCCGATGAAGAGATCGATCGTCTCGGCAATACTATTACGAACTCCCTCGACCGCATATGCAAGCATCAGGCCAAATGCCAGAATGAAGGCGATATACGTTCCATACTTCTTCAGGGTCTGCATATTCCGGCTCCCAATTAACGGAGTACCTCGGCGAGGGCCTTGACACCCTCCTCAAGGAGATGATCGGCGTTAACTACCAGGGATACCGTACACCCGGTCAGCATTGCATATGATGCAGCGAAGGCACGGTTCATCTGCTGATGCTCACGGATTGAACCCGCCCCCTCCATATCCCTGACACGGGTAGCATCAGAGAGCCGGCGAAGGAGGATCTGATCATCATCAGTCTCGACAAGAACGATAGTATCAGGCATCAGGGCAGTGAGAACCCATTCGGGGAGACCGGCAAGATATCCTGCCGGGGTCTTTACAGATGCGTGGGTATCGATGATGATATTGCCGTCAATCGCCGCCATCTTCTCTGCGGCAAGTTTCTGGAGACGTTTTTGTTCTCTTCTATCAAGCCTCCGCATCTGATCGCGATCCTCTACCAGGCCTTCGCCCTGTGCAACCTCGAACATGAATGATCCGAAGTTTATACTCTGATACTCTATCCCCTCTGCTTTGAGGGTCTCGAGAGTCTGGGTGATCACCGTTGTCTTTCCGACACCCGGGACACCTGTGATGATGATCTTTTTTCCTGCCATTACTTCATTCACTCCTTTCCAAAGAATGTACGCATAAACGGATACATCTCCATGATCTGTTCGCTTGCGATCTGTTCATAGAGACGGTAGACGATACTGACCGCCAGGAGGAGACCTGTACCACCAACTGCGCCAATGACACCAAAGAGGTTTGCAACAACCGAGAGGATACCAACGAAGACACCACCAATGACAGTGACCCGTGGGATGTACCGGTCAAGATACCGCTCAAGAACTGCGGGGCTCCTACGATATCCAGGGATGTGCATTCCACTGTTCTGTATCTGACGTGCGACATGGCTTGAGTCAAGGCCTGCGGTCTTCACCCAGAAGAGAGCGAAGATCGCTCCACCGACGACCATAACGATGGTATCGATTCCAAGACGCAATAAGATCTCCCATGGCGCATGGCCGAGATCACTCATCCACCACATCCAGTCCTCCGGGCTGTTGATGGGTGCCAGATAATACATGATACCATCCAGCGGCTGAAGGCCGTCGAACCGCCCGAAGATAGTGATCCCCATACTTGAGAGGAACATCCCAAACATCTGGATGTTCGCCTGAAGGACACGGACAAGGATCATCGGCAGAACACTTGCATAGATGAGTTTTACCGGGAACCGTGCCCGTGATCCCCTGACATTTGCATGGGCAAGAGGGATCTCAATCCTGGTCGACTCAACATAGACGATCACAAAGAAGATGATAACCGTTGTGATGAGGGCGATGACATTTGGTGTAAAGTACTGAAGGAAGTTGCCGCCATCCAGCAGGATCGCAAAGAGACGGGGGAAGAAACCGATAGGATACTGGTCAGTAACCGGGGTCCAGTTCAAAAACCCGTTCATGATACCTAGTGACACACTCGCGACGATGAAGAGACCAACGCCCGAGCCGACACCCCACTTCGTCACAACCTCGTCCATCAGGAAGATCAGCACACCCCCAATACAGATCTGGAGAAAGATCAGGAGTGATACCGCAAAGAGAGAACCTCCAAAGAGCGTCGCTGCAATGACCGGATCCGGCTGTAGAAAACCACCAACAAGGTTTGGAGCTGCATTAAGGATGATCATCACAAAGATGAGCATCTTCTGCAGGCCCATGTACATAACCTGTCCACGTGCATCAGAAGTGTCAAGCGGGATGAGATCAGCACCTTTGAGGAGCTGGAGGACGATAGAAGCGGTCACAATCGGACCTATCCCGAGATGGACGATAGATCCGCTCTCTCCTGCAAGGAGTGCACGATAGAACTGGAAGATATCCATCGAGTCCGGTGCAAGTCCAAAGACAGGTATGTTTGTCAGAACAAAATATAATAACAGAATAGCAACGGTCCACAATAGCTTGTTTTTAAAGTGGACATGCCCCTCCGGGGCCTTCACTGATGGCATCTTTGCCAGCAGAGGCTCCATTCGATCCAGCAGCTCACCCATAGGTCACCAAAAAAATTATCAGAGGGCCAGTGCCTGGCCACCGAGCTCTTCGATCTTTACTTTTGCACGTTCAGAGAAGGTCATTGCGGTAAGGTTGATCTTATGATGAACCCTGCCACCTCCAAGCACCTTCTCAATGCCGATATCCCTGGCATCAAGAATAATGGTACCTTCCTCTTCACGGGCAATCCCCTGCAGAACAAGCATGGGGACCATCTGATCAATCTCGCCGATATCAAGTACCGAGACCTCGGATGAGGTCGGATTGACAAAACCATGCTTTCCTTCACGCTTGCCAAGAAGATGGAAGCGGGTGAAGTTGTGGTCGCGCCATCCAGCGGCTCCACGACCACCACGGTTTCCTGCACCACGACGGTTCTTATGTGTACCGCCGCCACAGGTCCGTGAACCACGGTATTTCGATCGCTTATTGACTGGCATTACACCTCACCTCATCTTATACAGGAGAGAATTGATCTCCTTACCATAATAACCGAGCGCTCCGCCCTGGTTAAAGGTCCGCTTGATGGTCTTATATCCCTTTCTTGGGGGGTGCATCCTGAGAACCGGCTTCAGCTCAGGGATATCCCTGAGTTTAACCTCCCCATTTGCGAGCGCCTCTGCAAGTTCTCCAACAGATCCGTATGTTGAGGCATCCTTCAGATACTCATCGGTGAGAGGCTTATTTCCAGTCAGCCTTCCCCGGGTCCTGAGAATCGTCTCAAGTGTCTCTGCATCCACTTCGCCATATGCAACGAAGTCCTTTACCTTGCGGATCATACCGAGGTATTCCGGAGTCTCCGGAACGAAGACGCAATGGTTGATGTGATGGAGACGGAGCATCTTGAGTGTCTCCTTAATCTCATGGCGGGTTTTGACGGTACCACGTACCTGCACGACTGCGTACATCAGTGCCGCCCTCCTCCAATACGAACCATATTTGTCTGCTTCAGGGCCTCATAGGTTGCCTTTGCATAGTTTAAGGTTGTCCGGGTATTTCCTTTGGTCATTACCCAGACATCCCGGATACCGGCGAGATCAAGAACTTTCTTCCCGATCTCACCAGTAACAAGACCGATACCTTTTGGTGCGGGTCTGAGGGTCACCCGGACACTGCCTGCCTTTCCTTCAACAAGCATTGGTGTCGAGTGCGGATTTCCACAGCCGCATTCCCAGCTGCCACATCCTCTTCGTACTTTGATAATGTTCAGTTTGGCATTGGCGATCGCCTTTAAGATCGCTGCGCCGACCTGAACATCCTTGCCCTGACCATAGCCGATATATCCATCACGGTTTCCAACGACAACGACTGCCCGGAACTTGATCCTTCTGCCGGAGTCGGTCATCCTCTGCATCATATCGATGGAGAGAACCTCATCACTGAGGTCGGGGAGGAAGGCATCAATGATACCTGCCTCTTTGATCGGGCGGCCGCTTGAGAGCACCTCTTCAAGGGATGAGAACTCCCCTGCTGCGACTGCTCGTCCAAGGCCGGTGGCAGGGACCCATTCTACACGTTCATATGCCATGTTACTCAAGCTCCTTCATAATGGCGTCTGCCACCTCTTCCACATTACCAACAAGTCCGCCAGCCTTCTCCGGGGCATATGCGGCGATATGTGTGCCTTTTACCCGATCATCGTCAGGGAGGATATCCTCACCGTGTGGGATGTCAAAGCCGGCTTCAACAGCACCTTTCAGTGCTGCAAAGACCCGGGCTCCCTTTGTTGCCCGGTTCAGGCCAATATCAAGGATTCCACCTTCATACCCTGCATTCTGGGCACGAACCGCACAGAGCATCCCTGTCAGGTATGCCGCAGGGGTGTTGCCGGGGTATCCGGTGTATCCGAATTTTTTCAGTTCATTGCTGGTTGCCTGGACAATTGTCCTGTCCCCGGTCATCTCAGCGGTTACGAGCTGAACGATGATCTGGCGGGAGGTCTTCCTGACCACAAGCCTTGGCCTTCTGGAGATGATAAGGCGAAGACGCTGGTAGTAATCTGTCCTGCCCTCCTTCCTTCGCCGGAAGGGGACGAAATATCGTGCACCTGTCGCCATATCAGTTCACCTTTCCAATCTGCTGTTCAACATTCTGCTTTAAGTGAGAGACGCTCCGGAACTGTCCACCTGCAGCCCGGCGATAGAATCTCCGGTACACTGAGGCATCGATGACACCGGTCTCGCGCATCTCGCGGAGGGTTGCACGGAGGGCCCGAATCCTCTGGATCCATACCCTCTTGGACGGGGTTCGTGCACCCTGTGCACCCTTTCTCCGACCATGACCTTTGCAATGGCCATAGGAGCGCTTTGCGATTCTCAGACGGGCGCGTCCACGGCTGACACCCTTCTTCTGGTGTGCCTTGATTGCCCCCTCGTCGATGAGCCCACGGATATCCTCACGTGAGACTGCAGACTCAATATCGCCGAGCTGTTCGGGATCAAACCAGACCCGGTTCTCTCCACATTTGAGCACTGCTGCTGCAATACGCTTCTGCGTGCTGAGATCACTCATCGTCGGTCACCTCATCGCCTGTTGTGGTCTCTTCGACGGCAACTGCGACCTGATTGAGGACTTTAAATCCTGCCTCAAGAGCCTGTGCCTGAATAACCATCCGCTTCTTCATACCGACTGTTCCACCAATCCGAATCGCTGTGGCCCTGGGGTCAAGGGATGCGAGTACCGATGGAGTCTGTACCAGGGTTTCAGGTAACCCACATGGGTGATACCCTCTGACAGCAACCGGCCCAGCGAATCCCGGTGCCGGGATGCGGCCCTTTGCTTTATATTGCTTTCGCTGTTTACTCTGACCACCACGGGGTCTCCGCCAGACATCCTTCAGCTTTGCCTTTGCCTGAAGACACTGGCGTTTGAATGAGCCCCTCTTTGCGGTGCGATCAGAAATCAGCTTCTTGATACCAACCATCTGGATCACGCCTTCATTATTCTGTATATGCCGTCCTGGAAGACACGGGGATCACGCTTTCTGATCTTTGTCGCCTTCTCGATGTTGGCAGCGGTATTACCCACCTTTTCCTTGTCGATACCACTCACAAAGACCTCGTCAGATCCGACCTTCACCGTGACACCATCAAGTATCTTTGCGGTACGGGTCATCTTCTCACCCAGGAAGTTGCCGATCTCGAGAACTCCTGGTGTGAGCTTGAGCTGAATCGGGAAGTGGCTGTACACCACTTTCATCTGGAGCTCATATCCCTCAGTGACGCCTCTGCACATATTGCGGATATGAGAAGCATAGGTCCCGACCATGGCAAGAACCGACTTCCTTCCTGATGTCGTTTTGATCTGAACGGAAGCTTCCTCAATTGTAACGACGATCCCGGGATAGAACATAGTACGCCGAAGTTCGCCCTTTGGCCCCTTCACGACGATCATATCCCCTTCCTTTGAGATGGTGACACCTGAGGGAATCACAACATTAACACTACTGTGTACCATTGTCAACGCACCTCAGTAGACGTATCCGACGAGCTGCCCGCCGATTCCAGCCTTTCGGGCCTGTTCATGAGCCATGACACCCTGAGAGGTGGTAAGCATCAGAATGCCAAACCCTTTGGCCGGAAGGTACCGTGTCTCCCATGATTCCATGTCTTCCGTCTTTACTGAGAACCGGGGTGAGATAGCTCCACATTTATTGATACGACCGGAAAGCTGGATCTTGAACTGTCCGCCTCTGCCATCATCAATATACTCAAACCCTGCGATGTACCCATTCTCCTGCATGATGCCGAGCATTGCACCAAAGAGCCTGGATGCTGGTTCTACTGTCACCTCAAGCCTGCCCGCATCTCCGGCATTTTTGATGGCGCTCATCGCATCGGCAATTACATTCTGTTGTGTCATAATCCGGCCACCTAGTTCATCTTCTTAAAGCCCATCGTAGGTGCCCACTCGCGGAAGCACTGCCGGCAGAACATGATATGATAACGGCGGACAAGCCCCTGCTTGCGGCCGCACATCCTGCATTCGTTGCTCCCGTAGGAAGCTTTCTTCTGAGGGGTCTTTCCCTGTGCTGCCATTATTCAACCACCTCGACGTTGAAGCGCTCTTTCATAAACGAAACAGCCTCATCTTTCCTGACATGCTGTTTTGTCGGGAGCTTCTTCTTCTGTGCTGACCGGCGTGCGATCCTGACGCCTTTCTTCTCGATGACAACGTTGATGTCCATCCCATAGATACCGATCTGCGGATCATAGGACTGGCCGGGGTAGTCGGTATGTTCTTCGACTCCAAAACCGAAATTCCCGTTCTGATCAAACTGTTGCGATGAGATCTTCTTCTCGATGATAGCAAGAGAGGTCTCAAGGAATGACTCGGCTGCTGCTCCCCTGAGGGTGAGCTTACACCCCATGACCTGACCTTTTCGGAGACCGAATGCCGGGACAGTACGTCTGGCGATGGTTCGGACAGGCTTTGCCCCGCCACAGATTTCCGTCATCAGGGTCTCTCCCTTAATGAGCTTATCTCCGCTCTCACCAACACTCATATGGACGACAATCTTATCGACGTAGAGCTCTTCCATCCCGGTCATACAGTAATCCCCCAGATATCAAGGGCTGGCTCTTCCTTTCCTACCATGAAGATGTACGGCTCGATCGTCTCAAAGACCTCGCCTGTCTGAACCTCTTCAAGGCTGACACGGTTTGGAACACTGCCTGGAACCGGAATCACGGAACGAATCCGTGCAACCCTGCCGGAGTGCTGTCCACCAACGATCATCGCAACGTTTCCGACGGCGAAGGGGAAGTGATCACGGATCTCAAAGCGTGGCTGGCCATCGACACCAAGTGTCAGGATAACCGAGTCCTTTGGTCGGTATGTGTTCTCCCCAATAAGGTTGGCTCCATAGAGGAGATTTAACTGGATTTTGCCACCTGGCAGAACGGTCTTGTTATTGATCTTACAGAGCCGCACCTGTGCTGCATCTCCACTGATCTCAGAGGAGGCAAATCTGCCGCTCTTGTCAAGGAGCATAATATAGTGCTTTCCAAGACGCGGGAAGGAGATGGTGTCAAAAACACCAAGACCGATATGTGGATCGGTGCAGACAGAACCGTTCACAATGACCTGACGGTCATGGAGGATCTGTTTGATCTCCTTCATATTCCTGGCAAAGCCCATCTGATCCCGCATCCAGACTGCAATCGGGAGTGCACCTGCGTTGTGCGGACCGGGTGCCGGGGCTGTCACATATTTGCTGACTTTTCGTCCGATGCCCCATGATGCCGGCGCAACTATTCTCTTTACGTGTGCCATTATTCCTTCACCCCGATACGCTCTGCGCGTTTCTCATCATTCAGATTCAGCTTGGTGATCATCACGTTGGAAGGATCAACCGGCCGAGCAACCTCTGTTCCATCTGCCTTCTTGACAGAGACACCATGGACCTGAATCGTCATACGCTTCAGATCGACACCATCGACAACACCTGTTGAGCCGGCATGTTCTCCCCTGAGAACTTTTACCGTATCTCCGGTTACCACTCTGACGCGCCTGTGGCTGTGCTTCTCACGTAGTTCAGGTGAGAGCATCGCATGGAGGAACGAGCCCCGGACATGAATCGGTGCATTGTACCGGATCTTCCTCTGTTTTCTTGGCTGACTGCTTGCAATTCGCACCATAGGACACCTCAGATGATGATCGTCGCCATGGACGCGATCTTCGGATAGCGCGCCGCTACTTCACGGGCTACCGGGCCTTTGATCTCTGTCCCACGGGGGTCGCCACTCTCGTTGACGAGTACCATTGCATTCTCTTCAAATGATACACGGAGACCGTTTGGTCTTCTGAACTCTTTCTTCTGCCGTACTACAACTGCCTTGACGAGCTTCTTGCGCATGTCGGGGGTGCCTTTCTTGACCGAGACGGTAGCGAGATCACCAAGACCGAGTTTCGGCTGGCGCCTCCGCACACCATGATACCGGTCAACCGAGACGATCTCGACGACACGCGCACCGGTGTTATCCGCACAGATCATACGTGATCCTGTCTGAAGTGCGCGGGGAATCTTTGATCCCAGGGCCCTCATGCGGATTTCACCTCAACAACGACGAAATGCGTCGTTTTATTCAGGGGTCTGCACTCCGCTACCCGAACCTCGTCACCAACCTTCACATGAAGGCAGGCAGGAAGGTGGGCATGGAGTTTGGAGGAGCGCTTCTCGTACCGGTCGTACTTCTTAATGAAGTGCAGATACTCACGCTGAACCACAACAGTCCCTTTCATCTTCTCGCTCACGACTTTGCCGGTAATCACCTGGCCGCGCACCGGCAAAGTGCCATGAAACGGGCAATCATCTTCGTTGCACTCATATTCAGGAGGTGCAACATTTAACCCAATGTTTCGTGCCATTAACAACCCTCTATTGTCTGATGCGCATGGTGATCCGCTTCTCAGGCCGACCGATGACGGTCGACCCGATGAGCTCCACCTGCACCCTGTCCGGGAGGGTAACCCGGAATATACTATGTTTCTTCGGAACATGCTTTAATCCAGCGGGTGTGTGGATGATGATCATGTTCTTCGTCTCATCGACGATGAGACCGGAGATACCCTTCTGGGCAGGATTACTAGCATGGACGACCAGAACGTTCAGGCCGACAAATTCATGACGGAGAACGTTTCCGGGCGTGATCATACACGTTTTCTCTTGTTCTGCTCGGTTAATATCCGGGCGATGGTCCTTCGGAGTTCGCGGATCTGACCTGGATTATCCGGTGCACCGCCAGCACTGACCTTGCCATACTGCTGGATCAGTTCTGTCCGAAGTTTGCTCTCCTGTTCAACCAGTTCCACGTCAGAGAACTGGGCAACTTCACGCGCACGAAAGATTGCCATTCAGAGTTCCTCCCTCTCATATTTGTCTTCAGGTGAGGAGATGGTTGAAAGTTCGCGATCGATATCGTCACCGATATCGCTGACTTCTTCCACAACAACATCCTGCTGCCGGGCTTCTACCTTTGGTGGGACGATCTCAAACTGGTCAGGGAGCTGTGCGCCCGGGGGAATGATCCTGACCTGAACACCAATTGTACCAAGTTTCTTGATCGCAACTGCATATCCGGTCTCGACCAGACTGACAGCAGGCTCTCCTGCGTGTTTGATATATCCTTCAACGAACTTCTGCACACGGGATCGTGAGCCGGTCAGTTTCCCTGACATAACAACTTCACACCCGAGGGCACCCGAGTCCATGACACGGCGGATAACACTCGATCCTGCCTTTCTGAAGTACCAGCCACGCTCAAGGGCATTTGCAAGCCGCTCTGCGAGGATCTGTGCATTGAGGTTTGGATTGGCAACCTGCTGAACCTCAACCTGCGGGGATTCGATCCCGTATTCGGTTGCAAGATCGGTAGTGATCTGCCGGACGAGTTTGCCACCCTTCCCGATGACAATACCGGGCTTCTCAGCAAAGATCGTCACCTGGGTGCCGATCGGAGTCCTGAAGATATCCATTCCTCCGTATCCGGCTCTCTTCAGCTCTTTTGTCAGGAACGCCTCAACACGAACCTTCCGGACGCCTTCCTCGACGAACTTCTTTTCTGCTGACATTATTCTTCGACCTCCCTTGCGATGACTTCGATCGTGACACTCTCACGGGCCTTCGGGGTTGCACGCCCCATTGCACGGGGGAAGATGGCTTTCATGGCCCTTCCCCGTTTTGCCGCGGAATGGACGATCTCGAGGTTGTCAGGTGCAAGTCCGGCATACTCGGCGTTCTTCTTCAGTGAGTTGAGGAGACGGATGTACTCCTGTGATGCCTTTACCGGGAAACGGCCCTGGCAGACAACGCCACTGAGGCTCTTCTGATGAGCGACATTTCTCTTAAAGCGCCGGAATGGGATGGCTTTCTTCTTTGCCACGACATCCTGTAAGTAGGCGATCGCGGCATCGACGTTTTTGTTCCTGATGAAACTGGCGATCTCGATGGCGTGTTTTGGGGAGCAGTGAAGCTCGTTTGCCTTGGCACGCACGACGTTGTCGCCTTCTACCTTCATACTATATCCTGTTCGTGCCATGGAGATCACTTCAGTGGAACGTATTTACTTGACCGGGTTGCACCGATACCGGCACTTCCGTGAGAGATTCTCCTCCGGGTCAGGGCAAACTCACCAAGATAGTGGAAGACTCCTTCGACCGGGATCTCAACATTCTGGAATTCTTTTCCGGTGTAGATCTCGATATTTCTTCCGACCATCTCCGGGAGGATGATCATTGACCGGCTGTGGGTTCTGATCTTCTCATCGCCGGAGTGGACCTTCTCAAGGAGATTCTGCTCATCGCGTGTCAGTCCCCGCTGCATCTTTCTTCGTGCACGGGACGGCATGATCGGGAGGAGATCATCGATTGACATCTCCTGAAGAGCGCCAATGGTATATCCATGGTAGGTAAACTCCTCACGCCGCCTCGGCATTCTCTTAACCTGTTTCTTTGCCATAGCTCAGATCACCTCTTACATCCTGTTCTTCGGGCGGCTACATGGCCGACCTTTCTACCAGGCGATGTCCCACGTGAGACCGTCTTTGGTCTGCCGGGATGCTGATGTCCACCGCCACCGAACGGGTGATCGATGACGTTCATCGCAACACCACGGACACGTGGCCACCGTGTTGCCTGTGAACTGACTTTGTGGAAGACCTTTCCTGCCTTCACAAATGGCTTCTCCCCACGCCCGCCGCCGGCAACGAGGCCGATGGTAGCACGGCACTGGTCATTAAACCATTTTGCTGAACCACTCGGCATTCTGACACCGACTCTGCCCTCGGATTTCCCGATGACGAGTGCCTGGACACCGCTTGACCTGACGAACTTTCCACCGTCATTTGGCCGTGCCTCAATGTTACAGACTGCTGTTCCTGTCGGGATATCCCGCAGAAGGAGTGTGTTTCCATTTCGTATAGACGCCTCCGGGCCCCATTCGACGACATCGTCAAGACCCATACCTTCAGTGACGAGAAGATATGTCTTCTCACCGCTCTCGAGCCTGACAAGGGCGATCGGTGTGTGGCGTGCAGGGTCATGTTCGATGCCGATGATCGTTCCCCGGACGGTCAGATCGCTCCTGCCTGCATGGCGGAGTGCTGCTTTGTACTTGTGGGAAGGTGCCCTGTACGTTGGACCACCTTTACCGCGCGCCTGACTGCTGATTCTATGTCCCATCTCAACTCACCTACACGATGCCAAGGCGGCTTAATATCTCTTCAGCGGCTTTGTCATCTTCAAAGCTCACGATAGCCTTCTTGGTTCCTTTGCTTGTCATCAGGGTTCGGACCTCGGAGACGGTTTTTCCGAAGGTCTTCTCGATCTCACGGCGAATGGTCTCCTTGTTCGCTTCTTTCCGGACGATGAACATGAGCTTGTTCTCACGTTCCAGTGTCGCCATGGCTTTCTCAGTAACGGATGGATGATGTAGAACCATTCATTTCACCTCATGGAGTTGCTGCAATGCCGACTCTGTCCAGAGGGTGAGCCGTCCTGCATGGGTCCCGGGAGCAAGGTGTTCTGCATTCAGTTCACCGACGGTGACCGAATCGACACCCGGAAGGTTTACCGCAGCACGGAGAGGGTTCGTCGATGTGACGATGAGTACACTCTTCTTCTGCTTGTACCCTCTTCCACGAAGCTTTCCACGACCTGGCTTTCTGTTTTTGCTCAGTTTCGACCGGGTCACATCGCCCATGATACCGAATGCCTCAAGAACTGAGATGACCTCGGTTGTTCTGGAGAGGTTCTCAAAGGCATCTTCAACAACACAGATGACTTCGTCACCAAAGACATGCCCCCGTCCCCTGACGAGATCAGCGGATGTCGTTGCTGCAATAGCTGAGCGGATAGCGAGAATCTTTTCTTTCTTATTGATCTTCTCGACAAGGATCTTTGCTGTCACCGGCGGGTGGCATGCACGACCGCCACGGGCCTGTGGAACACGGGCAGCGCGGGATCCGTTTCTGATACGCGGAAGCTGGGCTGCACCCCTTCCTGATCCCCAGCTTGCCGCGGATGTCCGCATCCCTGCAAGGGGATCTGTGCCGTGTGGCTGATACCGGGTGCTCTGCAGTGCCAGAACCGCACGCTTGATAACATCAGGGCGGTATGGCGTGTCAAAGACTGCCGGAAGGTCAATCTCCTTTACGGGCGAGCCGTCAAGTGATTTTACTGCTGCTTTCATCTCTGGTTCACCCCTGTTTGCTTTCCAGACTGACGTATTCGACAGTCGGAACGCGTACCTCATGCTCTCCCTGACGGATGGCCGGACGGATACGGATGATACGCTTCACTGGTCCGGGGATCGATCCCTTAATCAGGAGATAGTTGTTCCTGACAAGACCATAGTGGAGGAAACCGCCTTCGGGATTGATCTCTTCGCCATTCCCGCCGATCTTGATGATCCGCTTGTTATATTCGGTTCTCTGCTGGTATCCCATCTGACCGACGTTTGGCACCTGCCAGCGGACATGGTGGGGAGTCCATGGACCGAGGGTACCGATATGGCGCTTCTTCTTTCCACGGGAGTGTTTTCGCTTTCTGATGCTGATACCCCAACGCTTGACTGCACCCTGGGTTCCCTTCCCTGTGGTGACAGCGGTGATATCGGCGTATGCTCCTTCCTGCATGATGGAGGCAAAGTCTACCTCTTTCCCAAGGAGTTCCTGTGCATAGGCGAACCGCTCAGCGGCAGTGCCACCGGCAATACGGATCTCCATCAGATCAGGGACCTTCTTTGGGATACCTGTGACAACCTCGGGGGTTGTGTGCATCAGAAGCATGAATTCTACGACAGAGTCTGCTGCAACTGCATCGTTGATCGCCTGCAGTGCGGCCTGACGGTCATGATTCTTTGGCATCGTGATCCTGTGGGAGAGGTTCTCATTGAGAGACTCTGCCCAGACTTCTGTCATCGGGTGTTTCCCATAGGTATCCTTGCGGTACGCGCGGATGGCGGCAACCTTCATCGCTGGAATCTCGACGACCGTCACGGGGATCATAATATCCTTCCCTTCACTTGGGCTGGATTTATGATCGTCAACCATGATGACATGGGTCATGCCAACTTTATATCCTGCAAACCCCTGCAAAACCGGTTTTCCAGTGTATT
This sequence comes from Methanocalculus chunghsingensis, assembly GCF_018132105.1. Classification (GTDB taxonomy): domain Archaea; phylum Halobacteriota; class Methanomicrobia; order Methanomicrobiales; family Methanocorpusculaceae; genus Methanocalculus; species Methanocalculus chunghsingensis. Next base: position 29,597 of record NZ_JWHL01000011.1, on the reverse strand, counting down.
TCGGCCAGGATTTGTACTTTGGAACTTCGCTTCGAGCACGTGTCCGTGGGCTGAATGCGAGTGAACCTGAACGTGGCCTGTGAATCTTCGGCATGTATTCTTCAATCCTTCAAGTCTTTCTATCAAGGGCATATGCCCATTCTGCACCGTCTAATCGACCTATACGGAAGATTATACGGGATACTGTGGTCGGAACACCAATTCTCTGAGGCAGTCTGCAAATGATACCGGTATCTGCTGAAGATGCGCATCTCCGATCCAGAGATGGCATACCCCCTCGTCTTCCGATCTCTCCTGCACCCAAATCGGGCTTACCAGTCTCATATAAGAGTTCCTGACCCGGACGCGCTTTCTGTGTAATCAGAAAGTGGGCTCGTTTTCACGTTCGCCCGGCGCGTTCAATCAGACCTGCAATGGTCATCTCGTCTGCGATACCGCAGAACTCACCAGCCTGCACCACAATTGGTAGCAGGGTGATGCTCTCTTCACCCGGTGTGATCGAGGCAGTATGCCTTTCACTCCTGTGAAAGCCTGATTCGGCTTCCTATACTATTGAAGGGAAGAGATTATAAACGTACTGTCAAAAAAGAAGAGGTGCGAATCACAGGTTATTGTTCCGGGATTATTCAAAGAAAAGATCTCCTTTCCCATTTATATAAACATGGATGGTGTCGTGGATGTGCCGGGCATGTATCTTCTCAGGATTCTGTGTCCTGACCCTGTTCATGAGCGTGACCGAGTCATATCTGACTTTGATCCCGATCTTCTCTGCCTCCTGATATATGGTATGAACTGCCTTGAAGAGATCAGCATCGGCATCAAGTGTGCAGAGCACCTCTGCATCAAGAGTATTTACAAAATCAAGAGTCTCCCGAGCCCTTCGAATATTCTCCATCGCAGATTTTTCGATGGTGCAGACATTTGCTTTTGAGGTACTGATCTCATCTGCAATCTGTTGTTGCGTCAGGCCCTGCTTCCTATATCTGAGGACCTCTTTCTGCCGCTCCGTAAGAAGACCATCTTTCATTAATGTACTATATTTTCCCCATTCATTTAAACAACTTACGTTAACAGCACAGGAACGGAAGGCAGAAGAGAAATATTTCAAAATGTTTATATGCCTTTTTATCAAAAGAGAAGTGTTCTCAAATTTTTGAGAGGTGTAATATCAATGGTAGTAAAAGTAGGCATAGCAAAACTCGGCAACATCGCCTCCGGTGTCATGGCCGAGCTTCTCCTCGACGAGCGTGCAGACCGTGAAGACATGGAAAGCTTCATGGCAACCTCCGGAACGAAGATGCAGACCGAGGATATCGAGCGCGTCGTCTCCAACATGAAGGCATGGGGCCCCGACTTCTGCATTGTCGTCTCACCAAACGGTATCCTTCCAGGACCAACCAGTGCCCGTGAGGATCTTGCAAAGGCAGGCATCCCTGTTGTTGTCATCACCGATGACATCACTTCAAAGAAGGATAAGTTCGATGAGCTGAAGGCAAGCAACTTCGGCTACATCATCATGAAGGCAGACTCCATGATTGGTGCCCGCCGTGAGTTCCTTGACCCTGTCGAGATGGCTGACTTCAATGGCAACCTCATTAAGGTCCTCGCACTCACCGGCGCATTCACCAAACTCCAGGTGGCACTTGATGAGGTCATCGACCAGGTAAAGGCAGGCAAGAAGGGAGCGGACCTCGTCCTTCCAAAGATCGTCATGACCGCCGACAAGGCAGTCGACGGCGAATTTGTCAACCCCTACTCACTTGCAAAAGCACGTGCAGCATACGAGATTGCACAGGGAGTTGCCGCAGTTACCGTTAAGGGCTGTTTCATGACGAAGGAATGGGAGAAATACATCCCAATCATCACCTCAGCACACGAAATGATGCGCCATGCCGCACTCCTCTGTGAAGAGGCACGTGAGCTCGAGAAGGCCGGCGACAGCGTTCTCCGCAAGCCCCACAAGAAAGACGGCGTCCTCGTCTCCAAGACGAAGCTGATCAGCAAGCCGGAATAAAACCAATCATCTCTTTTTTATCATTCGTCATCAGTATTATCTGAGAGATTGCTCCTATCTCTACTGGTGATCCAGATGACGACCATTCTCATCATTGATGACTCTTCGTTTCAGCGGACGATCATCAGAAAAACCCTCACGAGTGAGGGGTACAGATGTATCGAGGCAGATAACGGGCGTGTCGCCCTTGGCCTTATTGCAGAGGAGCAGCCGGATATCATCATCGTTGATCTCCTGATGCCCGATATGGACGGGATAGAGTTTCTCACTGCAATCAGGGAGAAAAAGATATCCATACCTGTCATCGTCCTGACATCAGATATTCAGGATGCAACACGAGAGAAATGCATTCAGCTTGGTGCATCGTCATTCCTGAACAAGCCGACACGGGCAGATGAGCTGATACCCGCGATACGGCTGCTGCTCCCGCCCGGAGAGGGAGAATGAATCTCAATAAAAACGAGCTCGATGCACTCAGGGAACTGGTCAACATCGGTGTCGGGAAGGCAGCAGGGATTCTATCTGAGATGACCGGATCCAAAATCGATCTCTCGATACCGGTCATTCATCTCATCAGCGGAGATCAGTATCAGGAGATAGAGGCTGTGCTTGGGGGTGAGCGGTATTCGGCAGTACGTCTCGGTTTTGAAGGAGCCTTCACAGGAACAGCATTTTCCATATTTCCGGCAAAAAGTGCAGATATCCTTATTGCCGCAATCACCGGTGATGAACCGGACCATTGCGGATCGCTCACACATTTCCACTCGATTCATGCTGAGACCCTGATGGAGGTAGGAAATATCCTTATCAACGGAGTAATGGGCTCGATTACAAACATTCTTGGTACCAGGCTTATCTATACCCTCCCTTCATATAGCGAGCAGGCGGTGGCACGACTCATCGAAGAAGCGGGCAGTGATCAACGTGAGAATGTCATCGTCGCCCAGACGCGAATGTTCATACAAAACCTCAACATCGAAGGAAAGATCCTCCTGATCATGGGTGGAGAATCTCTTGACATCCTGATTAAAAAGATACAGGAGATACAGGATTGAGAGGAGGCAGTGTATGAGCATCTCAGAGTTCGTTCGTTCGATCATGCTGTTTGCAGATCTCTGCCCGGTGGGGATCTGTATCATCGATGAGAAAAAGAAGATCCACCTCTGGAACAGAATGCTCGCCAGATGGAGCGGGCGGAGCGGAGAAGAGATGAATGGCGAGCATCTTGATCGCATCTATCCTCACCTGAATGCACCATCATACCGGCATCGGATTGAACAGGTTCTTGACGGGGGGCCACCTGCAATCTTCTCATCCCAGCTCCATGCTCCCTTCTTCCCCTGTCCACTCCCGGATGGCAGGGTGCGGTTGCAACATACCTCGGTGATCAGGCAGGACAAGTCCGATGGTGTCCTTGCGATCATCATCATTGAGGATATCACTGAGTTAGGATATGAGATCGAGAGGGCCCGTTCGATGCGTGATCAGGCACTCGAGGAGGTCGAGGAGAGAAGAAAGGTGGAGAAGGCACTCCTCTTCACGAACCGCAAGTTAAACCTCCTCTCAGGGATTACCCGGCATGATATCCTCAATGAGGTGACAGTACTTCTTGGAAATGCCACCTTCCTGGAAGAGATGCTCCCCGCGGGAACCGATGAGAAGAAATATATCAATACGATAATCCGTTCAACAAAGCGGATCCAGAACCAGATTAGTTTCACCAGCGATTATGAGGGGCTCGGCGGGGAGGAGCCCGGCTGGTTTGAGATCAGGGATGTTGCCCGGAAGGCGTTTTCGCTGATCCGTCCGGGGAACATCACCCTGGATATTCAGGAAGGTTGTTTCCAGATCTTTGCCGATCCCATGCTTGAGAAGGTATTCTTCAACCTCTTTGAAAATGCAATGAGACACGGAGGAGGAGTTACAACAATAACCATCAGGTATGATACCGGGCCGGACGAGTCGATGATATCTGTCGCCGATGATGGCGTCGGCATCCCGGCAAGCCTCAGGAATACCCTCTTTGAAAAGGGAGTCGGAAATAATACCGGTCTTGGCCTCTTCCTCTCAAGGGAGATCCTTCTGATCACCGGCATCTCTATCGAAGAGGCGGGCGGGGAAGGAGAGGGCGCCCGCTTTCTGATCCATGTACCAAACGAAATGGTCAGAAGAGAGAAACGCCTTTGATCTCCTCGGGTATCGTCATCACGATCGGTTCACGATGTATCCGCTCCATGAATGCCGAGTCGCTGATCGAATCGGGATTTGGATTTATCCGGGCAATAAGAGTGCAGAAAGCATGCATACCATCACCATCTGATCTATTTTTTCCACAAAGAATTCCCATATTAAAGGCAACTGAACCGAAGGAGCGGAACAGCCGGATGATGCTGAGGATGCCATCTGCAAGTTCATCTGCGTGAGGAGGGAGATCAGAAAGCTCCCGGAACGGGAGGAGTCCGCGAATCTCGCACTCGCCGATCGGAACAGGATTAGCATACCAGAAGATCTCATCTCCGAACAGGTGCCGGGGACCCCCCTCTTCAGCCTCCCGGATCATTTTCCAGTAATCGCCGGACGGAGATCGTGCCGAGGCATCAAGGTAAAACCTGCAGAGAGAGGTCGGAAAAGAGTCGGCAACTCCCTGAAGATGGGGATGCAGGAGGCTTGCACCGGCAGAAGGAAGAAAGTTCCAGTTGATGGACGGGTAACCGGGATAGTGCTCAAGTGAGGATGCAGATGCGATGAGGGCGTCAGAGAGTTGGTTCCGGGTAAAACCCTCAACCATATGGGCCCTTGTGATCACCGTCACGGTATGGCGATCTGCAAAGGGGTAGAGATTTGGGAAGGTGACACTCTCGCCACGGGTAATCCAGTCGCCATCGCAAAACGGCTCTGTCCTGGTAAAGATCCGTGATCGGCAGAACGGGCAGTCCGGGACCTCATCCTGGTACAGAAGGGATGCTGAAACCGGATTGATCGCCCGGATTCCACGAACAGGGCTTATCCTGCATGAGATACCAGTCGCATCCTCTCTCCGATAGAGTATCATCGACCCCTTGGATCGGATCACGTTCTGTGAGAAGTAGGCCACGATAGAAGATAGAGGTGATTATATAGAAAAATCTGCCGAAAAAAAGAAGAGGGTTGTTTTCGCGCCTATACGACGTACTTGCCAAGGAGACGGATGGAGTTGACCATATCTGGACCGAGTGGGGATCCGAAGATGATCTGGGTGACACCGGATTTGGTCAGGTCCTCGCACTTCTGTTTGACGATGTCCGGGGTACCTGCAATAGTGAAGGCATCGATCTCACCATCACCGACGAGACCGCCGACGGTCTTGAAATCGAACCGGGAAAGTGCTTCTTTGATCTTTGCAACGTTGTTCAGGTCAAGTCCGTGGCGCTCAAGGAGTGATGGTGGTGAACCTGCTGCGATGAATGCTGCAACGATCTTTGCTGCGTTGCGCGCCTTCTTCTCGTTCATGTCGATGGACATTGCGGTGTAGGCACCGATATCGAATCCCTTCTTTCCAACTTTCTCATTGGCGGCCTTCAGGATCGGGATGGCGACATCGAAGTCCTTGGGGTTTGATGCGTTGATGAGTGCGCCGTCTCCGACTGTTCCTGCGAGCTCAAGGACCTTTGGACCCTGTGCACCGATGTAGATCGGGATACCCTTCTTACCGGGGAGCTGGACACCGGTGAGTTTTGCACCATCATAGTCGAAGAACTCAAGACCCTGCTTCTTGACCTCTTCACCGGCGCAAAGGGCTTTGATCTGAGTTACAGCCTCAGCAAGTCGTGCAACTGGCTTTGCGGGGTCGATTGCAAGCTTCGGGAGGGTTGACAGGTCACCTGGACCAATGCCCATAATTGCCCGTCCGTCGGAGATCTCATTTAAGGTGCAGATGAACGATGCCATTGCCGCGGGGGTGTCGGTAAAGGCGTTCATGATACCGGGACCAACCTTCAGTTCGGTTGTTGCTGCCGCAATGGCTCCAAGGATTGGATAGCAGTGGCGGTTGTTGTAGTGGTTGGTGATCCAGGCATAGTCAATATCTTTCGTCTCTGCCAGTTTGCAGTAGTTTACAACCTGCTTGACAGAGAGGTTTCCAGGCACAAATTCAATTCCATAGCTCAAGGTAATTCACCTTAATGTGTAATTACTCACACATACTTATAAAAATTATCATTTGACCTTGATATACATCCCTTCGATCAGGGAGATGGAACAAAGAGGAGGGAATTACAGCCAAAGAAAGGAATAAACTGATTTAGTTCGGACTGAAAAGATTTATGTCAGCGGGTTAATATCAAAGTACGATTGCGGTGTAAACAAAGAGATCTGTTACTACTACTGATCGGACAAAAACCATGAAAGCACTTATCATCGGACTGGGGGGGGCAGGATCACGAATCGCAGATGTACTTGCTGATCACGATCGGAGAAGCGGGACTCATAGTATCGAAGCGATTGCAATAGATACGGATTATGAGAGCATCAATAAACTCCGTACTATCCCTCATACGCAACGGATCGTCCTTCCATCCCTTCAGGAGAGTGTTCCGGGAGCTGAGAGTGAAATCCTTGACATCGCCGAGGTAGTTGGTCATATCCAGCGATGCAACACCATCGAGATCGATGCTATTATTATCTGTACCGGTCTTGGCGGGCGGCTCGCACATTCCGCCCCGTTGATCGTTGAGAAGGTAAGAAATTCCTTCTTTGAGCCAATATTTGCGATTCTCACCCTTCCTCTCCGGAGTGAAGGAAAAAAGGTTGCTGCCCGGGCAGCCGACCAGATCGAGGTTATCGAGGGTGTCGTCGACGGATGCATCCTCTTTGATAACGAGACATGGTACAAGAAGATTGCAACCGAGATGCTCCGTCTTGAGCGGACAACAGATGACCAGCACGCAGGCGATGCTGAAGAAGACATACCAGAAGATAAGATTGATGGTATCACCCTGAATCCCCGTGATCGGAATAATATTCTTAATGAGCGGCTGGCACGACGTTTTGGTCTTCTTCTCCGCGCGGGTGAGTTTGTTGAAAATGGAAACCCTGTTGCTGAAGTGGTCCTTGATGCTGGCGAAGTGCTCAATACTTTAAAAGGAATGGGGATGATCGCCATCGGGTACGCAACCGAGCTTATTCCCCGTGATAATCTTGGATTCCTCAGGCGGTTTAGAAAAGGATATAACGCCTATGAAGACGGGCATAAGCGGGCAGCCCGTATCGTTGAGCTCTCCAAACGTGCGATATATCAGGAGATATCAGTACCCTGTGATCTAACCAGTGCAACGAAGGCACTCGTCCTGATTGCCGGTCCAAGTGACGAAATATCGATGAAGGGATTTCAGAATGTCCGCAAGTGGGTGGATCGAAGTATATCCGGGCTTGAGATGCGTGCAGGCGATTACCCGGTCATCTCCACAAAATACGTGGGCGTCATCATCGTGCTTGCCGGCATTAAAAACATACCCAGAATTCATGAGATCAAAGAGATGCGAAGCATCTATATCGAAGAGGAGAAGGGGGAGAGAGAGCGGCGGGAAGAATTATCAAAGGAGAAGGAAGCACTTGAACGAAAGGCACGGGAGAGGGCTGAGAGGGCGGCACTCCTTCATCACGACGAGGAGGAAGAGGAAGAGCCGCCTGTCCAGGAGTGGATCCGAGAGCCGGCCATGGAGACACCTCCACCCTATCAGCCGGTAGCAGGGCAACAGCAGTACTCCATGCCGGATGATGACCCTACAAACCGGGTTTCAGAACCAGAGAGACATACAGAGACGATTCCTGACGAGATCCATCTTCCGGACCGGGGGGGTGGAGGCGACCGAAGAATGATCACCCTCCCCCGGCGGCAGGCGAGCGAGGTCGCCGATATTTCCCGTCAGGAGCGGATCGCCGGCCCGATATCACCAAAGGACCAGACGATGGATGCAGGTTCTGTCCGCATGAAGGATCTCCCGACCGAAAAGGGTCGAAACGAGATTGCGTCCTTCTCATTAAGCCCGATGGTGCAGGCCCGGGACGGATCCTTTGACGCAAAAGCAATCGCGTTAAAATCACACTTTTCCAGGCCACGGGATGCCTCGATTGAAGGAAAGGATATGTTCTCGATTAAAAACCAGACCTCACAGCCTCGCGACGATATACTGATGGGGAAGGGATCATCAGCCTCCCGGAGCAGACAACCTGATGATTCGGCATACTTTGGCAAATCCGGTTCAATTCAGATGAAAGATGAGTCAAAACCCCGTCAGGAAGAGACGGAAGTGAAGAAGAAGCCGACTCCTCCGATCAGGGATGAGGAAGAAGACGGCGGGATCACCTGGATCTAAGTTCAGAGAAGACGTGATATCGGGATGGTACCTGCACCAATCTCGGTCTTCATTCTGATCCCACATTCTGTTACACGTGCGATCAGATTCATGCCACTATAACTGATGATCGAGGACTGATAGGGATCACCCGGTATTCCAAGAATACCTGATCCGATGGCAGCAGGAATATGAAATCCATTTGATTGCAACTGCATCATCAGCACCGTTGCCTCAGGCACTGCAACTGTGGGAATATTTCTGACATTTGCAAGGACAACCCCTCGTTTTGTCCGGCAATACTCTCCAATCGAGGTCATCTGCGCAGATATGAAGAGCTGAAGAGGATCGACGGTCGATCCCTTGTAGCCAATGAGATGTGTGAAGCCTTCAGCCACAGTCTTATTGACACTGAGGCATCCACCATAGGCCATCCTGACTGGTATTCCATGATGTTGAAGGACGCCATCCATCGTGATACTGCAGAGGGTCAGAAGGCCGGTATGACCTTTGGGTATTCTGGGATCGGTGTCGATGAAGGTGTAGGTTCCAAAGAAACCAAGTTTCTCTGCGATCACTTCATTACAGGCGTTTGATACCATATCCAGATACTCATCCTTAACATATGAGAGATTATACGCGACATCGCCGGTACAGGTCTCAGGGTTGAGGCTGCTCCGGAAAGCAAGCCGCTCCAGTTTTGAGATGACAAAGCCGATCCGGTCCCCGACGAGTGCGCTCTCCGTCTCTGCAATTCCAAGGCTCGTCAGGATTCGACCACGATTACCGACCTTCCGGGTAAACCCCATCTCATCAAGATTCTGGAGATAATACTGGACTGCGCGATCGGATAGGACGAATCCCTGCTCGGCCATCAGCTCGGAGAGGTGCTTGGCACCCATCGGATCCGGCGATTCCCGAAGAATCCTGAGTATCTCGAGACATTTTCGTTCGGTCCCCGGATCAGTCTCTCGCATGAACAACTCCTCTGCTGTCCTGGTACCTGCCATTATAGAGATCCCCGCCACCAGTCACCTCATGAAGGATCATCTGGACAAGCCGCGTATGTGGCGCGAGAAGAATATCCTCAGTTCCCATATTTGTGCAACAGAGCGTCAACTGCCCCCGAAAGCCGGGATCAACATACCCTGCACCCAGAAGGAGGCCCCTCCTTCCATATGATGAGCGTCCTCTGAGGGTGGCAGCGATGTCTGAGGGCAACTCAACCCATTCGAGTGTTGGAACGAGTGTACACTGACCCCTGATAAGAAGGGTCTCCTCAGAGATCCTGAGATCATACGAGGCAGGCTGAAGGCAGGCATCATCAAATGGCGTGATGACCAGATCCCCTCTCCCACTATCTTCTCCAAGCCGGCTGCGGATCACTCCCGCTGATAGCACCATCACCTATTATATCAGCAGGGAGGAGGTTAAGAATGTCGGATGATCCAGGATCGGCATCTAAATAGTTTCATAACATATGGTATAATCGCATTCTGGATCCATGGGGTAGAGGATATCCTCTTGGGCTTCGAACCCAAGGACCCGGGTTCGATTCCCGGTGGATCCGTTTCACTCGATTTTTATGTATGCCTGGCCTGAGGCAGCACCAACCGGCACGGCGATCTCGGCCCTGTCATCCGGCGAACCAGGCGCGGATGCATCAATTCTGATGAGACAGATGCCATTCATTCCCTCCACATCAAGGGTGATACTTCGTGCGGATCCATCCCGTGTATCAGCAAGTTCCCATTGATATGGTCCGGTAAACCCGAAGGTGGCATGAATCATCGGATCAACAACGGTACACCAGATCTGCTGCGTGACCTCGCCCGATCCCCCATATTCAAGATCCCATTCAACAGGGAGGGTCGTGCTTATATGGCCTGATCCCGTGGATCTGAGATTTATTATGGCAAGTGGGAGATCCTGCAATTGAATCTCTCCAATCTGAGGAAGTGCGTTGATATATGTCGTCTGGAGCGGTTGCCCATCCTCAGGAGCATCTTCAAAGGTTACCACTGAGCTGGGATCGAAGATATCGATTGTTCCCTCCTCCAGGACACGGAGCTGGTACCGTGCCTCCCATCTCTGACCGAGATGAATTGTGCCGATATCAAAGAAGAGACTGTTTGCAGGGGCGTTCTCTACAGGAGGCGTTATCCCGTTCCAGTCATCGATCTGATCAATCAGGGTCGTTGTGACGGTCCCATTATGATACCGGTTCGTAATCACTGTCTGTGGGATATAGTCAAAGACATCGCCACCAGGATGATCGGCCTGGTTGACTTTGACATTCTCATGAGAGAGCTGCATTGTGGTGTTGACACCGGCTTCATGGGAGAGCTCCTCGGCGATCTCAAGGTAGGCGTCCATCAGCTCCACATAATTAGCTGCATTGAACGCCCTGCCACCTGTGGCTTCAGAAAAGTTTACAGATGTCTGGTATGTGTCTGAAGTCTCCTGTGCAGCCAGCATAACCGCGTAGATCCGGACATCCTGTTCAAGCGCATAGACACGGAGATTATCAAAATGATATTCATCACCAAGATGGTTGCCTTTTGGGTTCCAGCTGTTCATATCCCCAAGCAGGATAACAGCCTTTACCACCCCCGGCCTGCTGTTATACTCCAGATGGTGGATTGCCTGATAACAGCCTGCCCGCATCAGACTTCCCCTTCCACCTGCAGATAAACCGTCAATTGCCTCATGTATCAGGCTTTTATCCGCAGTGAGTTCTTCTTCGAGGGTGATGGTGTTGGCGGATGAAAAGATCCCGACACGATTCCCGGCAATATCGAGGATCAGATCAGTAAACTCTTTTGTGACAGACTGTGCCGCACTCATCCGGTCAGGATCTATGTCACCGGCACTCATACTACCGGAGGCATCAATCACCTGAACAACATCCACTTTGCTGCCGGACTGGAGGAACCAGCCATCCCCGGAGATCTGGATTGTGACGTTGATGGTTTCATTCACCCTGACCGTCTCGGGTTCGATCATGGTGCTGATACTAAGGAAGGGATAATTTTTCCAGGTGATGGCGATATCATCTTCCTGTTCATTCCATTGTGCATGGATGGTAGCGGTTCCGGTTGCCCTGGGGTTAAAAGATTCGTTGGTCCAGTCCTGGGTAAAGTCGCCGGGGTAGAGATGAGCGATGGCAAAGCCATATTCATTGGTCACCGAATTGATGATCGAGAGTTCCGGATCCTGGCTGAACCCGTCTGTTGCACCTGGAAGGATCGTAAAGGTCACTTCTTCTCCAGCAACAGGATGACCACGTTTGTCGATGACTTTTGCCCTGATATCCGCCCTGGCATCGGGATTCGCATCACGGCTTGCTATCATCTGGGGATTTGCAGTCAGGAGCATTTCAACCGGCTCACTGTTATGGAAGGTCAGAGTGATGGTATTGTTGAACGCCGGGTTTTCCACCGGAGAACAGGTGATCTCAAATGTCCCTATTGTTGAGAGAGGTCCATAGGTCAGTGCGATCTCACCAAGTGCGCTGGTTGTGAACGTATCTTCCTGTATGCCTGCCGGGCCGGTCACATGGTAGTTGATCTGTTGTGCACCGGCAGGATTCGCATATTCATCAGAGAAATAATACCTGATGGTAAATCTGGTCTCCCCGTCTGCAGGTGCTGTTCCGGTGACCGGAGAGACGACATAACTCACATCATGTGGTATTCCGTTTGCGATCGCAACAATGCTAAACCATTCGGCCACGATAGTTTCTGGTGAAGGATCGATAGATATGATATGATCACCCGGATAGGTATCGAGAGCGAGCTCTGTGCTGATGAAGCCTTCCGGCCCGACGGGGAGGGTGATAGTTCTGTTCCCTGTTGCGGTAAACGCTGATCCCTCGCCTGCAGAGCTTGCGGTCAGGGTGACGGATTCGCTGATGCGGCGATCATCGACAGGGTTGCCGTATTCATCGCGGAGGGTGAGGGATAGCAGAACAGTTGTTCCTACCGTTGCCTCACGGGGATACGTGAGATTGGCGATGGCTTTGGGAACACCATGATCAATCATCTGGACTATAGTAGTTTCTATGGGATCAGATCCGGCAGAGACCCGGATGACGGCATCGCCACTGATGGTTGCCGGAGTGAACCGGACGGTTGCCTTCCCTTCACCATTGGTCGAGGTGGAGGCAGCACTGAGTGTTCCCATTGCGGGATCATCAAGGGAGAAGGTGACCGGAATAGCGGGGAGTGGCGAGGTTTCGTTGCTGACGGTTGCGGTGATTGTTGCATACCCGGCCGACCCTGCAATGAGCCACTCTGTATCTGATTGAAGGAAGACGGTATCCGGAGTGACCGATGCCAGAGCAGGTGCTGCTATGATCAGCAGAAGGATGAGCGCAACGAGGCGTAGACCCATACGATATACTACTTGCTCCAGGTATTTATTAATTGTGTTTTTTAAAAATTGATTTTAATAGGTTTGATTATCTTTTCAATACCTACCAACCTCCCTTTCGCCGACCTGAGGATGTACTTCCCGATCTCCCCTTTCGCTTTCTGACAAGGATTATCCCGGCGAGAATGACGATCACGATGAGCACTACGCCGACAACGAGAAGGGGAAGGTTGAGACCAGGTTCAAGGGTAACAGTGAACGATTCGGGCGGGGTTCCGGCCGGGATACTGATCGTCGTCTCTGTCTGATGGTACCCGTCTTTTGTCACCGTCAGGAGGTATTCCCTCCCAGGTGTGAGAGAGAGGATTAATGAGCCATCTGCACCTGTCATTCCACCTGTCCCACCATTGACGGCGATCACTGCATCACTGATGATGGTGTGTGAAGGGTCTTCAACCACCACCCGGGCCGGCACAGCGGTATACCTGAGATTGATGATGAAGTCGAGGGAATCTTCAGAGACGGTGATCTCCTCGCTGTAGTCTGCAAATCCGCTCTTTCGGATCTCAAGGAGGTAGGTACCGGCAGCGAGACGGTTTAAGGACGCCCTGCCGTACACATCAGTCTTCCTGAGGAGGAGACCATCAAGGAAGATATCCGCACCCTCAACTGTCCGAAGATCCGGGTCGAAGACCGAGACGAAGGGAGAGTGGTATGCAGTCTGTAAGGTGATCGTGAGGACCTGCTGATCACCTGAGATATATTGTCTCGTTGAATATGTCTGATATTCGGGTTTCCTCACCGTTATGTCATACTGGTTGCCCTGCCTGAGATAATCGAGAAATGTTCCATCAGCATTTGTCACGCCACGGACGGCATTATCGATACTGATCTCCGCACCGCTGATCGGCTGGCCGGTCTCTGCATCTGTAATCCTGAAGGCAAACTGATCCGATCGGAGCATCCTCTCCCTGATCGGCTCGGTCTGCTCTGTAAACTGAACACTCCTCTGAACATCACGATAGTTGAGGGCGGATATAAAGATCTGGTATGTTTCACCCGGGTTCAGCGTAAAGACGGCTCTCCCGTCAGATGAGGTTTCACCTGTCTTCTCCTGATCAGGGCCGACAATCCGTACTATAGCGTTTCGGAGCGGGGCAACGTTCTCATCATACACTTCGACGGTCAGGATGGCAGTTGAGCGCGCGAGGGAGACGGTCACCGCAGTCTGTGATGAGGAGATGGTTGCTGTTTTCGTCTCATACCCGCTCTTACTTACCCGGAGGTTGAAACTCGAAGATTCGGAATGAATATATGCAAAGGTGCCTGCTGAACCGGTCGTTCCAATATATGAACCCCCGACATAGAGATCTGCACCGGAGAGGAGATTCCCCTGTGTATCTTCAACGGTGATCTGCAGGGTTACAACACCCTGTGCCGTCGCTGCCAGAGCCATAAGCAGGAGGAGAGCCAGGATGAACCGAAGAGAACTCATATACAGGTAATGAACCATTCAATGCTATTAGTGCATCGGTGTACGCCAGTAATTGCCCGGCACCCGGTCGATGAGCATCCCTTCCACCACAACCGGCATGAGACGGCGACCTTCTTCAAGTGCCTTCTGAAGCCGCCAGCTGCGATCGGCATGGATGGTGAAGATGGGATCACCCTTTTTGACATGCTGGCCCTGCTTCTTATGCAGGTGGATGCCGGCCCCATGATCATGAGGGGCACCTGCGGCTCTGGCTATGGTGATTAAGGCGCGATTGTTCATCTCGACGACATATCCCGTCTCCGGTGCGTTCACCGTGAATGAGTGATCTCCGGGCGGGAGATCCTCAGCGGTGACGGCCGGGTCGCCGCCCTGCACCTCGATGATCTTCTGCATCATGGCATCGGCCTTCCCGGAGGTGAGAAGATCAAGTGCTGATGCGGTTCCTTCACCTGCCTGGACTTTCCCTGCCATCTCAAGGGCGATACCGGCGATGACAGCACTCTTCTGAATGAGGGAGTCCGGTCCTTCTTCTCCTTTGAGGATCCGCAGGGCCTCTGCCACCTCAAGGTTTACTCCGATTGACCGGCCGATCGGCGCTTCGCCGTAGGTGAGGGCACACTCAACCCGCATTCCCAACCGGTCGCCAAGTTCCATGAAATCGCGAGCGAGCTTACGCCCTTCCTCAACGGTTGTTACCTTGGCATAACGGCCGACCGGAATATCGATGACGACGAGATCGGCACCGACAGCAAACTTCTTCGCCATCACCGAGGCGAGCATCTGGCCATGCGGGTCGATCTTGAGGGGATATTCGTAGAGGATGATCTTGTCGTCCGCAGGTGCGATATTGGTTGCACCCCCCCAGACGATGGCGCCGCCGACCTTCTCGGTCATCGACTGGAGTTCTTCTGCTGAGAAAGCGACCGGAGCGATAGCTTCCATCAGGTCAGCTGTCCCGCCCGCCCCGGTGATCGCCCGTGAGCTGGTCTTCGGACATTTCAGCCCGGCGGCGACGATAATCGGAACGACGAGGAGGGTGATCTTGTTTCCGGGGACACCGCCTATCGAGTGTTTATCGACGATCGGGTGCGAGGCAAACGAGAGCTTCTCCCCGGTGTTCACCGCAGACCGGGTGAGATACTCGATCTCATCCATATCAAGGCCGTTGATATAGGTACCAACGAGATAGGCACTGATCTCTCCGGGCGAGAGGGTATCATCAACGATCTCACGGATGATCGTCTGGGTCTCTTCCATCGTGAGTTTTCCTTTGTCCATCTTCTTCTTGATGAAGTCGATGGATGCGGGGCGGCCGACTGCACGGATCTCAATTGCTTCGCCGCCCTCCAGTTGCAGCCGCCGGTTCGTCACCTGGTACACCCCGGCAGTACCCTGCTGGAGCATGGTTGCCGTCGTTGTCACAAATGCCTGTGCAACCGTCTTCTTCTCTTCATTGATCAGCTCGACGCGATCCCCATCAAGGACGCCGATGGTACGGGCATCATCCCGGTTGAGAAGGACACCGCGGTATTCGATATCAAGTACTTTGCCAGTAAGACGAACCATGCATACTACCCCCGGTTATTCCGGTGTGATACAGGATCTCGTCCTTTGCAGGGATAATGGTTGCCGGGTTTGTTCGGGAGGAGGGGATTTGAATTCAGCGGCAGGAGCGTACCTGATCAGAAGAGCTCCACTAACTCTTCCGTCTCCTGAATACGCCTGATATCCTCAACAAGTTGTTGTTTCTTTTCTTTCTCGACCATCTCCCCCGTGCATTCGGAGAGAGGTGTCACAGGAGTGCGAATAATGGGGAGATTCCCATTGGCGATACGATTCTTCCTGTCATGCATGATTGATGCTCCATCTGGTCTAAAAGACGATATCCTTTCTGGATGAGCATCGGAGTTTGCCGGAACCCGGACAGGTGCAACCCGTCTCATGAGCTGAATAAACGATTCCACTCTGAAAACGTTCTGAAAAGAAAAGAAAAAGGTTAGTTAGTGGGTTTAGTTCCTGCGAAGAACGAGGAACGCTACCGCACCAAGACCTGCAATTGCAATCAGTGCACCAAATCCTGGAGTCTCTGGGGCCTCAGGTGGCTGGGTTGCCGGTGGTGTTGTCACTGGTGGTGTGGTTACAGGTGGTGTTGTGACCGGTGGCTGGGTAACCGGGGCACCCTCAAGGACGTTGAAGGTGGTGGTTGACGAAGCATCGGCCTCAATTGATTCGACAGTGACGATGTACTCGTCAGGTGTGAATCCTGTTGCGTCGACTTCGAATGACCAGGTGTTGTAGCCTGCGTCACCCTGCACAACCTTGACAGTTCCGGATGCGCCAGAGAATTCTGCGCTGACGGTCTTGTCAGTTGGCTGGAAGGCTGAAGAGGTCACTTCAACGAGGAGGTCATTGTCAACACCAAGGTTGGTGGTTCCGGAGATGGTGAAGGTCGATCCGACAAACTTGTCAGCGATCGAGTCGATCCGGATCCATGGCTCTTCAACGAGGAAGGTCAGCTTGGTGTAGGTGTCATCGACATTCGGGTTGTTCATGAGCTGAATGAGCGCTTCTGCGGCGTCAGATCCCTGAAGACGTCCAGGTCCAAGAACCGGGAAGTAGTCGGTGGATGCGATACCCACAGCTGGCACAATACCGAGCATGTTTGCAAAGGTAGTTCCACCAACGACGGTCTCAACAACATCGAAGCGGTTGTTGCCCATCGGGTGCTGAACAACGACGAAGTACTGGCCTGAAGCCATGCCCTGTGTTGCAGCGCCTGTCAGTTCATATTCGAAGCTTGCATCATCTTCGACGGTCTGGGTGGCACGTGCATAGAAGTTGCGTCCGAGAACCCAGATAGCGACACCCGGTGATGGGTTGCCTTCAGCGTTTCCACGGACATAGAGGCTGTCTCCCTTTGCAACAGCAGCCTGGGAGGCGGTTGCAGAGACGAAGCCCTTGCGGACAACAACAGAGACTGTTGCGTATTTGACGTTTGCAAGGTTGTTGCGGTCTCTTGGGTCAGCGACTGCATAGATGGTGTAGGTACCGGCATCGAGTGGAGCGCCGGAGGTATCCCACTTGTACTCCCATGTGTCGTCGCCACGGACGGTCCGCTCAACGAAGGTTGCAGCATTGGTGTCAATAACTGCGAGTGATGGATCAGTAAGCCGTGCACCATTGTTTGCAAGGTTCGGGCCGGTGATGAAGAGGTAGACGTTGCTTGAGTCGGTGTTGACACCAGAGAAGGTGACTTCCTCACCGATGTAGTAGCTCCGGTCACCTGAGGCGGTGATGGTAACGTCACCCTTCTCGACACGGACCTTTACTTCATCGTAGTCGCCAGAAGGACCTGGTGCAACATAGCGGTCTGTCCGGATGGTGAAGCTCTGATCTTTGGTGTTCTGGTCGGTTGAGAAACCAACGGTCCTCTTTCCTGAGGAAGCTGTTGAAACCATTGCATAGAACTGCGAACCAACTGCAAGACCACCGGGAACATCTGCTCCAACGGTTTGGGCTGCAGCGAAGGTGTAAAGACCTGCATTACGACCTGCAGAACCTACGCCTGCATCAAGTGCAACACCCTGCTGACCGGCTTTAATTGCCGGAACGTCAGCTGCGGCGAGGCTTGAGGTTCCCTTTACCCAGAGGACATAGTCTGTGCTTGGGCGGGCCTCGATTGTGATTGCAAAGTCAGTGTTCCGGACGACGGTGTCTTTGTTCGAGGTGATGATAAGATCATCATCTGCGATGGTGACCGAGTAGGTCTTTGAGACGGTCTTGCCGGTGACATCATAGTTGTCATTCATGCCATTTGCATTACAGTCGACCTTATAGGTGTAGGTACCGCGTGAGTACGGAGCTGCTGCTGTGTCCCAGACAGTTGCACCGGCAGCCACAGCGAATGGGTTGGTGTTGACATCTGTGTTACCACCAGTAGCTGTCAGATCGAAGGTGGTTGCAACACCAGCAACATCACCAACAAGGCTGGTATAGACGTTGCCATTTGGATCGGTGACGCGGATACGGGTTGGAGCTGCGGATGGTGCACCACGGTTTGCAAATGCATCGAGGTTCGATGTGATCCTGAAGTTCAGGAGATCGCCACGAATGACTGTTGCATCATTGACACTTGTGGTTCCACGGCGGAGCTGCACATCAATTGCGGGGTCTGCAACAAGAATTGCTGCATTAGCACCAACCGCAACTGGCATTGTATACCATGAACCTTCTTCCATAGATGGATCTACATAGAAGTTCAGGGGGTTAGCAACGCTCACGGTTCTTGACGGAGCATCAGTTCCCGGGGTTGACCCTGGTGCATACCATGCAAGGGTACCTGCGACAGGTATTCCAGCAGAGATATCGATCCCTTCCTCACCACGGAAGACAGTCTCACCGGCAGGAACGACAGTTATTGCCGCTGCGGGGAGAATTGCAATCATGGCGAGTGCAAGGAGCGAGATTACTGCGATTGTTAATCTCTTAGTCATTAAATCATTTCCTCCTTTGTTCATTATGAACAGTCATTACCTTACATACCAGATTTCGGGCTTCGACATATGCCGAATTCCGATTCACCGGTCTGCATACTCCGATCAACGGAATATGCTTCCATATTAGTGGAGGACTTAATATATCCTTTGTGGTCGAGGGTGTGTCCAGTCCGAGGCAGGATATGCCAGAGGGCTGACAGGGGACGAAAACGGATCAAATCCGATATGGAGGGGAGGGAGGGAGAGCCTCCCAAATCAGAATACGGGAGATCAGATCAGACCAATGAAATCTGAAAAAATTCCATTAGCGCTTAAACAACATTCTTCATAGCACCGACACCATACAACTTATCATCCATAAGCCCTGGGACCTGTCCCTGTTCCTGATAAGTAAGCGTAGCATAGCGCGGTAGAACACAGACATCGATCGAAATCAGAACAGAATCAGAAAGATACCGAACCCTCAGAAGGAAGGCAGACCGCTCGAAAGTACCAGTCATCCGGGGTACCTTAATTCCTTCATGGTTAGCGCCAGCCTCTGTTTTTCCTTAATACTATTAACCCCCCATCAGCCATTACTATAATCATGAAGATCATCCGTGCCGCAACACTCGCCCGTGGCCATGAACTCGTCGTCGCCCACATCCTTGAGAAGGGGCGGGGTCGGCGGACCGAGAACGGGGAGGAGACGCTTGAGACCGACGAGGTCACGATCAGGGTTGAGGACCCGCTCGCCCTGCCGATGGCGAGTGCCGCCTCCCGGTTCCGGCAGGCCTTCCTCGACTGCTATGCAGAGGATCTCATCTCCGGATCCGATTCAGTCTTTGAGTACGATTATCACTCCCGGCTCTTCGACTGGGGGCAGGGGAACGTCGTTGAAGGGGTGGCGGTGCATGCCGACCAGATCGCCTATATCGTCAGGAAGCTGACCGAAGAGCCGGCCACCCGGAGGGCGGTCGCCGTCACCTGGAACCCGCCGGTCGATGAGGAGCTTGACGACTGCCCCTGCCTCCAGCTGATCCAGTGTGTCCAGCGGGACGGGCTGCTGGATATGAAGGTCGTCTTCCGGTCAAATGATATGCTCTCGGCGGCAGGGGCAAATATGTATGCACTCGCCCGCCTCCAGGAGCATATCGCAGGGCGGGCAGGCCTCCCGGTCGGTGCCTACACCCACATCTCGCTCGTTCCACACATCTATTACCGCCGCGACATCGCAGACATCCCCCCCTTCTGCGGGGAAGGAAAATTGATCCGTCCGCAGGCGGAGGTATGCAAAGCATGCAGGGGATGCGGCCGGGCAGAGCAGGTGTAGCAAACCCGGAGACTGGCAGTGTGCTGAGCAGCGGGCCAGGTTGAACGGCGGATCGGCGGTGGAAGGATGGCCGACATATATCCTGAGAAGGAACATAGGAAATCCTGCCGGGCATCGGCGGGATCTGCGAGGAACCCCTCCCGGATGGCCGGTGATGCAGGGGTTAGCCGGTGATAATCCGTCAGGTTCATAAAGCATCAGGAATAACATAGTATGGCACAATAGTCCGGTAGTGTAGGGGTCAATCATGGGGGATTCTGGTTCCCCCGACAGCAGTTCGAATCTGCTCCGGACTACTCTCTCTTTTGGTACTTCTCTTCTGCGGAGGGTGAAGTATCAGCTTTTCCATTGTTCCTGGGCAGGGTCAGCCATCGTGGATCCTGTTTCGGATCTTCCAATAAACCGTATGTGAGTTTATACAAACGGGGATGCAGAGGATAGATGGAGAAAGGGATAGCCTCAGACTGACCGGAATAATAGCTCACATACGGGTTTCTCAGAATATCCCGACAGGCTTTATATCTGAACACAGTGCGCCTTTCTTCAATCCCCGGATACAAAGGATCAGGAACAATTACTAAGACTGCCTGCTCTCAATGATATACCATGGCATCTGACAGCTCCAGGACAACCCTATCAATAAGCCGCGGGACCCGGATGAAAATCTCCCGGTTACGACGGCGTAGCCAGACACATGATCCCCTCACTTCTGAAATGGCAGATCAGGCACTCCGGATACCCGAAGACAACGAAAACTGGGATGTTGAGAACATACTGAATCATTTGAAAACAGTTGATAAGCGGGGCAGATATCACTCAATTGGCGAGGTCTTTCCCGATGTATGAGATTGTATTTCTGTGATGAAGAACTGAAATACATTTCAACTATTACAAAAAGCGAGCACCTGTTAATGATCACGATAGGCATTTCGCCTATGAGCCAGCTTCACTGCCAATATCACACATTGATCATGACTGATTGACAAAATCACCCGATATACGCCAACCCTGAGAGAATATAATGGAGAATCGGTCAGACGTTTCACAAACAATTCCGGCCTTTCCTCTTCTGAAAGGTCTTCAAGAGCCCCCACTATTCGCCGAACATCCGTTGCAGACACTTTATTAATAGCCTTTTGAGCTTTTTTCGAATAACGAAGAGTAAAAATCACACTGAATCACTCAAGCCCCAGATCACGCTTCAGTTCCTCATGTGTAACATACTCACCTCTTTCGATCTCTTCGAGAGATTCCCGGATCTCGGCAATCTCCTCATCTGTAAGAGGTTCAGTATCCTCCACCACTTCAAGAAGACGGTGAATAACCAGACGATAGGGTTCTTTTGGATAGCGACGGAATTTATCGAGCTTCGTTTTATCAGATCGTGAGATCTCTATGGTGGTCATCCCTTGCGTCATAATAATCTATAAGAGCCCATAATACATTAAGGTTGCACATAACAACTTGTAATAACGAAGATAGAAAAACCAAATTCATCAAGCAGTAATCTCTTGAAAATCCCTCACGCCAGAAACGCCGCGATGATCCCTGCGAGGAAGATCCCGTCAAACGTCCCCGCACCACCGATCGAGACGACCGGGGCACCAAGCCCCCCCATCTTGTTCAGGTTGAGGAGATCGGCACCGATGAGGGTCCCGAGGGTGCCGCTCACATACGCGATCACCACCGAGCCCATCCCACTGCCGCCGAGCAGGATTCCGCAGACGAGGGCGGCAATCGGGGGGATGAAGAACGGTGTGCTGATCCCGACCCCAGGTATGGGACGGGCAACCCGGTTCGTCAGGATGGCGACCGCGAGGACCCCCACCCCGGCAAGAGCGAGACGAAGAAGGTCGCCCTCAATCACCACGGTATGGAAGAGGAGGTACATGGATATCAGGACCGGAATAATGGCGCCGCCGACATTTACCGCAATACGTGTCGTCTTCGCCGGCGGCTGGACCCGGTACATCCCCTCATAGAGCGAAGGGGCAAACTGGCCCCTCGGCGGCTGCGGGGGTGCGGGTGCCTCCTCCCGGAGGGTGGTCACCGGGATATTCACCAGGCTCCCGGCAAGAATCAGGATGATCAGGGCGATCGCCTGGAGCCAGGTGAACCCGAGGTTCGTGAGGGCACCCCCGATCAGCCCGAGGAAGAGGAGGGGCAGGAGGATGATCACCGCAACGATGAGGATGATCACCATCAGGATTGAGAACGGATTGAAGATGTATCGCTGCATACAGACCACATACAGTCGTGCAGGAGATAAACAGCAGGAACCAGAATCCTGCCACTCCGCAGAATATATCATCTTTACGTGGAGCGATTATAAGATGATACCGATACTACCTCTGAATGACCCGGAGATCTCTCTTTCTTCATGCTTGTCATCTCCTTGCATTCGACCTCCTGGCTGGTTCCTTCCCCGTTGATTTATTCCCTGATGACCCTATGGAGATCTTCATTCTGATCAAAACCAGTGAATACGGCAAAAGATAGAAATATATAATTATAAAATATCAATATCCGATTATGACCAATATCCTTGAACCGTCACTTGTTCTGACTCCCGCACGAGCAGACATTACAAGTGGCGATACACACGTCTGGCTGATCCGGTACAACCCGGATAGCGGTCCCGATGCCGTTAAAACGATTGTCATTGATTTCGGGGATGGAACGCTGCCAGAGACGCATGAGACCACCGAAGGCCAGGACTCTGTCGAGATCCCGCACCGTTACGAGTATGTCCGGCCACCACGAGGAAAATACACCGGAAAGACCTTCTTCCCGACGTTAACAGCCACCGGGGCCCGTGGCGGGAAGAAGACGATCACCAGGGCCGCCTCAGTAACTGTAGCATCAAAATAACACCAATTCTTTAACATTCTCCAGAGATTGCCAACAAGAGGTGCAAATATCATCCCGGTAATCACCGGGATGAGGCATCATGCTCACACACAATCGCCGCATGATCATGATGATACGGCTCAAGCCAGCAGCTCGTCACCACCCGTAATTCCGAATCGATAAACCGTTCGATCGTCTCTGCAAAGACCGCCTCCGGTGTCTGCCTGATATCGACCGACCGGGTCTTCAGCATCAGGAACGCAGTACCCCCGGCCTTCAGAAACGGTATATGCCTGATATGAGAGGGGCAGAAGAGACGGAGAGCCATTATGATTGGAAAGATACAGAGATACTCCAGATAGTATGAAAACCCTCATCGAAGTACACAGGGAAGGAAAATTCTACGTGGCTATTGATCTTCTTACGCATGTTGCTGATCAGGGCCTGACTGAGGAGGAGGCAGTACACAACCTGAAAAAAGGGCTTACTGAGCATCTTCAGCTCAAAAGAGCCCTCATCAGCCAAAAGGAATAAATGCGGCCACCTACGACATCCCCGCCGGATCAACACCACACACGATCGCCGCATGATCATGATGATACGGCTCAAGCCAGCAGCTCGTCACCACCCGGAGCCCGGAATCGGTGAGCCTTGTTATCGTCTCTGCAAAGACCGCCTCCGGCGTCTGCCTGATATCAACCGACCGTGTCTTCAGCATCAGGATCGCAGTACCCCCGGCCTTCAGAAACGGTATATGCTTGATGAGGATACCGGCCTGGTCAGGCTGTGCCACATCCTGGTACAGGAGATCCACCATCTCAACAAATGGTGCATACCGGTCAGGCCGGGTCGCATCGCCTGCGATCGGGACAATATTCTTCCGCTTCTCAGAGACGGCAAGGAGATCCCGGAGCGGACGGGGTGCAAACTCGACGGCATAGACAACATCGACATAGTCGGCGACATGGGAGACGGTGGTGCCATTTGCCGCCCCGAGATAGAGGACCCGCATATCCGCGGTGAGATCGATCGTTGGATCGAGCATGCTGAGTGCAGAGAGTTTCGAGCGGTAGGGATCCCAGACCCGGTATCCCTGTGCCATCCGCTCATTATAGACCCCGCCCGGTCCGGGGGAGACGAGGTTGCCATCGATCCGGATCATTGGGCACCTCCGGATGCGGCATCGATCCGTTCCTGGGCATCAGCAATGAAGTCGGGATCGAGCGACCCGCGATAGAAGTCGATCCGTGCGGCGATCGCCAGCTTTCCGGCAAGAATCCGGGCAACCTGCCCCCGGACCTCCCGCGGGGCATTATGCACCCGCCGGTGCTGGAAGATGAGACCATGCTTGGGCGATGGCGACCCCTGCCGGATATGCGAGAAGAGGGCCGCCTCGGCACCGAGGACCTGGACAGAACTGCCGGGCATCCGGGAAAGGGGGGTCAACCCTCCGGCACGGGCCATGATCCTGGCCGCAACAAGCCCGCCGACAAGCTCGCTCATATTCGGAATGACACTCCCGGCACGCCGTGAAACCTCGGTGGCGAGCCGTTTGCGTGCCTCCCCAAGCTCCTCGATCTCACGGGCAACCCCGCGAAGGGGAGGCGATCTGCTCTTTGTGATCCTCGGGAGAATACGCCTGCCAGCCCCTTTTCTACTCTTCGATGAGAAGGATGGATCAGTCACCTGGTACCATTCGACAAGCCGTTCGGTCAGGAGGTTGATCACCTCATCCATCTGATCGAGCATCCGGACCATCTGGAGGAGTTCGGCATCCTTCTCCTGGGCAGCATCTGCGATCACCTCGCGGGCATGGAGGATCGTCACCTCACGAAGCTGTCTGATATACTCCCTTCTGTCAGAGAAGATGCCACAGCCTTCAATCAGCTCTTCTGTCAGAGGGTGAAATACCCGCATATCTGTAACGAGTGATCGCACCCTCGCCAGCAGCTCCGGCGCCCCGCCGTCTGCAGGCCGGCAGACCCCGGTGCCATCGATGCTTCCAAACCAGTACTCCATCGTAGATGAGTGTATCACCTCAGAACCTATATATCCGGCGACCAGATCATCCTGTGATGTTCATCGAAGTGGCCCTCTTCATTGTCGGCATGATCCTCCTCATCAAGGGTGCAGATCTCTTCGTCGGTGGAGGGAGAGGGCTTGCATCCCGTTTTTCGATATCCCCTGCGCTTATCGGGTTTACCGTCGTGGCATTCGGCACATCACTCCCTGAATTTGTGGTCAGCGCGAATGCCGCGCTCACCGGAAGCCCCGGCATTGCAACAGGCAATATCATCGGGAGCAATATCGCAAACATTGCCCTCGTCCTCGCCATCTGCGGGATCCTCAACCCGGCGATCCTCAATCCCCGTGATCCCAAAAACAGCGGAATCGGGAAGCAGACAGGCCTGATGCTTGGCGGAACCGCCCTCTTCTGTATCCTCGCATGGTCTGGAACCCTCTCAATGGGATCAGGGATCATCCTGCTCATCGGGTTTATTCTCATCCTCCGATCGCTCTGGGATGGGCGGGAGACAGGGGAAGAGATCCAAACAAGGAGAGGATACCTCGACTATATCCTGACTGGGGGCGGTATTGCCGCCGTCATCATCGGCGCCCATCTCGTCGTCACATCAGCAATCGGGATTGCGGTTGCCCTCGAGATCCCCGCCTTCATCATCGGCATGACCATCGTCGCCGTCGGGACATCGCTCCCCGAGCTTGCCACCTCGATCGTCGCCATCACAAAAGGGCAGGGCGGGATCTCGGTCGGGAACCTCCTCGGGAGCAATATCTTCAACCTCCTCTTTGTGATGGGGATCATCGCGATCATCACCCCCATCCCTCTTGACGAGAGGGGCGATCTCCTGATGATGGCACTCTTTTCCCTTGCGGCAGTTCCGATCACCATGGCAGGAGAGAAGCTCACCCGCCCCATCTCCGTGGCCGTTCTCATCGGATATTTTGTCTATATCAGCCATCTCACCGGTATTTTTTAGAAGAGAGGAACTCCAAGGATCGACCAGATCATGATCGGGACCATGATCGCCCCCATGCAGAAGACCCGCTGCACCGAGACGAGGGGCGGCACCATCCCGATGGCTGTTGCCAGAAGAAGAACAAGGAGGCCAAACGGCCCGGTGACAACAGCTGTCAGGAGGACGAGGAAGATGATGACGGAGAGGTTCAGCCGCCTGACATTGACCCTGACAAGATAGCGGGAACCTTTTGATGCAAGGATCGTCAGCGGATAGGCGATGACTGCGGCGATAGCTCCTGCAGAGACGAGAGTGAGGACCGGGGGGAGCATTTCCGTCGCCACAGCAGCCATCGCCCCGTTTCTGGCACGCGAGAGGGCATAGAGGGCGGCGATCCCGAGGAAGGCATTGGCGGTATTCGCCGCGGAGGTCGCAAGGATATATCCCCGCCCCTGCCGGGTATAGGAGATAAAGGAAGCAAGGACGGCGTTGGCGGTTGCATTCGAGAAGCCCGGCATCCACCCGACGATGGCACCGGCAACCGTTCCCGCACAGGCGGATCCGGCAATCTCCCTGCGGTTCATCCTTATCTCTGTAAATCGTTGTTCGGGAATTGTCCCTTCGGCACCTTTCAGCAGGATCGGCAGGCCGAAGAGGCCGGTGAGGAGGGGGAGGAGAAGCGGGCTTCCGCCGGGGAGGACCTGCCAGGAGAGGTGGGAGTATGCCATCGTGAAGGATCCAAGCACCCCGGAGACGGCAAGGATGGCCGCCGCCCATTCAGGAGCTTCAGACCGGATAACCAGCAGTCCGGCGACAGCGAGGAGGAGGAGGCCGATCCACCAGTCGAGATACGGCTGAAACGGGGGGAGGAGGTAAAAGAAGAGGGGGAAGAGGACGAGCCCAAATCCCGCCCCGGCAGCAGATCCGAGGGCTGCGATCCTGACAGCCTCCTCACCGAGCCCCTTCATGCAGAGATCATGGGCAGGGAGGACCGCGATGGCGGTATCGGGATCCGGAACCCCGAGGAAGGTGGAGGGGACGGCATCAAGAAATGTGTGTGTCACAAGTGTCGCCGTCACCGCCGCGGCAAAGACGGACGGGCCAAAGAGGATCAGGAGAGCCGGATGAACTCCAAGGAGGATCCCTGCCATGGTATTTGCATGAATACCGGGGGTACATCCGCTGATCGTTCCAAGCAGCACCCCGATGCATGCCCCGATGAGGATACCCTCCATATAATTAAGAGATTAACCCGGAGAGGACAAGAATATCATCCATCCGCTCCTACAGATAGATAATGATCATCGCGGTGACACGGCTTCCGGAGAAGGCGGGCAGAGACGAGGCAACCTGTGAACAATACGGCCACAGCTGCCGGATCGTCTCTCCCCTCCGTTCAGATGTCTATGATACCCAGGTGCAGGCCTTTGTACTGGAGGCGAACCGTGGCGCCTTCGACTGTATCTTCTTCACAAGCGCGCTTCCCGCTGAGCTGATCGCTCCACTCCTCAGGACTGAGGCACGGGTTGTTGCCATCGGCCCCCAGACGGCACGGGTTCTGGAGGATGGCGGGATCTCCGCTGAGACACTCCCCACCTTCTATTCACGTGACTTCGTCCCGTATCTCGGCGACTGGATTGATGGGAAGGCGATCGGCATTCCACGTGCGGACGTCCCCAATCCCGGGCTGATCCGGGCGATAGAGGATGCAGGCGGAATTGCCTATGAATACCGGTGTTATGGGCTGATTCAGACAAACAACCCACTCGATCTCGAAGGGGCTGACGCGATCCTCTTCACCAGTGCAAACTCCTTCACCATGGCAAACTGGGACCGAAAAGAAGGTATCCTGCCAATTGCTATCGGGGATATCACCGCAGATGCAATGCGGAAGGGAGGCGTTGAGCCCGCCGTCATCGGGGATGGATCGATGACCGGCACCCTTGAAGCCCTGAATACCTATCTCAGGGAGAGGCGATCATGACCACCGAACTCTCCGGTATCGTCGTCATCGACAAGCCGCCGGGTCCGACGAGCCATGAGGTGGCCGCCTGGGTCCGCGATATTCTCGGTGTCCGGACCGGGCAGGGGGGCACACTCGATCCGATGGTCTCCGGTGTCCTGATCGTGATGCTCGGCCGGGGCGTGAAGATCGCAGAGCACCTCCTTGCCCATGAGAAGGAGTATATCTGCGTGCTCGAACTCCACGGAGATGTGCCACGGGAGAAGATCGAAGAGACGGTCGCTGAATTCCAGGGGAGGATTTACCAGCGACCTCCACGCCGGAGTGCGGTGAAACGGGCACTCCGCATCCGGACGATCTATGCAATCGAGGTCCTTGATGTCGAGGGGAGGCTTGTTCTCCTCAGGGTCCGGTGCGAAGCAGGCACCTATATCAGGAGCCTCTGTGTCCATATCGGCCTTGCACTCGGGGTTCGGGGGCAGATGGCGGAGCTGCGCCGGACCTCGTCCGGTGGGTTCACCGAGGCGGACGCCCATACCCTCCACGAACTTGCCGATGCAAAGGCTCGTGCAGATGAGGGCGACCCCGAAGCACTCGGGAAGATGATCCTCCCGCTGGAACGGGCAGTCGGCGAGATCCCGAGGATCGTCCTGCGCGATACCGCCGTTGATGCAGTCTGCAGGGGAGCACAGCTCGCCGGTGCCGGTATTCTCTCATGCGGTACATTCGCCAAAGGCGAGACGGTCGCATTCATGACAGAAGCGGGCGAGATCGTCGGCCTTGGAACCGCACGTGTCGGATCAGATCGGTGTAAACCCGGAAAGCATGGCATCGTTGCACGCCCGAAATCGAACCTGATGGATCCCGGCAGGTATCCCCGTGGCTGGACGAAGAAGAGCAGAGTTAAGTAATAGCCCGGACAATTAGTTTACTGCATCTTTTGCTGAGGTAGTCTAGCGGGAAGGCGCGAGGCTGGAAACCTCGTGAGGCATTTGTCTCTCGGGAGTTCAAATCTCCCCCTCAGCGTTTTGAAATCACTTTTCTGTACAACCTGATCATTCATCCATTATTCATTCTATGGCAGGAAGATACCTGATGGAATAATCAGCGAGGCATTACCCATTATTTACTATCCCCTTTCTAAGTCAGATATACTGTTTCTCTAACTCAAGGTATGATACCTTAGGAGAGGAGGGGTTCTGCTACGTCAAGTTAGATTGACTTACATGGCTTTGTGGCATGTAAGTCACGTCTGGTTGCGTTAGAGAGAGGTGTAGTCGTCTAAGTCAACATAGGTTGACTTACAAGACACTTTATAGTATTACACATTGAAATACCACATATGGGAAAATATTCCGATAATCGGGCAGGGGTTTTCGTCCGCCAGAAAGGCGGATATGAAGCCTTTATCCCCCACCCTTTACCCCCAGGGGATCTGGTTTTCGATGAGGGGCTTCTCTATCTGTTATCGAAAGCCGATGGAGCTCTGGCCCGCCTTGACGGAGTCACCCAGGTACTCCCAAACCCCGATCTCTTCGTGGCGATGTACATCAAGAAAGAGGCATTGTTAAGTTCTCAGATCGAGGGGACGCAGGCATCACTTCAGGGAGTTCTTGAATTCGAAGCCCATATGCGTCCAAAAGACGACATCAACGAGATACAGGAAGTATTGAATTACATCAAAGCACTTCATCATGGTATAGAGAAACTGGAGTTCTCGCCACTCACTCTGAATCTGATTAATGAGATTCATCGCTTTTTAATTCACGATCTAACAGGCAGG